>JBDTXR010000635.1:0-4033 GCA_040006075.1 Byssovorax sp. | reverse complement strand
GCCGCGATTTGCCGGGCGCAACGGGTGAAGTCGATCGTCGATGCCACCTTCGCGACGCCGGTCAACGTGCGCCCGCTGTCCCACGGTGTTGACCTCGTGATCCACAGCGCAACAAAGTACCTCGGCGGTCACAACGATGTCCTCGGGGGGACCGTCGCGGGGAAGGGGACGTTGATCTCGCTGGTGCGCGATCTCCGCGGCGTGCTCGGCGGCGTCGTCGATCCGCACGCGGCGGCGCTGATTGGCCGGGGAATGAAGACTCTTTCGCTCCGGGTCGAGCGGCAGAACGCGACGGCGCTGGCGGTGGCGCGCGCCCTCTCCGAGCACGCGGCGGTGGAGCGCGTGTACTACCCGCTGCTGGCGTCGCACCCCGATCACGCGGTGGCGAAGGAGCAGCTCCGCGGCGGCGGCGGCGTGGTGAGCTTCGTGGTGAAGGGCGGGCGCGCGGCGGCGCGGCGGGTGATCGACGGCTTCAAGCTCGCGCGGATCGCGCCGAGCCTGGGCGGCGTGGAGACGCTGGTGGAGCAGCCGGCGCTGATGAGCTTTCACGAGCTCGACGACGCCGAGCTCGCGGCGATCGGCATCGACGCGGGGCTGATCCGGCTCGCGGTCGGCGTGGAGGAGACGGCGGCGGTCGTCGACGACACCCTCGCGGCGCTCACGGCGACCACGATGTGAAACGCCGTCAACCGCCGCGGTGGGTCGTCAACGAGGCGAGGTGCATCGTCTCTTCGAGCGCCGGATCGTGGGCGTCGGCGTCTTCTTCGTCGGCGGCGGCGAGATCGCTGTCGCCGAGGAGGACGCCCGAGAGCTCTTCGATGAAGATGTCGAGCGAGGCCTTGTCGTAGAGGACGAAGACCACCTCGCGCAGGCGGCTGCCGCCGAGGAGCACGTGCCAGGAGAGCGCGCTCGCCGCGGCGTACGCGCACGACTCGATGGTGACGCGCGCCGCGCCGGTGCCGAGCGCGGGGATGGCGAGGCTGCGCAGGCCGAGCTCTTCGGCGAGGAGGAAGGCGCGCTGCGCGGTGCGGGCGATGCACGAGGCCTCGCGCCACGCGCTGACGGCGTGGAGGACCTTCTGGCATTTGAGGTTGCCACCGGAGGTGGCCACGCAGTCGCCGAGGGCGCGCTTGCCGCTGCTCATGGCCTCGTCTTCGATGATCTGGCCGCCGCGCGCGCGGAGGGCGCCGCCGACGCCGCTGCGCATGGTCATCTCGTCGTTGGCGCTGTTGACGATGCCGTCGACCTCGGCGTCGGCGATGTCGCCGAGGCGGCACCGCACCGTGAGCTGACCGATCTGGATCTCGCCGCGGCCGCGCGGGATGCCCTGCAGGTGCGGGCGGAGGCGGTGCCCGAGCGGGCCGAGGAGGCGCACCGGCGCGCGCATCGAGGCCATGCGCCGCGCGGGATCGCGGTCGAGCATCCGCGCGAGGACGTGCTGGAAATAGGCTTCTTCGGCCGAGCGGGCCGCGGGGAACGTGAGCGGCGCGCCGAGGAGGATGTCGTCGAGCTTGGTGAACGGGGGCGTGCCGTACAGCAGATCGTAGGCGGTGGCGCCGAGCGAGTAGACGTCGCACTGGCGGCTCGGCGCCTCGCCGCGGAGGACCTCGGGCGCGACGAAGCGCAGGGTGCCGCTGGCCATTTCGTCGCGGAGCCCGTGGGCCATGGCGATGCCGAAATCGCCCAGGCGAACGCCGACCTGCGGAGAGAAGAAGAGGTTCGACGGCTTGACGTCGCGGTGGATCACGCCGGTCTGGTGCGCGCTCTGGAGGGCGTCGGCGACTTCGTTGACGACCTCGCACACGTACCAGAGCGGGAGCCCGCGGCGCAGGGCCGTACGGCGGCGATGATCGAGCTCGGCGAGGTCGAGGCCGTCGACGTACTCTTGCGCGAGGTAAGGGAAGCCCTGGTGAACGCCGACGTCGACGGCGCGGACGACGCGCGGGCTCGGGATCCGCGCCATGAGGCGGGCCTCGTTGCGCAGGCGGCCGAAGGCGTCGCTGCTCTCGCCGCCGTCGAGGAGGGTCTTCAGGACCACCGGTGTGGAGAGCTCGATGTGGCGGGCGAGCCAGACGCGGCTCATCCCGCCCTGCCCGATCGGGCCCCAGACTTCGAAGACGCCGCACTGTGCGCTGGTGAGATCCATTGTCGGGGCGCCAGTGTAGTGCGGTTTTCGGGTCTGGAAATGAGAGGAAATCGGATCGTCGGAGACAAGGCCGCCTGATCGCCGCCGATCAGCGGCCGGCGAGGCGCCGTTCGAGGGCCTCGTCGTGGGCCCACTTGATGCGGATGAAGGCCGCGGCGCTGCCACCGCGATCGGGGTGCGTGGTGAGCGCGAGCCGGCGAAAGGCGCGCTTGATCTCCGCGAGGGTGGCTGTGGGGCCGAGCCCGAGGATGGCTAGCGGGCTCGACCCCACAGGCACGCTGGCCGGCCGTTTTCGCGGCGGCGGAGGCGCTTCGGGCGGCGGCCGCCTGGGCTCGCGGACGATGAACGGCGGGAGGCCCGCCTGAACGCGGATGAAGGCGCGCGCCCAGATGGGCGGGGCGAGCGTGAGAGGCCCTCCGGCCGCCGCTTCCGCCTGGCGGCGCGCTTCCTCTTCGCTGCGGGCGCCGCCGGACCAGGCGTCGGGCGCGCGAAAAGGCGCTCTCTCGGGCGCGCCGGTCCACCAGGCACTCCAGAAGAAGCGTCGACGTTTGGTCGTCGTGACCGAGTAGACGCGCGCGGGGGAATCGCTCATGGGCGAATAGCGGTGTCGTGTTTGCCGTGAAAGAGGCTAGAACTCCGCAGGATCCGAGTAGGTGCCCATGACCTCGCGGAGCACGTCGCAGATCTCCTGTTCGGTGCAGTAGGCGCTGGAGGCGCCGATGATCGCCGGCATGACGTTGTCCTTGCCGCGGGCGGCCTCGCGCACCGCGGAGAGGGCGTCGCGCACGGCGTCGGCCGAGCGAGAGGCCTTGACGGCGGCGAGGTTCCGGCACTGAAGATTCTGAGTCTCCTCGTCGATGCGGAGGAGCGGGATCGACTTGTCGGAGGCCGAGGCCGACTTCGTGTACTTGTTGACGCCGACCATGATCCGCTCGCCGGCGTCGACCTCGCGCTGGAAGCGGTAGGCCGAGGCCGCGATTTCTCGCTGGGGGTAGCCTTTTTCGATCGAGGAGACCATGCCGCCCATCTCGTCGATGCGCTTGATGTACTCCATGGCTTCGGCCTCGATCTTGTCGGTCATGGCCTCGACGAAGTAGCTGCCGCCCAGGGGATCTATCGTGTTGGCGACGCCGCTCTCGTGGGCGATGATCTGCTGGGTGCGCAGGGCGATCATCACGCTCTCTTCGGTGGGGAGGGCGTAGGTCTCGTCGAGAGAGTTGGTGTGGAGGGACTGGGTGCCTCCGAGGACCGCGGCCATGGCCTGGAGGGCGACGCGAGCCACGTTGTTGTAGGGCTGCTGCGCGGTGAGCGAGACACCCGCCGTCTGGGCGTGGGTGCGGAGCTTCATGCTCTCGGCCTTCTTGGCGCCAAAGCGCTCTTTCATGAAGCGGGCCCACATCCGTCGGGCGGCGCGGAACTTGGCGATCTCCTCGAAGAAGTCGTTGTGGACGTCGAAGAAGAAGCTGAGTCGTTGAGCGAACGAGTCGACGTCGAGGCCGCGGGCGACGCCGCTCTCGACGTAGGCCAGGCCGTCGGCGAGGGTGAAGGCCAGCTCTTGCGCGGCCGTGGAGCCGGCCTCGCGGATGTGATAGCCGCTGATCGAGACCGAGTTCCAGCGCGGGACCTCTTTCGCGCAGAACTCGATCATGTCGGTGACGATGCGCATGGCCGGGCGCGGCGGGACGAGCCAGGCGTGCTGGGCGATGAACTCTTTCAGGGCGTCGTTCTGGACCGTGCCGCCGATGAGCTTGCGCGAGATCCCGCGCTTGTCGGCGAGGGCGATGTAGAAGCAGAGGAGGACGACGGCAGGGCCGTTGATGGTCATCGAGGTGGTGACCTTGTCGAGCGGGATGCCGTCGAAGAGCACCTCCATGTCGCGCAGGGTGT
>JBDTXR010000634.1:0-4036 GCA_040006075.1 Byssovorax sp. | reverse complement strand
GCCCGGGATCGGCGGGACGAACCCGCCGCCGGCCTGGATGAGCTGCGACAGCTCGACCGCCGCGGGCGTCGCCGTCGTCGCACGGGCCTCCTCGCTCGGCGCGCTCGGCTGTCCGACGGCGCGCACCAGGTCGTCGCGCGTGACGCGCCCGCGCTCGCCCGTGGGCTGAACGCGGCTCAGATCGACGCCCATCTCGTGCGCGAGCTTGCGCGTCGAGGGCGACGTCAGCGGGGCGGGGGCCGTCGACGGATGCGCCGCAGCGGTCGCGTGCGCGGTCTCGCCGCTCGCGGGTGCGACCCGCACCTCGGGCGCCTTCGCCGGAGCCTTCGCTTCGGCCTTCGCCTCCGTATTTTGCGCGGTCTCGTCGATCGTGCAGAGCAGGCCCCGCGTCGCGACGACCGAGTCCACGGGCACGGCGAGCTTCACCACGACACCGCTGACGGGCGCGGGGACCTCGGTGTCGGCCTTGTCGGTCGAGACCAGCAGCAGGGTCTGGTCGCGCGTGACGTAGTCGCCCTCGCGCACCAACCATTTTGTCACGGTGCCCTCGGCGACGCTCTCTCCGAGCTGGGGCATGACCACGTCGATCATCTGGGTTCTTGGCTCCTGGGCGCGCGGCTATACGCTGTGCGCCGCAGGGCGGCAACGTTGCCGGCGGGCGCGGGCGACGGGCGAGCGAGCGCGCACGGCAGGGGGTAGGGAACAGAACCTCGACCGGCCAGGTGGGACACCGGCCCGACCTTTGGTACACTGAGCCGAGCCGAGGAAATGTGAGCGTCAAGATCCTCTACAGCCAGGCGTGCGGATACCGATGCCGCGCCGCGAGCCTCGCCGCCGGCCTCGAAAAAGAGCTCGGCGTCAAGGTCGAGATGGAAGCTGGCTCCAGCGACCAGTTCGACGTCCTGGTGGACAACCACCTCGTCGCCTCGAAAGACCACCCGGGCTTCCTCCGATGGATGCTCGGCGAGGCCGGCTTCCCCGAAGAGAGCGCCGCCATCGCCGCGGTGAAGGCCCGCCTCGCCTCGGGCTGAAGATTACTTTGCGCAGCGCGCATCGAGCTGGGTGGTGCTCGCGGTCAGCGCCGCGCGCGCCAATGGGCTCCTCGTTCTCTCAGATCTTCCCGCAGTGAGCCAGCCCGTTTTGCGGCCTCGGCGTCCGCGGCTGGGTCTGCGCGTCGAAGCATGCGGCCTCGGTCCCCCGGAACGAGGTGATCAAGAGAGCGCGCGTGGCGACGTCGCCTTCGAAGACCTTCATCCAGACGCTGAAATAACCCGACTCCACAGCGAGAGCGGCAATCAGTCGACGCACCGTGTTCGTCGGGCAGCTAGAAAGCTGGGCGAGGGAGTCCTGCGCCTTGATCCAGGCCTCCATCCGCTGGCCCACCCGATCGATGGCAACTATCTCGCCGTTGGAGTCCAGCACCTCGGACAGCGGCTTGTCCAGCCCGGTCAACGCGAGCGTATCAGCCGCTATCTGCGCGTCGGACGCCGACAGCGCCGCCTTCGGGAACACCTTGCCGTCAGGCGTGTAGTCGAACGCGGCGAAGGTGTTGTCGCGGTCGGGCAGGAATGTCTCGTGGAGCAAGACGTCCTTGTCTTTCTTCGTGCTGTTGCAGTTGACGCATGCGAGCAGTTGTCCCACCTTCCGGCGAGGGCGGCATACTGCGGCAGCCCTTTGGGCTGAACGTGCTCGACTGCGAGCATGGTCGGGATCCGTCGCTCGCAATAGGAGCAATAGAAACCCAGGCGTCCCGCCAGCTCCACGAACGCGTCGCGGTGGTTGTCGAAATCGGCCGCCTGGGGGCTCGCGCCGCGGGTCACCGGTCGCATCGCTCAGCCCTTCGCGCTCTTCTGCCCGCCTGATCGCCTGGCTCCCAGCTTGACCTCGTGTTTCAGCTCCAGAAAGGCCTGGAACGCCGGGTTGTCGGCGTACGGAGCGCGCTTTGCGGCGAGCGCCTCCTCGTAGGCGGCGAGCTTCTCCTCGGGCGCCAGAGCCGCCTCTTCGAGCGTCACCAGATAGTCTCTCGCGGACTCCACCATGTCCTGATAGCGCGGCGACGCATCTGGCCGTTCGACGCCCATCAGCTTGGCAATGCTCTCGATCCCGAGCTTGCCGTACTCGTCGACGAGCGGCTGGCCGTCGAGCGGGACCAGCTCTCCGGGCCGCAACGTCTGGACGATGAAGGGAGAGTGAGTGGTCGCCACGAACTGGATCGCCGGGAAGGTGCGCCGCAGATCCTCGACGACATGACGCTGCCACTTCGGGTGAAGGTGCAGGTCGAGCTCGTCGATCAAGACCACCCCGGGCGAACGCAAAGCTGACTCCTTGCCGAGATGCGGGTTCAAGAGGACCGACTTGATGGCCAGATCAGCCACCATGGCGGCCATCACCCGCTGGCCATCGCTGAGGCTGTAAAAGGGCATCGACGACGAACCCATCGTAACGATGAGCTCTTTGCGGTCCACATCAAAGCGGAGACTCCGGCCCTCGGGAAGGCAGCTCAGTACGGCTTGTTCTACCGCGACATAGCCGGCTCGCTCCTGGCCATTTTCGGCCGCCGCGAGCTTTTCCCACATGAACCATTCGTTGACTTCGGCGTCATTAATTCGGCCGTCCATCCAGCAAAAGGGCACGTCAAAGCGAGAGCGCTTGGTCATTTTCGGCCGCTTCTTCGCTTCCCGCTGGTGCGCCGGCAGCCATGCCCGTCCGGTGCCGTAGTACGCCAACAGCGGCAGAGTGGCGGCGTGCCCGGGGGCCGGATAGGATGTCACGCTCTTGACCAAACGGAGAGCCTCTTTCGCCCCACTGTTGGTGGTCTTTTTCCCACCTTTGCGGATCATGCGCTTCCAGGTAACGTTGGATCCCGCGATGACGCCACGTGCCTCGATCTCGGAGAACGGAGCAGGGTCAAAACGCGTCGTATCGCCGTATCGGTGCTCGATGAGCCGAACGTCGGAAGGATTGATTGACCTCCACCCTGCCGCCGGCGCCGCGACGTGCCAGATCCCGAGGGCGACGGCGAGCGCGTCGAGCGTGGTGGTCTTGCCCGAACCATTCTCCCCGATCAGGAGATGAAACGAGCCGCTGTCGTTCGGCGCCCCCACCGGCAGCGGGAGATCGAAGACGCGCTCTTCGATCCCCTTGAAATTCCGGATGGTGAGGCTGTCGATGCGCATGGTTTCGAGAACCTAGCACGGTCCTCCCTACGTCGGTCGAGCCACGCTACGTCGTCTTCGAGGGGACCTCGCTTTCGCCGAGCCCGCGCTCGGCCGCCGCGAACAGCCTCGCGATCGCCCCCTCGGCCTCGCGGATCCGCCGCCGCGCCTCGTGCCGCGAGAAGATCCGCCGTCGCGGCGCCCGCGTCGCGTCTTCCCCCGTCGCGATCGCGTCGAGCGTCTGCTCGCGCAGGGCGAACAGCCACTGTCGCGCTTCCCGGGGATCGCTCCAGCACAGCGACATCGTCTTTCGAATGGACACATCCACTTGCCCGCCGTCCGCGGGACGTTGTACCTGATTCATGTCAAAGCCTCGTTCTTTGAGGTTGCGACCACGCGGATCGGGGAGCGCCAACTCCCGCGATCCGCACTTGTTTCGAATCTCAACGTAGGCGAGTCACGACGGGCCCGTCAATCACAAGTGACTCTAGTGCCGTTATTTTACCACGCCGCGCAGGATAGGTCGTCGGGCGTGGACAGTCGGCGTGTGCAGGAGGTGCTGGAGTACTTCTCCTGGAACGTGCGGCGGCTCCGGCTCGAGCGCGAGATGACGCAGGAAGCGCTCGCGGAGGCGATCGGCACCGAGCTGCGCACGCTTCAGCGGGTCGAGGCGGCCGCGACGAACCCGAGTCTCACGATGCTGATCAATCTCGCGCACGTCCTGAAAGTGGAGCCGGGCGCGCTGCTCGAACCGACCGAGCGGCCGGTGATCAAGCGCGGCCGACCGAAAAAAAAGACGGCGCCGTAGCCCCGAACGGCCGTTTCGCCGACCAGGTCGAGCTTCCGACACGCGCCGGGAGCTTCCGACGCGCTCCGCAAGG
>JBDTXR010000633.1:0-4052 GCA_040006075.1 Byssovorax sp. | reverse complement strand
TGGCACCAGGGAGCAGCAGGCCGACGCCCTGCTGCGCACCGCCACGCTGCGCTTCCGCGAGCTCCTCGCGAGCCTCGGCCGCGACGAGCTCAAGGTGGCGTGTCGGGCGCACGGCCTCGACGACGCCAGCCGGGCTCGGCCGCAGCTCGCGGCGCGCCTTCTCCAGGCGCATGGCTCCACCGAGAGCGCACCGCCGCCGCCGATCTTCGTGGCGCATCAGGCGCCCCGCTACGCTCCGCGCGAGGGCGACATCGTCGCCGTTCGTCACCGGCAATGGCTCGTCGAAAGTGTCGTGGCGCCCCCGGCGGAGGGCAATTCCACGCTCGTGCGTCTCGTGTGCCTCGACGACGACAACCAGGGAAGGCCGCTGGAGGTTCTCTGGGAGCTCGAGCTGGGCGCGCGGGTGCTCCATCCCGAGGCGCACGGCCTCGGCGAGATCACCCGCATCGATCCGCCCCGGCATTTCGCGGCGTACTTGCATGCCCTCAAATGGAGCGCGGTCACCGCGACCGACGCGAAGCTCTTTCAGGCGCCGTTCCGGGCTGGAATCAAGCTGATGGATCATCAGCTCACCCCGCTCCGCAAGGCCCTTCAGCTCCCGCGCGCCAACCTCTTCATCGCCGACGACGTCGGCCTCGGCAAGACGATCGAAGCGGGCCTCGTCGCCCAGGAGCTGCTCCTGCGGCAGCGCATCGACTTCATCCTCATCGCCTGCCCCGCGTCGGTGTGCCTTCAGTGGCGCGACGAGATGGAGAATCGCTTCGGGCTTCATTTCGAGGTGATGAGCCGCCCCTTCGTCGGCCGCCGCCGGCAGGAGCGCGGCTTCGCCGTCAACCCGTGGAACACGCACACGCGGTTCATCATCTCGCACGCGCTCCTCCGGCGGCCCGAGTACCGCGATCGGCTCCTCCAGCACCTCGGCGACCGCGCGCCCAAGAGTCTTCTGATCCTCGACGAGGCGCACGTCGCCGCGCCGGCCAGCTCCAGCCGCTACGCCGTCGACTCCAAGATCACCGACGTGATCCGAGACATCGCGCCGCGCTTTGAAAACCGGCTTTTCCTGAGCGCCACACCGCACAACGGGCACTCCAACAGCTTCTCGTCGCTCCTCGAGATCCTCGATCCTCAGCGCTTCACCCGCGGCGTGCCGGTGCGCGGGCAGAAGCAGCTCGACGCCATCATGGTGCGCCGGCTCAAGGAAGATCTGCGCAAGCTCGGAGCCGAGCAGTTCCCCATCCGACGCCTTCTCCGCCTCGAGCTCACCCAGCAAGGCGAGACCTTCGCCGAGCTCGAGCTGGCCACGCTCCTCGCCGAATACACGGAGCTCGTCCGGCCCGTGCAGGGGCAAGGCAAGCTCGTCTTCATCAACTTGCAAAAGCGGCTGCTCAGCAGCGTCGAGGCCTTCGCGCGCACGCTGGAAGCGCACCATCGCGCCGTCGCGCTCGGGCGCACCAGGACCAGCGTGCAGATCTCGCTGCTCGACGAGGACGACGAGTACGGCGTCGACGACGACGCGCTCGACAAGGCGGAAGAGACCACCGTCGAGGCGGCGTCGTCGGCGCTCGCGCCCGGCGATCATGCGCGCAAGCTGCTCGACCGCATGCGCTCGCTCGCGCAGCAGAAACGCGGCGCGGCGGACGCCAAGGTGCGCTGGCTCCTCGACTGGATCCGCAAGAACCAGTGCGCCGCAGCGCAGGTCGGCGGCGCCGCCGCCAAGGGCCCACGCGCCGACAGGAAATGGACCGATCGCCGCGTGCTCATTTTCACCGAGTACGGCGACACCAAGCGCTATCTCCAGCAGCTCCTCCAGGCGGCCATCGACGGCACCGACCGGGCCGACGAGCGCATTCTCACGTTGCACGGCGGCATGGGCGACGAGCAGCGCGACGAGGTGCAGCGCGCGTTCAACTCACCGGCCGACGAGCACGCGGTGCGGATCCTGATTGCCACCGACGCCGCGCGGGAAGGTGTCAATCTCCAGGGCCACTGTGCCGATCTCTTCCACTTTGACATCCCGTGGAACCCGGCGCGCCTCGAGCAGCGCAACGGCCGTATCGATCGCTTGCAGCAGGACTCGCCCGAGGTGCGGTGTCACTACTTCATCTACGCCGAGCGCACCGAAGACCTCGTGCTCAAGGCGCTCGTCGCCAAGGTCGACACCATCCAGCGCGAGCTCGGATCGATTGGCTCGGTGCTCCTCGATCGGCTCAACGGCGTGATGGAAGAGGGCATCGGCGCGGCCACGCTGGGCAAGCTCACGGCCGCCGAGGAAGCTGGAGGGCTCAAGGCGACGGCGACGATCGAGCTCGAAGGCGAGCGCGGAGACCTTCAGAAGCTGCGCGAAGAGATCGACGAAGCGGGCGCCATCCTCAACCGATCGCGCAAGATCATGGAGTTCGATCCCGTCCTGCTCCGCGAGACCCTGGACGTGGGCCTCGAGCTGGCCGGCGCGCCGCGACTCAGCGCGGTTGCAGGCGGCGAGACCGATGCGTGGACCGTGCCCGAGCTGCCCGAGTCGTGGCAAAGCACCCTCGATACGCTCCGCCCTCCGCGACGGCGCGACGAGCCCTTCTGGGAGTTTCGCAAGCGGCCTCCGCAGCCCATCGTCTTTCAGCCCCCACCGCGCATGAACAGCGCGCTCTCGCATCTGCACCTTCAGCACCCGTTCGTGCAGCGCGTCCTCGGTCGGTTCCTCTCGCAGGGGTACAGCGCGCACGATCTCAGCCGCGTCACGGTGGTCCGCACCCGGCACGACTCCCTCGCTCGGGTGATCGCCTTCGGTCGACTCTCGCTCTTCGGCAGCGGCGCGACACGGCTCCACGATCAGCTCGTGAGCGTCGCCGCGCGGTGGATCGAGGGGAAAGAGGCCGAGGTCTCGCCTTTTGCCGAGGAGGCCGACAAGAAGGCCATCGAGATGCTGGAGCAGGTCCTCACCGAATCGCCGAAGCTGACCGAGGTCTCCGAGGGGAACCAAAACAAGGTCCGCGCCGCGGCGCCCGCGCTCTTCGCGGCCCTCTGGCCGCACATCCGCGACGAGGCCGATGCGCTCGCGCACGAGGCCGAACGCAAGCTCGGGCAGCGCGGCGCCGAGGAGTCCGAGGCGCTTCGCAAGATCCTCGTCGCCCAGCGCGAAGCCATCTTTGCCGAGATCGCGCGGCGCTCGCAGATGACGTTCGACGATCTCGCGAAGTTCGACAAACGCGAAGAAGAGCAGCTCCGCAAAGAGCGGCAGCACATGGATGGACGCCTGAACCGCATCGACGAAGAGACCGAGCGCGAGCCGAAGCAGATCGAGGCGATTTACCGGGTCGCGCTGCGGCGACTGGAGCCGGTGGGCCTGGTCGTCCTCTGGCCGGAGACACGCGGATGAGCGACGTCGAGCAGCGTTTTCACGAGACATGGTTGGGCATGGTCCAGCCGATTGACGGCCTCGTCGTATCCATTCCAGTCCTCGTCGACGCCCAGTGCATGGAGCGCCAGACGACCGAGACGCAGGGCAAGCTCCTCGCCCTCTGCCCGCCGACGGGTGAGTCCGATGCAGGCCTCACCGGCCGCGCGATTGGCGATCTCCCCCGCTTCTTCGCCGAGCTTCTCGGCCTGGGCCCCGAGCTCTTCGACACCCTCGACGTGCTCCCCGACGAGCTCTCGCTCTACGTGCCCGAGGGCAAGCAGACCTTGCGGCCCACGCTCGCTTTGCGAAAGCAGGACGACTCGCCTCCTTCGGCCGGGGCCGACACCACGCCCGCCAGCCGCGCCGGCGCGCGCTACGAGATGCTCGTCTGGGACCTTCCCCGCGGGCTCGATCTCGACAGGTCCGAGGCGATCACCGGGACCTGGGATTATCCGCCGGCCGCGAAGCTCGACCGGCTTTTGCGGCACTGCCGCGTGCCGATTGGCTTGCTCACCAACCGTGAGGTGGTGCGGGTGGTGTATGCGCCGCACGGGGAGTCGTCGGGGGCGATCACGTTCAAGCTCGACGAGATGGCCAGCGTCGGTGGGCGGCCCATTCTCGATGCGTTCGTGATGCTGCTGTCGGCGAGCCGGTTCTTCGC
>JBDTXR010000632.1:0-4056 GCA_040006075.1 Byssovorax sp. | reverse complement strand
CGCGGACAGTTCGAGCACGCGATCGACGCGAAGGGGCGCACCAGCCTCCCTTCGCGGTATCGCGACGTGCTCACTGCCGGGAACGACCTGCGCCTCGTCGTCACGCGCGCGCTCTTCGATCGCTGCCTGCACCTCTACCCGATGAAGGCCTGGGAAGAGCTCGAGGCCAAGATCGCCGACATGCCGCAGTTCGATCAGAACGTGGTGGCGTTCCGCCGGCTGTACCTCTCGGCCGCGGTCGAGTGCGAGCTCGACAAGCAGGGCCGGATCCTGATCCCGCCGTCGCTGCGCGATCACGCCGAGCTCGAGAAAGACGTGCTCTGGGCCGGCATGGGGCGGACCGCCGAGCTCTGGTCGAAGCCGCGCTGGGAGTCGGCGCAGTCGATGACCGAGGTCGAGCTCGTGAGCTTCAAGGCCGCGATCGCCGAGCAGTTTCGCCTATGAACGTCGAGAATATCGTCCCCATGCGTCAGCCCCCTCCGCCCCCTCGCCCGCGTGGCGAGCCGCACGTCACGGTGCTCCGCAACGAGACCGTGGCGGCGATCACGCCGGTGGCCGGCGGCGTGTACCTCGACGCGACGCTCGGCGCGGGCGGCCACGCCGAGGCGATCCTGGCGATCCCGGGGACGCGCGTGATCGGCGTCGATCGCGACGAGTCGGCGCTGGCGATGGCGCGCGCGCGGCTGGCCCCGTTCGGCGATCGCGCGACCCTGGTGCACGGGCGCTTCGGCGCGATCGAGGCCCACCTCGCGGCGCTCGGGGTAGCCGGGCTCGACGGGATGATCGCCGATCTCGGGCTCTCGTCGATGCAGCTCGATCAGGCCGATCGCGGGATGAGCTTCCGCAGCGAGGGCCCGCTCGACATGCGGATGGATCCGAGCTCGGGCGAGACGGCGCTCGACCTCATCGATCGCCTCGACGACGACGAGCTCGCCAACGTGATCTTCAAGTACGGCGAGGAGCGGCGCTCGCGGCGCGTGGCCCGGTGCATCAAGCAGTCGCGCGATCAAGGCGATCTGCACACCACGCTCGATCTGCGGCGGGCGGTGGTGCGCGCGGTCGGGCCGGCCCGCATCGGCGGCGTCGATCCCGCGACGCGGACGTTTCAAGGGCTGCGGATCGCGGTCAACCGCGAGCTCGAAGAGCTGGAGCAGCTGCTCGATCTGGCGCCGAAGGTGGTGAAGATCGGCGGCTTCGTGGGGCTGATCTCGTTCCACTCGCTCGAGGATCGCCTGGTGAAGCGCGCGCTCCGGACGCGCGAGCTCTGGCGCCCGCTCACGAAGAAGCCGGTCGTGCCGAGCGACGACGAGATGAACGAGAACCCGCGCTCGCGCAGCGCCAAGCTCCGCGCGGCCGAGCGCGTGGTCGAGGGCGCCCCGATGCGCGCCTCCCGGGATCGCGAGACCGACGAGGAGTGGGTCCTCCCGGGTGAGCCCGAGAGCGAGACCGAGCGCGAGGACGACGCGTGAAGCAGCGCCCGTTCCTCGCTCTCTGGACGGTCGCGGTCATCGCCACGGTGGCCGCGTTCATCGTCCACCTCGCGCTCCGCGGGAGCACGATCGACCTGGGTTACAAGCTCGGCCGCGCTCGCGCGGAGCAGGCCCGCCTGCGCGAGGTGAAGCGCGTGCTCTCGCTCGAGGCCGCGAGCTACGAGACGCCGCAGCGCGTGGAGATGGTGGCGCGCACGCTGCTCGGGATGACGCCGCCGCCGCCGGAGCGGGTGATCGCGCTGCGCGGCTTCGCGTCGAGCGCGCCGGGCGGCGACGACAAGGGTGACGACGGGCCCGATCCGGCTCCCACCGGCAGCGCCGCCGTCGGGGCTCCCGCGGCGCCCGCGGCGCCCGCGGCGGCCGATGGAGGCGCGCCGTGAAGAACCTCGATCCCGAGCGCGCGCGGTGGATCAAGCTCCGCATGGGCCTGCTCTGCGGGCTGATGGGCCTCGGCCTCGGCGGCATCGTCTCCGGCGCGTACCGCGTGCAGATCGACGACGGCGACGAGTGGTTCGAGCTCGCCGAGCGGCAGCGGCAGCGGCGCCTCCACATCCAGCCGAAGCGCGGGACGATCTACGATCGCAACGGCGCGCCGCTGGCCGAGAGCGTCGAGGTCCCGAGCGTCTCGCTCGACGCGGTGGAGATGCTCCGCGGCATCGATCCCAAGTACCTGCCGGCGAAGATCCAGCAGTACTCCGCGCGCCTCGCCGAGGCGCTGAACCTCCCGATCGAGGAGGTGTCCGACAAGCTCACGCGCAAGCGCCGCTTCGCCTGGCTCAAGCGACGGATCTCCGAGGACGAGGTCCAGAAGATCCGCGAGCTGTCCGATCGCACGCAGCGCTACCCGCTGGCGGGGCTGACGATCGAGGGCGAGGGCCACCGCTTCTATCCGAACCGCGAGCTCGCCGGGCCGCTGCTGGGCTTCGTTTCGCCCGACGGCGACGGCCGCGAAGGCCTCGAGCTCTCGCTCGAGCACGAGCTCAAGGGGCACGCCTCCGAGGTGCACGGGCTCCGCGATCGCGCCGGCCGCCTGCTCTTCTCCGAGGGCGTGGAAGACGAGCAGGCCCTCGCCGGGCACAACGTCTACCTCACCATCGACAAGGGGATCCAGTTCACGGTCGAGCGCGAGCTCGAGGCCGCGATGAAGACCTACGAGGCCATCGGCGGCTCGATCGTCGCGGTCGATCCGGCGACCGGCGAGATCCTCGCGATGGCCAGCTCGCCCGGGTACAACCCCAACGACTACGGGTCGGCCGATCCCGATACGCGCCGCAACCGCGCCATCGCCGATCGCTTCGAGCCCGGCTCGTCGATGAAGGTCTTCATGATGGCCTCGGCCCTCGCCGCGAAGAGCGTCGCCCCCAACGCGACCATCTACGCCGAGGAGGGGACGATGGCGATCGACAACGTCGTCATCCACGACACCCACGTTTCGAAGTGGCTGACGCCGACGCAGTGCCTCTCGATCTCGTCGAACATCTGCGCGGCGAAGATCGCGCTCGGGCTCGGTGAATCAAGGCTCTACGAGGGTCTGCGTCGCTTCGGCTTCGGCGATCAGAGCGGCATCCCGTTCCCGGGCGAGTCGGCCGGCGTGCTCCGCCCGCGCGGTCGCCCGTGGGTGCAGGTCGAGACGGCGAACGCCGCGTACGGGCAAGGCATCAGCGTCACCACGCTCCAGCTGGCGATGGCGATGTCGGCCATCGCCAACAACGGTCGCCTGCTCGAGCCGCTGCTGGTGAAGCGCGTCAACGACGGCACCGGCGTCACGCTCTCCGAGGCCACGCCGCACCTCCGTCGCGACGTGGTCCCGGCGGCCACCGCGCAGCTCGTCGGCGAGATGCTCGTCTCGGTCACCGAGGGCGAGGGCACCGGCGTCGAGGCTGCAATTCCAGGCTTTCGTGTCGCTGGCAAGACGGGCACCGCGCAGAAGATCGATCCCACCACGGGCAAGTACACCGACGCGCACTACATCGCGTCGTTCGTCGGCTTCGTCCCGGTCGAGAAGCCGCGCATCGCCATCGCGGTGGTGCTCGACGAGCCGGTCGGCGGCACCCACGCCGGCGGCTCGGTCGCCGCGCCGGTGTTCCGTCGCATCGGCGAGATGGCGCTGCGCTACCTCGGCGTCACGCCGCGCGGCAGCGTGCCGATGAAGCTCGCCGATCTCTCGAAGAAGGCCGAGGCCGGCGACACCGCGACCAGCACCTACCAGGTGCTCGGCGAGGCCAAGGCGGCGGCGCTCCCCGCCGCGGGCGTGGTCACACCCTCGGCGCCGATGCGCGCCGGCGAGGCGCGCGTGCCGGATTTCATCGGCTGGCCCGCGCGTGAGGCCGTGAAGACGGCCGTCGGGCTCGGCCTTGCGCCCACCGTCGAGGGCACCGGTCGCCTCACGCATCAGGAGCCGCCCGCGGGCGCCGTGTTGCCGAAGGGGGCCCCGATCAAGCTGATTTTCGAGCCCTCGACATGACCATCGAACGCTCGCCCGCCACCGCCGCGGCGCGCTCGCCGGTCCGGAGCGAGGGCGCGTTCGTTCGCCACTCGTCGGCGCCGTTCCCGCTCCGCGTCGAGG
>JBDTXR010000631.1:0-4060 GCA_040006075.1 Byssovorax sp. | reverse complement strand
AATGCCGTGCGCTTGGCGCCGACGATGACGATCTCTCTCGCGAGCTTGGCCATGATGTAGTGCTCCTCCGGGCGCGCAGCGGCGCGCGCGGCCCCTTACCACGAGGGGCTCCGAGGGGGTGCCGGGCGCGTGCATTTCAGGAGGAATCCACGGCGGTCTGTGGTGTGATGCAGGCTGGCAGCCCGACCGATCCGCATGAGCAACATCCTCATCGTCGACGACGATCCCACCATCCGCGCCATGTTCGCGCGCGCGCTGAAGGCGCTCGGCGACATCGATCAGGCCGCGAATGGCGGCGACGCGCTCCGGCTCCTCTCGTCGAAGAAGTTCGGGGTCGTCCTCCTCGACCTGCACATGCCGGTGATCGACGGGTTCGTCATCCTTCATACGCTCGCGAACAAGCCCGGGCCGAACCGCGATACGCCGGTGTACGTCATCACGGCCGACGTGTCCGAGACCGCGCGCGTCCGGGCGCTCCAGCGCCACGCGGTCTTCTTCCTGACCAAGCCTGTCCCGATCGGGACGTTGATGGCACTGGTGGAGTCGGCGCTCAAGAAGGGCGCGCCGCGACCGGCCTCGCCCTCGCCCGAAGGTGGGCGCGAGACGCCGATCCCGCCGCCGAAGCCTCCGAGCGCGACCCAGAAGAAGCCCTGAGCGGGCCTTCAAACCGCCTCTTCGAGCTCCAGATCTCCTTGCCTCGCCCCACCGCGTCCACCCCGCCTTCGCGGCCGTTTCCACGGATCGCCGCGCTGATCCCGCTCGCGCTCGCGCTGGCCTGGGCGGCGGGGCCCGGCTGCGGCGGGAGCGGTACGGCGACCACGACCGCCACCACCGGCAGCACGGGTGGGTCCGGCGGACGCGGCCCGACGACGACCACCAGCGTCGCGACCAGCGGCTCGACGACTGGCAGCGTCGCGTCGAGCAGCACCGGTGTGGATCCGGGCCCGCCTCTCTGCGTCACGGGCGAGTGCTGCACCGTCGCCGACTGCCATGCTGGCCAGTGCTGCCACGGCCACCTGTGCGAGGCGTGCTGCGCCGGCGCGGCCGACTGCAAGGCCGGCGAGTGCTGCACCGACGGCCTCTGCGGCGCCTGCGCCTGCGCCTCGAACGCCGATTGCAAGGCGGGCGAGTGCTGCGATCCCGCCTCGAAGCGCTGCTCTCCGGGCGTGTGCTGCGCCTCGGCCGCCGACTGCAAGGTGGGCGAGTGCTGCTCGGCCGGCCGCTGCGCCACGGAGTGCTGCGCCACCACCGCCGATTGCAAGGTGGGCGAGTGCTGCAACCCCGCCACCAAGCGCTGCTCGACCACCGCCTGCTGCGCCACGGCGGGCGATTGCAAGGCCGGCGAGTGCTGCGCGGCGGGCCTCTGCATCACCGGGTGTTGCAGCGTCACCGCCGACTGCCAGGCCGGCCAGCTCTGCTGTTCCAACTGACCATTCCCCCGCGGAGGCCTCCTTGCGAACGAAGATTGCCGTCTCGACGATCGGGCTCCTGATCACACTCGCCGGCTGCGGCGGCGGAGAAACTGCCACGACGACGACGACCACCACCACCGGCGGGCACGGCGGCGACGGCGCGACCACGACGGGGACCAGGACCAGCGCCGGCGGCACGAGCGGGACGAGCAGCGCGGGCGGGACCGGCGGTCAGGCCGCGACCAGCACGGGCAGCATCAACCCCGGTGGAGCGGCCTTTGGCGCGCCCTGCGCCAAGAACGGGGACTGCGCCTCGCTGCTCTGCGTCGACATCGACCCGAGCCACGCGGTGTGCACCAAGCCCTGCGCCGATGCGGCGGCGTGCCCGCCGGGACCCGAGTGGAGCTGCGCGACCAAGGGAGGCTCTCCTCAGGCCGTCTGCCAGTGTCAGCCCAGCGGACCGGAGATCTGCGACGGGCAAGACAACAACTGTGACGGCGTGGTCGACGAGGGCGGCTGCCCCGAGCTCTTCGGGACGGCCTCCGGCCCGATCGCCGACATGAAGCTCGCCGTCGACAGGCTCGCTCTCGTGACCGACAAGACGATCGAGACGCTCGCTCTCGTCCCCGGCAGCGCACCCTCGGTGCTCCGGAGCAACACCGCAGGAGTGGTGGCCTTCGCCGTCACCACGACGAGCATCGCCTGGGTCCAGGGCAAGTTCCTCAAGATGGACTTCCTGGGCAACGCCGCACCGGACGTACCCGCGGCCTCCACACCGCCTGTCAAGCACGTCGTATTGGACGCCCTCTACGCGTACTACTCCGACGCGACTGGCATGTCCGTGCTCATCAACGCCGGGCTGAACAAGACCACAGCGTACGGCGTGGCCGACGACCTGCTGTTGACGAACAAGACGCTCTTCTGGGTCAGCGGGTCGAGCGTCCGCTACGTCCCCGAGAACGGGAACAACGTGGCTCCCACGGTGATCGCCACCGGCCAGCCCGCGCCCGTGCTGCTCGCCGAGAACGCCACGGTGCTCTACTGGGCCGGCGCGAGCGGGGCGATCCGCAAGGCCGCAGCCCCGTACACCTCGGTCGTCGACTTGCTCACGGGCGAGCCCGGGATCACCGCCTTCGCCGTCGATTCGACCAGCGCGTACTGGGCCACCAGCGACGGCACCACCAGCACCCTGTGGAAGCTCCCCCTCGCCGGCGGCGCCAAGGCCAAGGTCAGCGGCGTGACCGGCGTGGCCCGCCACCTCGTGCCCTCGGGCGCGTACATCTATTTCGAGACTGGCAAGCTCGTCTGGCGCGCCGCCACGTAGCGCGGCGGAGTCGGGATCAGGTCGCGGGATCGTAGCCGAGGTTCGGGCCCAGCCAGCGCTCCACCTCGGCGAGGCTCAGGCCCTTTCGAACGTGGTAGTCGAGGGCCTGATCGCGGTCGATCTTTCCGAGGGTGAAGTAGCGGGCCTCGGGGTGGGCGAAGTACAGGCCGCTCACGCTCGATCCCGGCCACATCGCGAACGACTCGGTCAGCTTCATCCCGGTGCTCTTCTCCACGTCGAGGAGCTTCCAGAGCGGGCCCTTCTCGGTGTGATCGGGGCAGGCCGGGTAGCCCGCCGCGGGGCGGATCCCTCGGTATTTCTCGGCGATCAGATCGCTCTTGCTCAGGCCCTCGTCGCGGCCGAAGCCCCACTCCTTCCGCACCCGCTCGTGCAGGCACTCGGCGAAGGCCTCGGCGAGGCGGTCGGCCAGGGCCTCGGCCATGATCGCGTTGTAGTCGTCGTTCTCGGCCCGGTATTTCGTGGTCAGCTCTTTCAGGCCAATCCCGGTGGTCACGGCGAAGGCGCCGAGGTGATCGCGGAGGTCGGTGCTGCGCGGGGCCACGAAATCGCCGAGAGATCGGCTCGGATCGCCCTTCTCGGAGGCCGTCTGCTGGCGGAGGAAATGAAACCGCGAGAGGACCTGGGTGCGCTCGGCGTCGGCGTAGAGCTCGACGTCGTCACCCACCGAGTTGGCCTCGAAGAGGCCATAGACCGCGCGGGCCGTGAGGAGCTTGCCCGCGATGATCTGGTCGAGCAGCGCGCTGGCCTCGGCGAAGACCTGGCGGGCCTGCTCACCGTATTTCTCGTGGCCCAGGATCGCCGGGTAAACACCCTTCAATTCCCAGGTGTGGAAGAGCGGTGTCCAGTCGATGTACTCGCGCAGGGTGGCGAGCGGGAAGTCTTCGATCACCTGCACGCCGGTGCGCTCCGCCGCAGCGATGTCCTCGGCGCGCCAGGTGATCGGCGTCCGGTTGGCGCGCGCCGCCGCGAGCGAGATCAGCCTGTGCTTCGGCTGCGCGTGGATGCGACGGAGCTTCTCGTAGTCGGCGCCGAGCTGCGCCACGAAGGCCGCCTTGCCATCGTCGCTGAGCAGGCTGGTCGTCACGGGCACGGCGCGGCTGGCGTCGAGCACGTGAACGACCGGCTGGCTGTAGTGCTGGGCGATCTTCACGGCGGTGTGCGCGCGGCTGGTCGTGGCGCCGCCGATGAGCAAAGGCAGCTTGAAGCCCTGGCGCTCCATCTCGCGGGCGACGTGGACCATCTCGTCGAGGGAAGGCGTGATCAGGCCGCTCAGCCCGATCAGATCGGCCTTCTCCAGCTTGGC
>JBDTXR010000630.1:0-4061 GCA_040006075.1 Byssovorax sp. | reverse complement strand
CGCAGTGCGCTATCCGGACGCGCGCACGAAACCTGGGCGAAACACGGGGCGCGCTATCTCGTGAGGCATGACGGTCGATAGCGGTGATACGGCCTGGCTCCTCGTCTCGTGCGCCCTGGTCCTCTTCATGACCCCTGGCCTGGCGCTGTTCTACGGTGGCATGGTGCGTCGCAAGAACGTCCTGGCGACGCTGATGCACTCGTTCGCGGCGCTCCCTCTGGTTACGGTCCAGTGGGTGCTGATCGGCTATTCCCTCTCCTTCGGCGCGACCCACGGCGGGCTGATCGGAGGACTGGAGTTCGTCGGTCTCCGCGGGGTGGCCTTCGAGGCCAAGGGGACTGTCCCCCACCTCGCGTTCTGCGCCTTCCAGATGATGTTCGCGGTGATCACCCCCGCGCTCATCGCCGGCGCCTTCGCCGAGCGGATGAAGTTCTCGGCCTACGTGGCCTTCGTGCTGCTCTGGTCGACGCTGGTGTACGATCCGGTGGCCCACTGGGTCTGGGCCGACAAGGGGTGGCTCGCGCAGCGCGGAGCCCTGGATTTCGCGGGTGGGACGGTGGTCCACCTCGCCGCGGGCGCCTCGGCGCTGGTCTGCGCGCTGGTGCTCGGCAAGCGCACCGGCTATCCTCACGAGAGGCATCAACCGCACAACCTGACGATGACCCTCACCGGCGCGGGTATCCTGTGGTTCGGCTGGTTCGGCTTCAACGCGGGCAGCGCCCTCGGCGCCAACAACGTCGCTGCGCTGGCTCTCGTCGATACCCACGTTGCCGCGGCGGCCGGAGCGGCCTCGTGGATCGCGGTCGAGTGGGCGCATCGCGGCAAGCCGACCGCCCTCGGCATCGCCTCGGGCCTGGTCGCGGGCCTGGTCGGGATCACCCCCGCTGCGGGCTTCGTGGCGCCCTGGGCCGCGGTGATCATCGGCGCTCTGGCCGGCGTGGTGTGCTATGTGGCCGTCGTCTCCAAGGAGC
The DNA here is from genome assembly GCA_040006075.1 of Byssovorax sp. GTDB lineage: Bacteria > Myxococcota_A > Polyangia > Polyangiales > Polyangiaceae > JANYGI01. The sequence continues at coordinate 3,090 of JBDTXR010000630.1, read as the reverse complement.
GATTGGGCTACGACGACTCCCTCGATGCCTTCGGCGTCCACGGCGTCGGCGGCCTCCTCGGCGCCGTGTTGACCGGCGTTTTCGCGAGCAAGGCCTTCAACAAGGCCGGTAACGACGGCGCGCTCTACGGCAACTGGGGCCAGCTCGGGACCCAGGTGATTGGCGTCCTCGCCGTGGGCGTCTACTCGGTGGTGGTGACGTACGTGCTGCTCAAGATCCTCGACAAGGTGATCGGCCTCCGGGTGCCGGTGCCCGACGAGCGAGAGGGCCTCGACTCGACCGAGCACGGCGAGACCGGATACGCGCTGTGATCACCTCTTCGCCGGGCGGCGGCGGTCCGCGATCAGCTCCTGGAACAGGGGAGTCGTCACGTACCGTTCGCCGCCGTCGCAGAGGATCACCACGATCATCTTGCCCTTCATCGACTCTCGCGCAGCGATGGTGAGCGCCGCGGTGAGGGCCGCGCCGGCGGAGATCCCCACCAGGATCCCTTCTTCCGAAGCGATCCTGCGCGCGCACGCAAAGGCGTCGTCCTCGCCGACGGGGAGCACCTCGTCGATGATGGCGCGATTCAAGATCTTCGGGATGAAGCCGGCGCCGATCCCCTGCATCAGGTGCGGTCCGGCGCGGCCGCCGCTCAGGACAGCGGCGTTCTTCGGCTCGACCGCGACCATGAGGACTGAAGGCTTCTTTTCTTTCAGGGCCTCTCCAACGCCGGTGATCGTGCCGCCGGTGCCCACGCCCGCCACCACGCAATCCACTGCTCCGTCGGTGTCTTCCCAGATCTCGACGGCCGTGGTCTCGCGGTGCGCGGCGGGGTTGGCCGGGTTCTCGAATTGCTGGAGCATCACCGCGCCGGGGGTCTCGCTCACGAGCTTGCGGGCGCGCTCCACGGCCTCGACCATCAGCGTGCCCGGCGTGAGGACGATCTCGGCTCCATAGGCCTTGAGCAAGGCCACGCGCTCGGCGCTCATCGACTCGGGCATCGTCAGGATCAGGCGGTATCCGCGCGAGGCGGCGACCATGGCCAGGGCGATCCCGGTGTTGCCGCTGGTGGGCTCGACCAGCACCGCGCCGGGCTTCAAGAGGCCCTTCTTCTCGGCGTCGACGATCATCGCCAGGCCGATGCGATCCTTGACGCTGCCGCCGGGATTCCGGCTCTCGAGCTTGCCGACGAGCTGCCCGGGCAGCCCGCGCGAGAGGCGGCGGAGGTGAATGAGCGGAGTGCGCCCGATCGCGCCCGAGATGTCTTCGAAGATCGTCGCCATGGGGCCCTCTGCGGTCACTGCGCCTTCTTGCCCTGGAGGTGCTCTTGAAAGAAGCGCACCGCGTGCCCGAGCATCAGGGCCTGATTCTCTCGCTTCTGGGCGCCGTGGCCCTCGTCGGCGAAGATGTAGAGCTTGGCCGCGAGCTTCTTGGCCTCCAGAGCGCGGTAGATCTGCACCGCCTCGCCGACCGGGACGCGCGGATCGTTCGCGCCCTGCATCAGGAGCATCGGCGCGCTCACGCGATCGATGTAGGTGATCGGAGAGAGCTTGAGCAGAGCCTCCCTGTCCTTGTCCGGATCGCCGTACTCCGAGATCCGCAGCGGCCGGCGGTACGGCGCGGTGTTCTGGAGGAACGTCACCACGTTGCTGAAGCCGACGATCTCCACGCCCGCGTCGTAGGCGCCGGCGAACATCGTCATCCCGACCAGGCTCGAATACCCACCGTAGCTGCCGCCGTAAATGCCAATCTTGGGGGCCTTGCCGGCGTCGCCCCAGGTGGCGCGGATGTGCTTCGAGGCGTCCTCGATGTCGGTGATCACCGCGAGGCGCTTGGGCCCGTCGTCGGCGTGGAGCCAGGTCTTCCCGTAGCCGTCGCTCCCGCGGACGTTGGGCTCGACGTAGATGAAGCCGGCGTCGATGAAGGCCTGCGCAGCGGGGTCGAAGCCCGCCGTGGACTGCCCCTCGGGCCCGCCGTGGAAGTCGACGACGACGGGACAGGGCTTCTCGCAGGCGGCAGGCCTGCGTACGAACATCGGTATCGGCGTCCCGTCGCGCGCCGGGTACGACTCCAGCGTTTGCCGGGCGAAGCGGGTGGCGTCGATCTCCGGCGAGCTGCCGGCGTGCCAGGCGACGAGCTTGCGCGTCTTCCAGTCGGTGGAGTAGCTCTGGAGCGGTCCCTTGCCGGTGTCGACGCTGAAGGTGGTGAACTGCCCGTTACGGGTAGTCCCGCCGATGTACACGTTGTCGGCGCCGGCGGGGAAGTCGGGGAGCTTGATCTCCTTGTACGTCTTCGCGTCGAGGCCATGAACCTTGAAATAGCCACCCTCGTTGAGCTGGTAGAGGATCCGCTGCTTTTGCCGGTCGATCGCGAAGTCCTCGACGTCGTGCTTCACCTCGGGCGTGATCGCTGTGAGCTTCCCGGCCTTCCACGAGTAGACGCGGCGGAACTCGCCGAGCTTCGGGGTCTTGACCAGGATCTCGCCCTCGGTCGCGCCGTACACGGCCTGATAGTCTTCGCGCTCGCCCTGGCCGAAGAGGGGAGTGAGCGTCTTGGTGGCCGGCGTGTACTCGAAGTACTCGGCCATGTTGCTCCCGACCTCCTTGCTGAGCAGGAGGCGGCCGTCGCTCTTCCAGTCGTCGACTGACCAGATACCCTCCTTGTCGAAGACCAATTCGCGCTTTTTCTCGACCAGATCGTAGCGGTAAATCGCGTACGAATCGTTCTTGATGTCGTTGGCGCGGTAGTAGAGCGACTTCGAGTCGTCGCTCACGAATTGCAGGGACGTTTGCACCCCGGACTTGTGCTGGATCTCCACGAGCGGTCCGCCGGCGGCGTCCTGGAGGTAGAGCCCCGGGTTCTCTTCGCCCTTGCGATCGCGGGAGAGGACGAGATAGCGGCCGTCCGGGGTGAGCGCGACGAGGGCGGTCGAGTCTTCTCCACCGGTGACCTGCGCGGGGAAATGCTGCGGCCCGTCGAGGCGCCAGATCTGGCGACTGCCGCTGATCGACCACGAGAAGAAGAGAGATTTGCCGGCTTCGGTGAGGCGCCCTGCGCCGGGGGAGCGGACGTCGAGCATTGATTGAATGCGACGGCTGACGTCGG
>JBDTXR010000629.1:0-4062 GCA_040006075.1 Byssovorax sp. | reverse complement strand
CTTCGCTCTTCGCCGCCATCGCGTCCGCGGGCCTCTTCGCGCTCGGCTGCGGCTCGTCGACCCCCGCCGCCGAGCACGCCGAGGAGCACGAGCAGGCCGAGCACGGCGAGAAGGGCGAGCACGAGCACGGCGAGAAGGGCGAGCACCCGAAGATGGCGGGTTCGGTGCACGAGTTCCACGAGGTGCTCGGGCCGCTGTGGCACGCGGACAAGAGCCCCGAGCGCACGAAGAAGACCTGCGAGGCGATCCCGGCGTTCGAGCAGCGCGCCGCGACCGTCTACAAGGACGTCCCCGAGTCCGCGCGCGCGGCCGAGCCCGCGTACCACGCCGCCGCTCAGGGCCTGATCGCCGCGGTGGACGAGCTGAAGGCCGAGTGCGCCAAGCCCGAGGTCGGCCGCGCCGACTTCGAGGCGAAGTTCATGGCCGTGCACAAGGCCTTTCACAACGTGATGGAAAGCGCGCACTGACGAAAAGATTGACAGCGCAAAGCCTCTCGCGTTGCCTTCCGGCCTTATGAAAATCTCCACACTCTCCGTTTCATGGGGCCTGGGGTTCGCGCTAGTCGGGCTCGCTTGCAGCGGCGGTTCGAGCGGAACCACCAGCGGCGGTGGCAGCCCAGGCGCGGGCGGCGGCGGGACCAGCACGTCCAGCGGCACCGGCAGCGGTGGAATGACGACGACGGCGACGAGCTCGGGCAGCTCCGGCGCCAGCTCCACATCGACCGGTGGCCCGACCGGCGGTGGCGTCGTGTTCATCGTCGATGGCATGACCAACAACTCCAGCAGCGCGGTTCACGTCTCGCAGGGCTACCAGGCTTTCGCTGCGGTCTTCCCCGCGATGCCCGAGAACAAGGGCGGGACGATCGCCTTCAAAACAGCCGCGGTCGGGACCTACGACTGTGTGAAGGACGGGCCTTTCACCGGTGTCACCTACACCGACGGCGCGAAGTCGTCCTACGGCGCCAGCAGCACGCTGGGCTCTTGCACGATCGACGTGACCAAGTTCGGCGCGGTCGGCGACCTCATCGACGGGACCTTCACATCAACGCTCCAGAAGGGCACAGGCCCGGGCCCGGCGATGGTGACAATCACCGGCTCGTTCTCGGTCGTCCGGAGCATGTGACGACGCGGCCCTGGCCGACAGCCCACCTCGTCGCCCTGGTCGTGACTCAACCGGGAACGGACTACCCCGACGACGACGAGCTCCGTCGCATCGATCAGTTCCTGAGGCGCGGTGGCAAGTCGGTGGTGGTGCTCGCGAGCGCGGTTCAGGGTACGAGCTGAGCCAGCACGACGCCCGGCGACGTGAGCACCGGGCCGCTCCCGACATCCAGCGTGTTGCTGGCCGAGATCAGCATCACGGCGCCTGCAGAATTCAGCGCCACCCCCAGGGGGCCGGGATTGTTCAGGAATTTCGTCCAATCGACGCTCCCGGACGGCCCCAGCTTCATCACGAACGTCGGATTGCAGCCGGGCGGCGGCGTCACCGGGCCGCTCCCGAAGTCCACGGCTCCGGTGAAGGTGCCAGTCAGCGCCGTCTCCCCGCTGGCGCTGACGCTGAGCTCGTTCAGCGTCACCGCGCCGCCGGGGCCGCCGAAGCTCTCGCTCCAGAGCAGGTTGCCCTGGGGGTCGAGCTTGGTGACGGCCAGATCCTGGATACCCACGCTCACCAGCGGGCCTCCGCCGAGATCGATCGTGCCGGAGAATGTGGCGAAGAGCATGGCGTCGCCCGCGCCGTCGACGCCGATCTTGAAGGGACCGTCGAATCGCCGGCTGTACACGCAGGCGCCGGCCGCGTTGATCTTCGCGAAGAAACGGTCGGTCGCGCCCGCGGCGGTGAGGATCCCGCAGCCGAAATTCACGCTGCCGCTCAGCGTGCCTGCCAGGTAGGTGTTGCCGTTGCCGTCGAGGTCGAGCCCTCTGTTGGGCATGGCCGGGAGGGGAACATTTGCCGGGAAGAGGTGCTTGCCATCGAGGAAGCCCGGCACAAACAGGCTGTCGACCGCCTGGGTCCACTGCCCGGTAGCGACGGCGAGATGACCCGCGCTGAACTGCGGACTGTTCGGAGCCCCGAGGGTCGAGGTCGTGACCGAATAGCCAGGACCAGTGCTGCTGTTGATCCTCTGGGTAATGGTGAACTGCTGGGTATTTTGCAGCGATTCACTCCAGGTGAAGTGCCCCGTCGCGTCGATGTCGAGGTCGGTTACGTCGGTCGGGGGCCAGATGGGACCGCTGAAGACCAGGCCTTTTCCCTGGAGGTTTCCTGACGGGGTGAACGCCGCGATCGCCGTCGATACGTACGTGAGCCCGGGGTAGCAGACGATGTAATCGTGGCGGTCCATGGCAATCGCGGTGTCGCCCGCGGGACTCGAGGCGAACTTGACCGCCGAGGGCCCTCCCAGGAAAAAACCACCCTGGCAGATCAGCGGGTCGAGGCCGTAGTGCTTCACGACGAGCACATCGGCCGGACCAACGAGCCCGAGCGCGGCGCAGGCCCCTCCGCCGCCGCCGCCGGTGCCCGAGCTGCTGCTCGCCACGCTGCTCGACGCGGTGGTGCCCGGCGCCCCGCCCCCGGACCCGCCTGCGCTCGAAGACCCATCGGTCGGCGCGCCGCCCGCGCCCGCGGAGACTCCGCTGCTGCCCACTCCAGTCGACGTGGATTTGCCGCTCCCCGAAGACGTGTTTGCGCTCGACGAGGCGACCGCGCTCGATGACGCCGCCGTCCCAGCGGAGGTAGCGCCGCCTACGCCCGAGGAAGAGGCGCTCGCGGCCGAAGACGACGCGCCTCCCCCACCCACGCTCGCAGAGGAGGTCGCGCTCGACGACGACGCTATTGCGGTCGACGACGAGGCGCCTCCCATGCCCGACGAAGACGTGCTCACCGTCGAAGAGACCCCGCCCGCGCCGCCGATCGAGGAGGAAGACGGGCTCGCTCCGCCCACGGGTCCATCGAGGGGGACGAGCGCGTCGCAGCTCGTCGCGGCGATGGCGACCCCGAAAACGCGACCGAGAAGCTGGAATCGTCCATCGAGCCGAAACGATCGAGTCATGCGCGCGCCTCCAGGAGGACTCTCTCTCGCCGGAGGCGCGGGGGATCTTCGATGTTGCGCGAGAAAAGCGAGCGCGTCGACCCTGGACCCGAGATCGGTGGATCGGAGCGCTACTCGACGGTGACGGTCTTCGCCAGGTTTCGCGGCTGATCCACGTCGTTCCCCTTCAGGTTGGCGACATAATACGAGATCAGCTGCAAAGGCAGCACGGTGAGCAAAGGCAGCACGTCGTCGTTCACCTTCGGCAGCCAGACCATGTGCTGCGCCAGCTCCATCACCGCCTCGTCGCCCTTGGTGGCGATGGCGATGACCTGACCCTCGCGGGCGCGGACCTCTTGCAGGTTGGAGAGGGTCTTGTCGTAGTGGGAGTCGCGCGGGCAGATCACGAAGACCGGCAAATTCTCGTCGATCAGCGCGATCGGGCCGTGCTTCATCTCGCCGGCGGCGTAGCCCTCGGCGTGCGCGTAGGAGATCTCCTTGAGCTTCAAGGCACCTTCGAGCGCGATGGGGAAGCCGAGGCCGCGGCCGAGGAAGAGCACGTCTTTGGCATGGGTGAGCTTCTTGGCGATCACGTGCATGTAGTCGGCGTCGCCGAGCACCTCGCGCATGTGACTCGGGATCTCCCAGAGGGCCTGCAAGATCTCTTGACCTTGCTCTTTCGAGAGCGCGCCGCGCTGGCGGCCGAGGTAGATGGCCAGCAGCAAGAGGGCCGCGAGCTGGGTGGTGAAGCACTTGGTCGAGGCGACGCCGATCTCCGGGCCAGCGTGGGTGTAGAGCGCGCCGTCGGCCATCCGCGGGAGCGCGCTGTCGAGCACGTTGCTCAGGGAGAGCACCTGCGCGCCGGCGGCCTTGGCGGCCTTGACCGCAGCGATGGTGTCGGCCGTCTCGCCCGACTGGCTCACGGCGACGACGAGATCGTTGGGGAAGAAGATCGGATCGCGGTAGCGAACCTCGCTCGCGAGCTCGGTCACCGAGGGGACGCGGGCGATCTTCTCGATCCAGTAGCGGCCGGC
>JBDTXR010000628.1:0-4066 GCA_040006075.1 Byssovorax sp. | reverse complement strand
GCGACGGCAACAGCGACGGCGGTCGTGGTTGCGCCCACCGCCGCGCCCACCGCGGTGGCCACCGTCGAGCCCAAGCCCATCGTCGAGGTGATGTCGCCCAAGGTCACCGAGGGATCGTTCAACACCTGGATGCAGTCGTCGGGGCGCTACACCGTCGGGCAGCAGGGCAACGTGCAGGTGGTGCTCGTGGCCAAGGGCGAGTGGCACTGCAACGACAAGTATCCCTACAAATTCAAGCTCGGCGCGGCCTCGGGCGGGGTCAGCTACCCGACGCCGATCGTCCGCGCCGAGGGGCTCCGGATCGCGCCGGAGCGCACGATCATGACCGTGCCCTTCGTCCCTTCCGCCTCGGGTGACGCGCGCGTGAGCGGGACGTTCTCGTTCTCGGTGTGCAGCGCGGCGAGCTGCCAGATCGAGACGCGCGAGCTCGCGCTCACGGTCAAGGTCGACTGAGCCCGAGCGCTCCGGCGCCTGGTTTCTCGATGGATCAGAACAGCGTCTTCCTCCCGCTCGCGGCCTTCTCTTCGCTGCTCCTCTTCGTCCGCGCGCTCCGTCAGCGGGCGTGGGGGTGGGCCTCCGCGACGGGGATCGTGCTCCTCGTCGCCGCCGCGGGCGAGCTGCTCTTCCCGGACCGCGTCGGGTACCTCGCGGGCGCGATCTGGCTTGTTCTCGTGGCGATCCCGTCGCTCGGCTACGCCCTCGTGGGTCGCCTCGGCAACCGGCAACGCTACGCGGCGGCGGCGCGCGTCGCGTCGATCGTACGCTTCCTCCACCCGATGGATGGCTGGTGGGATCGCCCGCGGATCTTGCGGGCTCTCGCGCTCGCGCAGGCCGGCGCGTTCACCGAGGCCAGCGCGCGGCTGGTCGAGCTCGAGCAGAGCTCACCGCGCTACGCCCGCGAGGCGCGCATGCATCGCCTGCGCATGGAGAGCCGCTGGGACGAGGTGCTCGCGTGGCTGCGCGCGCGGATCCCCGAGGCCGATCTCCTGGCCGATCCGGCGCTGCTCTTCGTCTACCTCCGCGCCCTCGGCGAGGTCGGCGAGCTCGACGCGCTGGTCGCGTCTTACCGCCGCGCCGAGCCCGTCCTCGCCCGCGCCGACGGGGGCCGCAGCGTCTCGCTCCTGTTCGTCTTCGCCTTCACCGGCCGCGCCGATCGCGTCGCCTCGCTCTTCCGCGGCCCGCTCGCGAGCTACTCCGAGGCCTTGAAATCCTTCTGGCTCGCGACCGCGGATCTCGCCGCGGGCGCGCACCCCGCCGATCGCAAGGCCCCGCGCGAGGTGCTCGCCGATCTCGTCGCGCGCGCCGATGCCTCGCTGGTCACGAGCGCGCGACGCCGCCTCGACGATCCGATCGCCGACGCCGCCACCTCGCTGAGCATCGAGTCGCTGGTGACGCTGGGACGCCTGGAAAAAGAGCGTGATCAGGAAGATCGCTACGGCGATCAGGCGGGCGCGATCGCCTCCGGCGCGTGGGCCACGCTCGCGCTGATGGTCCCCAACCTGGCGATGTTCGTGGTCGAGCTGCTCGCGGGCTGCAGCCTGGAAGGTCGCGACGCCGACGAGCCGATCCTCACCCGCCTCGGCGCGGTGCAGCCCGACCTCGTGCTCGCGGGCCAGTGGTGGCGCCTCGTGGCCGCGACGCTGCTCCACTTCGGGTGGCTCCACGTCACGATGAACCTCGGCGGGCTCTACGTGCTCGGGCCCTACGTGGAGCGCGCCCTGGGGCGCGTGCGCTTCGTGGTGACCTACCTGCTCGCCGGGATCGGGATGATGCTGATCGCGGTGCTGGTAGCCCGCTTCCGCGCCAGCGGAGCGGAGCTGCTGGTGGGGGCCTCGGGCGGGATCATGGGCCTCGTGGGCGCCACGGTGGCGGTGCTGCTGCGCGGGGGGCGCGTGGAGGGATCGCCGGTGGCGAAGCGGCGTTTGCGGGCGATGGCGCTGATTGTCGTGGCGCAATCGGGGTTCGACCTGGTGACTCCGCAGGTGAGCTTCATGAGCCATCTCGGCGGGGTGATCATCGGGTTCCTGGTGGCGGCGATGATGAAGCACACCGTGACGCCGGCTGCGGCGAAATAGGCCGAATCCTCCCAGCCGAGCTCGGCGCGACCACCGCGATCCACGAGAAAACGTCATCCTGGACGGGTGACGGTCGATTTCACGCAACCAGCGCCTCCCCCGCGTCGATTGCTATTCATGGTCGGATTCCAACGCCTCGACGTCCATCGCCGCGCCGCGCGGTCCTTCGCCCCCTCGTCTGCCCTTCGCGAACGCTCCCCGGCGGCTCATGGCCGCGCGCGATCATGAACATGCCTCGACACATTTCCGTGCCGGCGTCGTCCGCGGAGTCGCAAAAGCGCAGAGGTTTCCCCTATTCTGCGCGCGTGCCCCCGCGACGCCCCCGCACCAAACCACGTGTCGCTCCGCCGAAGAAACCAGCAGGTGCGGCCACGCTCGTGCTGAAGAACATCCGCTGCTTCGCCCGCGCCGAGATCCCGCTCGACGCCCAGATCACGATCATCCTCGGGTTGAACGGCTCGGGGAAGACGACAATCGCCGAGTCCATCGCTTCGCTCGCCCGAGGCGAAAACGAAGGGCTGCACGACTTCCCGCTCCGGCGCGGCGCCTCCACGGCCGCGCTCACGTTGTTCGACGCCAACGGCAAGCCCCTCGCACGATGGCAGAAAGGGCCCACCGAACACGAAGAGGAACGCACGCAGCTGCCGCCGGGCAATCATGTCTTCACGTACGGACAGTACCGTGCATTGCGACCGCCCGTGCGACGAAGGCCGCGAAGTCATGATCCGCGGGTGCTCGGCGATCCGACGTGGAACGCCTCCCTCGATTTGCCGGTCCCCGACAACCTCGAAGACGCCTTGCGCCGCCCCGCAGGACGAACGCTGTTCGACTTCGACGAGTACCTCTTCCGGGATCTCTCGGCCTACGCCGCGCTCCTGGAAGAGCGGAGTTCCTACGATCTCGCCGCGCGCACCGCGTGGGAGCGACTCCGAGCGTGGCTGCGGGGGCTCGACGCTCGCATTGATGACGTGGCCATCGTCAAGCAGAAGGAGCGCCGATTCGTTGCCTTCCGGCGCGGCGACCTCACCCTTCCAATCACCGATCTCTCCGACGGTTACCGCGCCGCCCTCGCCGTGGTCCTCGATCTGGTGATCCGGTATACTCTCCACTTCCCGACGCTCGAAGATCCGCTCGCAGGAGCGGCCATCGTGGTAATCGACGAGGTCGATTTGAACCTCCATCCGCGCTGGCAACGACTGGTGACAGGCCAGCTCACCAGCCTGTTTCCTGCAACGCGCTTCGTGCTGACGACGCACTCGCCCGAGGTGGTGCAAGCCGCGATCGACGACAAGGAGCATCACGTCCGGATCCTGGTGCTCGACGAGAAGCCCGGTGCCGGGACGACAGTGCGTGAGCTGACGAAGCGCGAGATCGCCGCTCTCGACGGAGCAGAGGTCGACTCGGTGCTCGTCGACGGCGCGGTCTTCAACCTCCCCTCGCGCCTCTCCCCCACCTACGAGATCTCGCACGAGAACAGGGCGCGGGACCTGCGGAAGAAGGTCGAGAAGGGCACCGAGACCGAGAGCGAACGAAAGGAGCTCCTGCGCGTGCTCGACGAGCTTCAAGGTCTCATGGCGCGGGAAGAAGAGCGAGAGGGCAACGGGCCGCTGATGTCGGAGATTGCCAGATCGCAGCTCGCCTTCCTGACGAACATCGAAGAGGCGACAGCCAAGAAGAAGGGCGGGAAACGAAGTGATTCGACTTCAGCGAAAAGGCCTCAGCGCACCCGCTGACTGGAAGTCGAAGGTCGACACGGCCTTCGGCGCCAACGCGGCGAAATTCCGGAAGCAAGCGAAGGCATTCGAGCTACTCCCCGAGCAGGGAGCCACGCGAAAGGCCGGGTTTGCGGCGTATGCTCCGGGCTTGCTGCCGCTCGACAAGACGGGCAAGCCCCACTTCCCGCCGGTCTGGCGGAAGCACAAGACGCTCAAGAAGGACATCTCGGGCATGTCGCAGGGGTACTGCGCTTATTGCCAATCTCCCGTCAGCGC
>JBDTXR010000627.1:0-4104 GCA_040006075.1 Byssovorax sp. | reverse complement strand
GTGCGAACGAGCTGCCCGCTGCGGAGGTCCCAGACCTTGAGCGGGTCGTCGGCCCGCGCTGATACAGCCCAGCAGCCGTCCGCCGTCACTGCCACGTGGTTCACTCGCCCCGTGCCTTCGAATGACCAAACGAGCTGTTGGTCGCCGAGGTCCCAGACGTTGAGCGTCTTATCCGACGACTCGGAGACAGCCCAGCGGCCATCCGCCGTCACCGCCATGCCGTTCGCGCCGCTCGCACGACTTTCGTGGGTGCGGGTACGGACGAGCTGCCTGCTGCCGAGGTCCCAGACCTTGAGCGTGTTGTCCTGCGACGCGGAGACAGCCCAGCGGCCATCCGCCGTCACTGCCACGCCGTGCACGCCGCTCGTATGCCCCTCGAGGGTGCGGACGAGCCGCCCTCTTTCGAGATCCCATACTTTCAGTGTCTCATCGTCCGATACGGAGACGGCCCTGCGGCCATCCGCTGTCACCGCCACGCCATGCACATAAGATGTATGCCCTTTGAGTGTATGGAGAAGCTCCTCGCTGACGATGTCCCACACCTTTAGCGTGCGATCCCATGATGCGGAGACAGCCCGGCGACCATCCGCCGTCACCGTCACGCCAGCCACAAAAGATGTATGCCCTTCGAGCATGCGGACGTGTTGCCCGCTGCCAAAGTCCCACACGTGGAGCGCACGACTATCTTGAGACGCCGAGACGATCCAGCGGTCATCCGCAGTCGTCGCCACCCCGGCCACCATAGTATACCCATAGAATGTGCGGACGAGCTCGCCGCTGCGGAGCTCCCATAGTTTGAGCGTCTTGTCTTCCGACCCGGAGACGACCCAACGGCCATTGGCCGTCACCGCCACGCTGGTCACTGGCTCGGTATGCCCTTCGAGGGTGCGCAAGAGCTGCCCACTGCTGAGGTCCCAGACCTTGAGCGTCTCATCGTACGACGCGGAGACGGCCCAGTCGCCATCCGCCGTCACCGCCACGCCGCTCACGCCGCTCGTATGCCCTTCGAGTGTTCGGATAAGCTGCCCAGTGCGGAGGTCCCATATCTTGAGCGTGTTGTCGAGAGACGCGGAGACGGCCGAGCGGTCATCCACCGTCACCGCCACGCCGCTCACCGTGTGCGTGTGCCCTTCGAGCGTGCGGACGAGCGCCTCCGACTCCCAGCCACTCCGGACGAGCTCTCGCAACGAGCGGAGCCCTCGCTTGGCCAGCACGCCCTCCGCCAGCCCACACCCGTCCTCTTCTTCCATCGCGAAGCATCGATTGCGCACCTGCTGCAAAAGAAACTCCGGCCTTTCGGCCGGTTTCCACCTCCGCAAACAGTGCGCCTCGCGATCCAGCACCTTGAGCAACCGCTCGATCCACCCCGCGTCGACCTTCCCTTCACCCGAGAGCCTTACGCCCACCCGCAGATCGTCAATCACGGCATCCACGCCGCGCGCCGCCACCTCGTCATTGAGCCGCCCCATGTCCCACAGGGCCTCTCCGAGGTTCCCAGCACACTCCCACGCAAACTCCTCCCGCGCCTCGATCTGCTTCAAGGCAAACTCGCGCACGAGCGGATGGAGCCGGATCGCCTTCTCCCCCAGATCCTCGACCAGCCACAGATCCGCCAGCTTCTTGAGAGCCGCCGTGAGCGGCGCCGGATACCCTTTCTTCTCGACCGTGGCGGCCAGTCCCGTCAGCAGCGCGAGCCGCGCTTTGGGCACCTCGGCGGCCTCGCCGAGCAGCGCCGCCGCCTGGAGCACCCGGCGCTCCGCCTGGCCCTCACCGGGCAGCCTCGCCAGCATCTTCCATTCGAGAGCCAGTGTTGCTTCGACGGACGCATCGTGCCGGGTGGGAAGATCGATGTCGTCGATCCCGGCCGCATCCACCGCGGCGAGCGCGCCCTCGTCGAGCAGCCGATCGCGAAAATCCACCATCGCGACTTCGGGGTTCTGACGAAGGAACGCCGCCGCCAGCGCCAGCGCGAGCGGTAAATGGCCGAGGATCCGACACACCACCCGAGCGGCCTCACGCTCGCTCGCGTCCTGCGACGGCTCTGCCCCGCCGGTGAGCAGCTCCAGCGCTTGTTCCTCACCGAGCGCACCGACTGGCACGCTCGCGAACTTACCGCTCCCATCGCGCCGCCGCGTGGTGAACAGCATCCGACACCCGAGCTGCGCCGGGATGAAGCCAAACGTCTCGTCCCGCAGGCTCCGCGGGTCCTCCACGTTGTCGAAGATCACCAGCGCATCGGGGCGCGCATCGAGGAAGCGCACCACCGCGAGGATCCGCCTTCGCTGCCGCTCTGCGTCGGGCGCATCGTCCTCGAACAACCCGATTTTCTCCGCGAGCGCCGCCATCTCGACCCGGAGGTCGCGCGCCGCGTTCACCCAGTAGACGCCGCCCGGATAGTCGTCCCGGTGCCGGTACGCGTACTCGACGGCGAGCTGTGTCTTGCCGATCCCGCCCATCCCGACGGCCTCGACGGGCCGCACGCCCACGGCTTTGTCAGTCCGGAGCAGCCGGTGAACCTCGGCGAGATCGGCGACGCGGCCGACGAAGCCGTCGTGTCGCCCGAAGGGCACGATGAATCGCGGCTGCGCGCCGTCGACGTCTCCGGTGGTGCTCGCGGTCGTCACGGCCTTCCCGCCGAGCGGTCGCACGGTGACGCGGCGAAGTGAAGAGGAGACCTCTTGAATCAGGGCCGCATCGGAGCGAACGTGCTCGGGTGCCCATGGATCCTCTCTCGGATGTGCTCTCCCTGCTCGCGTCGCGCAGCTATGCGGCGGGTGGCTTTCAGCTCGGAGCCAGGCTCGCCGTCCGGTTTCGCGAGCACGAGGGCATCAAGTGCTACGCCGTGGTCTCCGGGGAGTGCTGGCTCTCTGTCGACGGGCTCCCTGAGCCCTTCTTGCTGACGGCGGGCGACTGCTTCCTTCTCCCGCGCGGGCGATCCTTTCGCCTGGCGACCGATCTCGCGCTCGCGCCGGTCGACTCCGAAGAGCTGCGTCGCGCGCGCCGGGAGGCCGGCGGCCTATCGCCTCACGAGGGGGAGGGACCGAGCTTCGTCGGGGGCTATTTCCATCTCACCGGTCCTCACGCGGAGTTCCTCCTCGAAGCGTTGCCACCCGTCGTCCACATTCGCGACGAGGCCCAGAAGGCCACCCTGCGCTGGTCGCTCGAGCGCTTGCGCGACGAGCTCCGCGCTCCACAGCCGGGCGGCGCGCTCATCGCCCAGCAGCTTGCGTGCACCATGCTGATTCAGGCCCTTCGACTCCACCTCGCGGACGCGGCCTTCCGCGGGGTCGGCTGGCTCTTCGCGCTCGCCGACCGGCAGATGAACGCGGCGATCACGGCCATGCACGCCAGTCCCGCGCATCCCTGGACCGTGAAGGAGCTGGCCGAGCACGTGGGCATGTCACGCTCCGTCTTCGCGCTCCGCTTCAAGGAGACGGTGGGATCGACGCCAATCGAGTACCTCACGCGCTGGCGGATGCTCCGTGCGGGCCAGCGCCTCGAGACGTCGAGCGAGTCCATCTCGGAGATCGCCTTCTCGCTCGGCTACGAGTCCGACAGCGCCTTCCGCAAGGCCTTCCGCGGCGTCATGGGCTGCTCGCCGCGCGAATACGGCCGCAGCGCGCGCCAGGCCGGGTAGCGAGCGCGATCGCGATCCGGACGATCACGGCGATTGTCCGGACGCCGCGGCATGGCTCTCTCTTCGTCGGCCGACTACCCTCGACGCGGTCAGGCCACGAACGACTCGTGTCCTCGAACCGAGGAGATCCTCATGTCGCAACTCGCTGTCACCTTCGACGCTCTCGCCATCGACCACGCGGGCGCGCCCGTTCGTTTGCAGAAGAAGACCATCGCGTCGTTGAACGACGACGAGCTCCTGGTCCGCGTCGACTATGCCTCGATCAACAAGATGGATCCCGCCCTCGCCCAGCGAAACGTCTTTCAGCTCCCCGAGCCGTACGTGCTCGGCTTCGACTTCAGCGGCGAGGTGGTCCGGATTGGCGCTGCGGGCGACGGCGCGTTCGCCGTGGGAGACCGGGTATTCGGCCGGAGCGAGAGCGGCGGCTGCTTCGCCGAGATGGTCGTCGCCAGGGCCGCAACCACGCT
>JBDTXR010000626.1:0-4107 GCA_040006075.1 Byssovorax sp. | reverse complement strand
ACGGCGGATCGATCGAGCGCGAGTACGCGATCGGGCGCGGTCGCATGGATCTGTGCGTGAAGCACGGGCGCGACACCCTGGCGATCGAGATCAAGGTCTGGCACCCGGGGCGCGTCGACCCTTTGCCCGAGGGGCTGTTGCAGCTCGATGGCTACCTCGCGAAGCTGGGGCTGAAGAGCGGGTGGCTCGTGCTCTTCGATCGGCGGCCGGATCTCGCGCCGATCGCGGAGCGCCTGACGACGTTCGACGCCGTCACCGCGGGGGGACGAACCGTGAGGGTGATCCGGGCTTGAACGGGCGAAACACGAGTCAGACGGCGAGAGCTGCCTTGATGATCTTCCCGCCCGTGATTCGCGCTTCCAGCGTCGCGACCTCCACCCCGAGCGCGGCCCCGAGCGTCTTGCCCGTGGATTCGAGCGTCTCGGTCGTGGTGACATCCCCCTTGTCCGCCGCGAGGCCCGTGGAAGAGTCGATGGCAGAAGCCCCGAAGTCTTTCCCCGGGCCCAGATCCCGTATCCCGCCGATGACGCTGCCGGCGACTCCCTTGCCGATCATCACCGTGACCTGGTGATCGGCGTTGTGGGTGCGCCCGTCCTTGGCGTCGCGGAAGGTGCGTCCGAAGACGTTGGAGAGCGCGAGCGTCGCGCGATCGTGGAGGCCGGCGGCGCCGAGCCCGTCGAGCACGCCCTTCACCCTTGCAACTCCGCTCACCACCTCGGCAGCTTCCTGGCCAAGCCCGAGATCGGTGTGATTGTCCCCGCCGAACGGGATGGATATCGTCACCACGGGGCTGACCTTCATCAAGATGAGGGTGATGGCCGCGCTGATTTGATCGTCGGGATCGTCGGACTTGATCGAGTCGAGCCGGGCTAGCAAGTCTTCCTGGATCGCTCGGACCTGGGCCTGGCTCGTGGCGTAGGCGTCGAGGAACTTGCGCTGAGGCAGGCTGCTGTCCTTGAGCTTGTCCCGCATCTGATCGAGCGATTGGTCGCGCAGCTTGCGCAGGTCGCCGAGGACACCCTTCTGCCCGCCGAGGATCTGCTTGAGGGCCGAAGGAGGCACGCTGTTCAGCACGCGCCCATCGTAGCTCAGGCCGACCTGCGCGACGGAGATGGGCTCGACCTGGAGCGTGCCAAGCCGCGTGGCCAGGCTCTTCGAGTAGATGGAAACGGCCATGTCTTCGCCGTTGACGACCCCGTTGGTGAGCCGCTTGGCCGACCCCATCAGGCGCAGGACCTTGGCCTCGTCGCTGTGGTTCAGCGTGTAGGTCGAATTGTGGAAGAAGGCCGTGCGCGCCAGAATTTCCGGGGGAAGAGCCGCCCAGGGAGCCGCGGCGATCGACGAGGCGGAGCCGAGCTGGATGGGAGTCGGCGCGAGCTCGGGGTGAGGGTTGTAGACGGCGCCGGCCGCCTCGTGTCCATAGCTCCCCGGTGCCGTGGTGTTGAGCGGATCGCCTGCGCCGGAGGTGCTGAGGATCAAGAACTGAGCGGTGTCGGGCGGAGGGGGCGTATCGGCGCGCGCCTCCGCGAGAAAGCTCGGGGGCAGCCCCGTCGCGAGGGAGCGGAGCCCGAGCAGCCCACCGCCGGCGAGCAGACCGAAGAGAAACGCACGTCGTTGAGTGTTCATGGGTGATCTCCGGTGGTGCTCAGAAGCCGAGGGACGCCGTGAAGGGCGAGGTGCACGCCAGCGTGAACGTCGATCGGAGCGCCTCGGCGTCGTCGGCGCCCGCAGCGCGCGCGTCGACCAGGTGTGCTTCGAGGATGGCGCGCATCTCCGGGGCGCGCGCGTCCCCCTCGGGCAATCCCATCATCGTGTGGACGAGGGTCGAGACGGCGGTCGCGGAGTCGGCGCTGGCGAAGAGGGTGCCGGGCGCGTCGATGAGCTGCGTTGCCAGTGATTGGCAGATTGCCTCCATGTTTCCCCGGAAGAACATGTCCGGGAGCGTCGCGAGGAAGGGCCGCTCCGCGCCGCGGCCGAAGCCGTCGTTGGGCAAGAGGTGGACGAGCCGCGCGGTATCGCTGAACTTGGGGTTTCCGTAGGTGTCGAGCTCGATCATCGGGTCGCAGGCGTTCGAGACGCCGAGTCGCTCCGAGAGCAGCGCGCAGATGTGCTGACGGCGCATGATGCTGATCGGAAATGCCTGCTTCGACCAGGTGAGCGTCCGCTTGGCGCCGGTCACGAGCGGAGAGCTGTAGAGCTCTCGAACCATGGTCTTGAAGTCGAGCCCGCTGTCGCGAAAGGCCTTGACGACCCGTTGAAATTCGGGATCCTCGGCGTCGCACCCGACGCTGTTCGCATAGAAGCAGAGCTTCTGGACCCACGCCGGCGCCAGGTCCGGATGAGCCGCGAGCGTGTCGGCGAAATCGAGGATGCTCCCGCCGTCCTTGACCACGTCGTCAAAGCCGAACGCCGCGCCCTCGTCTTTGATCTTCTGGTCGCCTTGCGGTCGATAGCGGCTCTGGTAGGACTGCCGGAAGTAATTACGCATCGGATCGAGCGTGCGGTGGCAGCCGTAGCACGACGTCCCCGGCGTCGCGTGGTCGGCGCCGAGGCCCACATCGGTGGTCGGGACAGTCACGTTCTCCGGGTTGATGCTCTTGCCCAGGGCGACGATCAAGGTCTGATTGGCGACGACCCGTGACGAGTTGCTGTCGTTCGTCGGCCACGTCGCGAAGAAGGCAGGCGTGGTGAAGAAGCCAACGCGCGGTTGACGCAGGTAGAGGGTGCTGACCTTCTCGAGCGCCGGAGCATCGTAGAAGCGCAGCGGCGCGTGCTCGCCCGAGGCCGGCGCGACGGTGATCAAGCGCCAGTCGGTGTAGTCGGAGTCGGTGAATCGGCCCTGGAGATGATGGTAGTACCCGTTGCAGTGGAGCGCCCCGTGCATGAAGTTGAGCAACCAGAAGGAGCTGAGCTGCCAGGGATCGGGGCAAGATTTGTTCGCCGGTCCGACGGTGAAATCTTCGTCGGTCCACCAGACCTTGTTCGCCATCTCGAAGTCCATGGACCAGGGAGGGGCGGGCATTCCGGCGGGAGGCTGGTGATAGAACGTGTGCTTGTCCTGCACGATCTCGCCGTAGTCGACGTCGAGGTAGAGCAGGTACGAGGCGACCGCCGTCGTCATCATCAGCTGACGGGTATTGACGATCCGACTCCAGGGCTCGCCCTTCTCCACGACGTCCACCGCCGTGCGCGCGGCCATCTCCTGGAGGTTGGCGAAGAGGCGCACCGGGTTCGAGAACAGCTCTTCTCCGTTCTGGTCCTGGATGGTCGCGTGGTTGATGTTGGTCTGTTGCAAAGCCACCTTGAAGAGCTCCATCAGCTTCAGATCGAAGGTCGGGCTCTTCATCCATCCGTCGACGAGGCCAGCGAGCGCGCTCGGATCGGCCTTGACGGCGGCGAGCTCGTCCGCGGTGACCGCGCCTCCCGTGACGAGGTTCTTGACGCGCCCGACATAGGACTCGGGCGCCTGCGCTTCGAACGGGATCTCGTCGACCGGAGGCACGGGCGCGCTCCCGCCGGCGCCGGGGTGGCCCCCCGACCCAGCGCCGCGGTCGCCGAGCTCACCCACGCAGCTCGGCGCGGCGGCGAGGAGCAGAGAGACCACCACCCCCGCCAGGGCCGCGCGGGAGGCTGAGAGGGGCTTCAACGTCGATTGGCGTACAGGGAGTGAAGTCATGGGGAGATCCAGGGTTCAGCGCCGGGGCACGGATCGAGCGGGTCCGGCCGCGCAACCAAGCAGCCGGCGTGCCACCTCGAGCGACGGGCGATCCCCGGCGATCCGGGGTGGTCTCGCGCGGCACCATGGATCTGCGAGATCACGGGTGATCGGCGCGATCGCACCCGGGGGATGGACTCGGCCCCGCCGCCCGCGGCGAGAGTTTCGGCCTCTACCAGCTCGCCTCGCCGCTGCGTCTGAGCAGGTAGCTCGCGACTTTGCCCTCGATCGCCATGGCCGTCTCCTCCGAGGCGAACGTCTCCGACAATGCCAGCTTGCCGTCGTCCCGCCGCAGATACCCTTGCTCCAGGAACGTGGCAAAGGCGTTCTCGAGCGGCGGTCGGCTCACGGCCTCGCTCCGCTCGATCTCGCCGCCGAGGAACATCTGCTCT
>JBDTXR010000625.1:0-4108 GCA_040006075.1 Byssovorax sp. | reverse complement strand
CGGATCCCGCGTACCGGGCCCAGACATTCACTTGTCTGGGCTTTTTGCGTTTGTCTTTTGGGCCGGACTCGGAACGGGCCAGAGCGGACCGGAGTCGGATTTAACCGCAAGGGCGCAAGGGTCGCAAGGGTCGCAAGGGTCAGAGAAGATGGCGTAAAAGGGTCGGAGAAGAGGGGTGGAGCTCGGAGAAGAGGGGGCAAGGGTCGTGGAAAAAGAGCGAGTTCCGGAGAAAGGGATCCTCCGACGCCCTTGCGACCCTCGCGCCCTTGCGGTTTTCTCTCCTCTCCTCTCCTCTCACCAGACGTGGCAAGTCTTCGCGGGCCGCATCGCGCTGCTGGCCTTGCACGAGAAGGCGTCGGCGAAGGCGGTGACGTTGGAGACCACGCCGTCGACGCGAAAGCGGGGCGGGGAGTGGGGGTTGGTCTTGGCCATCATCTCGAGGAGCTCGGGCCGGATCTTCGAGCACCACGACTGGCCGTACGCGAGGAAGAAGAGCTGATCTTCCGTGAAGCCACCCGCCGTCACGCGCTCTTTCGCGCCTTTGCGGTTCTCGCGATAGGCCGAGTAGGCGAGGGCGAGGCCGCCGATGTCGGCGATGTTCTCGCCGGCCGTGAGCTCCCCGTTGATGTGCACGCCCGGGACCGCCTCGTAGGCCGAGTACTGATCGATGACGCACTTCGTCTGCTCCTTGAAGCTCTTGCCCGTGGCGTCGCTCCACCAGTTGCGGAGGTTGCCCGTCCCGTCGAACTGGCTCCCTTCGTCGTCGAAGCCGTGGGTCAGCTCGTGGCCCATCACCGCGCCGGTGGAGCCGTAGTTGACGGCCGCGACGAAGCGCTTGTCGAAGAGCGGCGCCTGGAGGATGCCCGCCGGGAAGACCATCTCGTTGAGCGAGGGATCGTAGTAGGCGTTGACCGTGGGCGGCGACATCCCCCACTCGTCGCGATCGACCGGCTTGCCCACCTTCTTCAGGGTGCGCGCGAGCTCGAACGCGTCCGACGCCAGCGCGTTGGCCGTGAAGTCGGCGCTGACCTCGAAGTCGTAAGCGCGCCAGTGATCGGGATAGCCAATCTTGTCGTTCATGCGCGTGAGCTTGTCGACCGCCGCGGTGCGCGTGGAGGCGTCCATCCAGGGGAGGCCGCCGAGCTCGCTCTTCATCGCCCCGCGGATCCCCGCGACCTGGGCCTTTGCCTGGCTCTTGCTCTCGGCGTCGAACTTCGCCGCCACGTACTGCTGACCGAGGAGCTCGCCCAGCGCGTCGTCGGTGGACGTCACGCAGCGGCGCCAGCGGGGCTCGAGCTCCTTCTGGCCCGTGAGCTTCTGCTTCATGGCGAAGCGCTCCTTGACGAAGGCCGAGGAGAGGCGATTGGCCTGCGAGCGCACCGTCACGCTGGTGAGGTAGCGGCGGAGCGCCTCGGGCTTCTCCTGCTTGAAGAGCTCGTTCATCGCCGTGAAATAGGGCACGCTGTTGACGCTGACGTCCTTCACGGCCGGGAACCCGAGCGTCTTCCAGTACTCGTCCCAGGGAAAATCCCTGGCGGCCGTCACCAGGCCGGCGCGATCGATCTTGTTGTAGATCTTGTAAGGATCGCGGCGAGCGACCTTGTCTTGCGAGATCTTCGCGAGCGCGGTCTCGATCCGGAGCACGTCTTCGGCGGCCTTCTTCGCCGCGTCGGGCCTGGCCCCGAGGAGGCCAAAGAGCCGCTCGACGTAGCCTTGATAGAACGCGCGGATCTCCTTGGTGTGGGCGTCGTCGTCGAGGTAGTAGTCGCGGTTCGGGAGCCCGAGGCCGCTCTGATCGAGCGCGGCGATCACCAGGGTCGCGTCCTTGAAGTCCTGCTGCGACGCGACCTCGAAGAAGGGGAAGATCGCCCGCTTGTGGAGGGCGGCCACCGCGGCGAACACCCCCTTCACGTCCCTGGCCTTGTCGATGACGTCGAGCAGGGGCTGGAGCGATCTGGAGCCGGCCTTTTCCAGGGCGCCTTCGTTCATACAGGCGCCGTACCAGGCGCCGATCTTCTTCGCGACCGGATCGCTGCCGGGGTCCCGCGTGGCCTTGTCGAGCGTGGCGCGGAGGAACTCTTCGTTGCGGACCTGGAGCTGGGCGATGGGCCCCCAGCTCAGGCGATCGGCGGGGATCTCGCCCTTGTCGACCAGCGTGCCGCAGGTGAATTGATAGAAGTCCTGGCAGGGATCGGCCTTGGTATCCATCGCTGCGACGCTGACCCCGGCGGCGTCGAGCGAGATGCCGAGGGCCGCCGGAGCGGCCGGCGTGGAGCTCGCCGGCGGGGGCGTGCCCGGCAAGGCAGGAGGAGGCGTGACGGCGTCTTCCCCGCCGCAAGCGGCGAGAGAGAGCGTGAGGATCGGGGCGAGGAGGAGGCGTCGCATGGGGCGGACGCTACCACGGGCGCGCGGGCAACGAGAGCGCGTAGGATGCCCGGATGAAGAACGCGACAGCGGTCCTCGCGGCGGTCGTCGTCGCGGCCTCGGCGGCCGTCGCGGCGCCCACCGGGTGCGCGAAGGAGGCGCCCTCCGGCGGCGCCGGCGGCGGGAGCGACGGCGCGAGCGGCACCGGCAGCACGACGAGCAGCAGCGCCTCGACCAGCGGGACGAGCGGCGCAGGCGGCGCGGGCGGAGGCGGCGGTGTGCGCGGGATCGCGAGGTTTCCCGCGACGTCGTCGGCCATTGGCGTGCTCGTCGATCAGCTCCCGGGCGGCCTCAGCGCCGCGCAGATCCAGCTCGCCGCCACCCGGTTCGCTGGATCCCGGAAGCTGACGCTCTCGATCTCGGCGCCGCTGCGGGCCATCAACCCGGGCTTCGTGGTGCTCCACGATCACCTGGCGATGTGGCAGCCCGCGCCGGGGACGACGTTCATTCTCGACGGGAAGAATCTTGGCAACGATTACTCCAAGGTGGGAGGACACGAGAGCTGGTTCTGGCACACCACCGGCGGGCAGCGCGTGACCAGCGTCGTCGACGGCAAATGGCTGATGAACGTGGCCGATCCCGGCTTTCAAGGGTACTGGATCCAGTCGATTGCCCAGCAGATCACCGCGGGCGAGTACGACGGCGTGCTCCTGGGCTCGGCCTCTCCGGTGCTGTTGCAGAGCGAGGCCCAGGCCCCGCCCGAGCCGCGGCTCACCGGCACCGGGGCCCGCGACAACGTGATCCCCGAGCTCGGCAACAAGACCTTCATCCAGGCCTGGACGGCGTGGATCGTCACCCTCGACGCCGCGCTCGGATCGAAGGCCCTGGCCTTGATCCCCGCCGTCGGTCCAGGGATCACCTCCTGGGACACCACACCCTACGATCTCACCGCCGGCGCCTTCTCGGAGGGTTACGCCGATCCGGCGTTTGCCGAGGCCGACTGGGCGCGGTCGACCAACCTCTTGCTCTCCCTCGCGGCCAAGGGGAAGATCGTGATCCTCCAGAACACCCTGAGCGCGCCCGACGACGTGGCCCGGCGGATGTACTACCTGGCCAATTACCTGCTGGTGCGGGGCAATCGCAGCTACCTCGACTACTTCGCAGCCGGGCCGATGGAGTGGTATCCGGAGTGGGGCCTGGAGCTCGGCGCCGCGACGAGCACCGGCGCCAAGGTGGATGACTTGCTGAAGGACGGGGTCTATCGGCGCGATTTCGAGAAGGGGATCGTGCTGGTCAATCCCACGTCGAGCCCGGTGACGGTGGCCCTCGGGAAGACGATGCAACGCGTGGTGCCCTCGGGCGGCGGCGCGGTGGAGGCCGACGGCGTGGCCAAAGGCACGATCACGACGACGAGCGTGACCAGCGTGGATGTGGCGGCCAGAGGAGCCGAGATCCTGATCCAGTGAGGGTGTGGTAATCCAGCGACAATTATGAGTTTGACGGGGCGGCCCGACAGGGTCAGGCTCCCTCGCCGATGCCCGATCTCACCTCGATCCTCCTCGCTGCCATGCTCACGGTGGCGAAGGGGCCAGTCACCAACGATGTCCCACGACTGACGTCGATCGCGCAGGATCTCGGCGAGGCGGCGGCCGCGCGTCAGGGGGAGATGTTCAAGGGCGCCTCGGCCGACGTGGCCCTGGGGATGATGCTGGTGGCCATCGCCCACCACGAGAGCGGATTCCTG
>JBDTXR010000624.1:0-4108 GCA_040006075.1 Byssovorax sp. | reverse complement strand
GCGCGCGCTCGATCCGATCGGCGAGTGGCTCCTCGCCGAGCGCGACGCCTTCGCTTCGGCCGAGATCTACGGGAGCTTCGGG
The DNA here is from genome assembly GCA_040006075.1 of Byssovorax sp. GTDB lineage: Bacteria > Myxococcota_A > Polyangia > Polyangiales > Polyangiaceae > JANYGI01. The sequence goes on along the minus strand of JBDTXR010000624.1, from coordinate 4,026 downwards.
CGCTATGCGCTCTCGCAGCTCAAGCGCCTGGGCCAGTCGCAGCGCCTCGCGGAGCACCGCGCCGTCGTGCTCGAGTGGCTGCGCGAGGAGCCCACGCCGGGCCTCGACGAGGTCGCCGAGCGCCTCGCGAAGGTGAGCCCGCGCGTCGCGCCGACGTTCGCCGACGCCGTGCACCAGGCGAAGGAGTACATCAAGCAGCTCTATCGATCGCTCTACGATCAAGGCCTGTTGCCCGAGCGCGACTTTCCCTCGATGGTGACGTTCGCCCGCGAAAAGGCCGAAGAGATCGAGCTGCCGCGCGAGCTCCGGCCGAAGAACGCTTACAACCTGGTGCGCCTCCTCGGCTCGGCGATCCACTGGCTGACGACGGGTGAGCCCGAGCTCGAGACGACGGGCGCCTTCCGCGATCTGCTGCTCTCGATCAAGCGCGGGCAGCTCTCGCTCGACGAGACGATGCGCGAGGCCGAGGTGCGGACGCGCGAGCTCGAGGCCGCGCGCCAGGCGACGAAGCTCCCGCGCCACGCCGACGTCGGCCGCGCCGACGCGCTCCTGCGGCGGATCCACGAAGAGGCCGCGCGACGATGGATCGCGCGCGAGCCCGGGCCCTGGGGCGAAGGCGCGCCAAGGGTGCCCGAGATTGTCCGGGAAGGCGAAGACGACGAATGAACGAAGCAGTCCTGACCTCGAAGCAACAGGCCGTGATGGCGCAGGTGATCGCCGAGGAGGAGCGGAAGCGCTACCATCTGGTTGTCGCCTTGAGCGGCGGCCACGCCTACGGCTTCCCTTCCCCCGACAGCGATCTCGATCTCAAGTCGATCCACATCGAGACCACGGCGCGGGTGCTGGGGCTCGACACCGGCGCTCCGCACGCCGACCGGATGGAGGTCGTGGGCGGGATCGAGATTGACTACACCTCGAACGAGCTCAAGCCGGTCTTGCTCGGCGTGCTCCAGGGGAACGGGAACTACATCGAGCGGATCCTCGGGGCGCTGATCCCCCACGCGTCGCCCGAGCTTGCCGAGCTGAAGCCGCTGGTGCAGCGCTCGATCTCCAGACGACTGTTCCGCCATTATCTCGGCTTCGCGACCAGCCAGCTCAAGGCCTTTCACTCCGAGCGCGCCGGCTCGGCGAAGAAGCTGCTCTACGTGCTCCGCACCGCGCTCACCGGGACCCACGCGCTCCGCACCGGCGAGATGGTGATCGATCTGCGCGATCTGGTCGACGAGTACGGCTTCAGCGACGCGCGCGAGCTGATCGACGCCAAGCGCGCCGGAGAGCGGGTATCGCTGCCCGGCGAGCTGGGCGAGCGGTGGGGCGAAGAGGTGACCCGGACCTTCAGCATCCTGGAGGGGGCCTATCGCGACTCGCAGCTCCCCGACGAGCCCCGGAACGCCCCGGAGATCGAGGCCTGGTTGCTGGAGCAGCGCCGCAAGCGATTCACGCCCTGAGCAGGGTGACCTTCCGCCCCTTCGGCGTCACCGCCTCCTCGAAGCGCGCCTTCTTCGGGATGCCTCTGGCCTCGCGGCGCCGATCGAAGACCACCAGCACGCCCCGCGCGAGGCGGAGCTGGTCCAGATACCCGTCGAGCTGCTTCAGGCCTTCCTTCGTGGGATCGCCCTTGCCGGGTCGCCAGACCTTCATTTCCAGCGCGCGCCGCTGAGTGGCCTGCTCGCCGTTCGCCTTGCGGTAAGGCCACCTCACCAGGAGATCGATCCGCCCGCGACCGAGGCCATACTCACGATCGATGTGGCCGCCGCCGTTGACCACGCGCTGGAGATAGGCCATCAGCACGAGCTGCGGCGCGACCTCGTGGTACGGGAGCCCGGCCGTGAGCACGTCGCCATGCTCGCGCCAGAACGCGGCAAACTCGTGCAAAATGCGGCGGAAAGCGAGCCGCCCGTCGGGGAGGACGAAGCTCCGCGGCGCGGAGATCACCACCTCTTCGACGGATCCAGCGAGGACGCGGGCGATCACCTCGCGGTAGATGGGATTGGCGATCTGGAGAGGGTTATTCAGGGCGATGAGGCCCAGGTCGCGGCAGTAGCGCAGATCGTCGTCGTAGGTGCCGTCAACCGCATCTCCAAACGTGCCGGCCAGGATCGGCTCGATCACGCGCTTCACCCTCGGCTCGTGCAGCCGGGCCACCAGCGAATCGAGGTGCGTCGCTCGCGCGAGGATGAGGCGCTCTTGCGCCTGCTCCACGTGCGCTGCGGTGATCTCCTCGGCCTCCGGGATGGCCATCTCCTCCACGATTTCGCGGGCGAGTGCGTTGACCAGCCACGGCTGGCCGCCGGTCACCGTGATCGCGCGCTCCATCGCCTCTTCGCGGAAGATCTGCCCGGTCTCCGTCGTGTGCAGCGCGTACAGCTCGCGCACCTCTGCAGGGGTGAAGTCCCCCAAACGAAGCGAAGCGATCTTGATGTTGAACGGGCTCGACGTGCCGAGTCGCGTGGGATCGCCGCCGCTCGCGGCCTTGTAGTCGCGCACGTCGCGCAGGCCGCAGAGGGCGAGGGAAGCGGGGAAGTCGGTCGGCCGGCGCGTGAACCCGTCGCGGAGCTGGCTGAGCACGGTGACCAGGCTCGTCCCGCGGAGCGCGTCGATCTCGTCGAAGAAGAGGACGAGCGGACGCGGGCAGGCGCGCGCCCAGGCCGAGAGGGCAGCGCTGAGCTGGTTCCCGGGCGGCGCGTCGGGGAACGGCGCCGGCTGGAGCTCGAGCGGAAGCGATTCAGTCGCCCGGCGCAGGTTCGCCAGGACGATTCGCTCGGCGGCCCCGAAATCGTCGCCGGTGACCTGACCCGCCTCGCAGGAGAAATGCACCGCCGCGTATTTTCCCGACGTGGTGAGCTCGTGCGCCAGGGCGCGCAGCGCGGTGGTCTTGCCCGTTTGCCGGGGCGCGTGGACCACGAAATAGCCGTATTGCTCGACGAGCCCCGGCGCCTCGGGGAGGCGGCGCAGGGCCGGGATCATGTAGTGCATCCAGTCGATGCAGGGCCCGGCCGTGTTGAACCGACGCTTCATCCCCGGACCTTGCCTCGATCCCATCGGCCCGCGCAAGCCTCGACACACCGACGCGACTGCAGAGTAGCCCGAGCGCTCCCCGACTCCGGCGAGTTTTGATCTAGACTCGGCGCCCCATGAGCCCCCTCACCCGTTCGGCGATCCTGCCGCTGCTCGTCGCCCTCTCGCTCGCCGCGTGCGATCACGGAGGCCCGGCGAAGCCCGGCGATCCGGCGCCGAGCGCGCGCGCGTCGGCCGCCGCGGTCCCGACCACCACGGCGCAGGCCGTCGCCAGCGCGGCCGTCGCGAAAATGGTCGACGGCGCGCGCTTCAAGCCATTCTTCCCCGCGACCGGGCTGGACGGCGCAACCGACAAGGTCGAGCAGCCGTCGAAAGAAGGGTTGCAGGAGATCGCCTACAAGAAGGGGAAAGACGACGTCGCGGTGATGATCATCAGCGATACGGCCGGCGAGCCGCGCGTGAAGGACGACTACGTGGGCGCCAGGGACGCGGTGAGCGGCTATCCGCTCAAGACCTCGGGGTACGCCAAGACGGCGATCCTGGTGGCGGATCGTTATCAGGTCCAGATCACCTCGCAGCGGCTCAAGGCCGACGCGCGCAAGGCCTGGCTCGAAAAGGTGGACTTGAAGGGTCTCTCCGCGTTGAAATGAGGGTGCCATGCAAATCGATTTTCATCACGGCGTGACCTACGTGCTCGCGCGCCTCGCCGGGTTCTCTGCCGCGGAGGCGAGCGTCGTCGCCACCTCGGCCCAGCTCGTCGACGACGCCACCGAGGACGGGACTATCCTCTTCGACAACGGCGCTCGGTACTCGCGCATCGCCTCGGCGCACAAGATGCTCGACTACCGGAACTTCGAGTCGCTCGCCGCGAGTCGGGTCTGGGTCCCGTTCCATTTTCTCCCTGGAAACATGGGTCTCCCCGCGGGCGAGCCGCCCGAGGGGCCCTTCATCCAGCGGCTGATCACCATCCCCAACAGCTCGGTCGCGCAAGACATGCTCCGCGCCACC
>JBDTXR010000623.1:0-4124 GCA_040006075.1 Byssovorax sp. | reverse complement strand
CGACCTTCTCGCAGCGCTCCATCCGCACGCACCGCGCCGCGAGGGCCTCGCGCCCCGCGCTGGTGTCGGACGACATGCTCACCGTGACCTCGTCGGTGCAGTCGGCGAGGATCTGGGTGTTGTCGGGCGCGGTGTCGCCGGCCGACTGCCGCCGCGTCACGTAGCACTTCGTCAGCCCCCGCAGGAACGCGGCCGACGCGGTGGGGTAGGCCGCCTTGCAGGCGCTCATCGAGCTCCACTTGTCGCCGGCGCCGTCGATCTTGCCGAGCGCCGTGCACCAGGCGGCTTGCGCCGCGGTCACGTCGTTGCTGTCGGGGTAGCCGGCGCCTCCGCCGCCGCACGCGGCGACGGCGGAAGGGAGCGTCGCGGCGAGGAGAGCGAGGCCGGCGAGGCGGGCGAGAGAGCGGGGTTCGCGCATGGGAGCGAGCATATATCACGCGCTGGCCGCCGGACCGCGCCGGCGCACGCTTCCGATCGTGGCGCGCGCCGTGCGACCATCCCCGCATGCACGCTGCCCTCTCGTACGCGCACGGCGTAAGCCTGACTCCGCTCCTCGGCGAGACCATCGGCGAGAACCTCCGCCGCACCGTCGCTCGCCACGGCTCGCGCGAGGCCCTGGTCGTCCGATCGCAGGCCTACCGCGCCACCTACGACGAGCTCTGGCGGGCAACGTCCCACGTTGCCCGCGGCCTCCTCGCCTTTGGCGTCCAGAAGGGCGATCGCGTGGGGATCTGGTCGCCCAACCGCTTTGAATGGGTGCTGGTGCAGTACGCGTCGGCGCGGATCGGCGCGGTGCTCGTCAACATCAACCCCGCTTACAAGACCGCCGAGCTCGAGCACGCGCTCCGCCAGTCGGGGGTCAGCGTGCTCCTCCACGCGGCCGCGTTCCGCGCCTCGGATTACCGCGGCATGCTCGCCGAGGTCCGCCCGCGCCTCGCCGATCTCCGCCTCGCGCTGGTCCTGGAGGACGACTGGGCGATGCTCCTCGAGGCCGGGGCCCACGTCGCCGAGCGCGCCCTCGCCGATCGCGAATCCGCGCTCCAGTTCGACGATCCGATCAACATTCAATACACCTCGGGCACCACGGGGTTCCCCAAGGGCGCCACGCTCAGCCACCACAACGTGCTCAACAACGGCTATTTCGTGGGCGAGGCGCTGGGGTACACCGAGGTCGACAGGGTGTGTATCCCGGTCCCGTTCTACCATTGCTTTGGCATGGTCATGGGCAACCTCGCCTGCACCTCGCACGGCGCGACCATGGTCGTCCCGGGCGAGGCCTACGAGCCTTTGCTGGTGCTGGAGACCGTCGCGCAGGAGCGCTGCACCTCGCTCTACGGCGTGCCCACCATGTTCATCGGCGAGCTCGAGCACCCGCGCTTCGCCGAGCTCGATCTCTCCTCGCTCCGCACCGGGATCATGGCGGGATCGCCCTGCCCGGTCGAGGTGATGAAGAGCGTCGTCTCCCGCATGCACATGCCCGGAGTGACCATCTGCTACGGCATGACCGAGACCTCGCCCGTCTCCACCCAGAGCGCCATGGACGACGCCCTCGACAAGCGGGTAGGCACCGTCGGCCGCGTGCATCCCCACGTCGAGGTGAAGATCGTCGATCCCTCGAGCGGCGCTGTCGTCCCGCGCGGCAGCTCGGGCGAGCTCTGCACCCGCGGCTACAGCGTGATGCTCGGCTACTGGAACGACGAGGCCGCCACGCGCGCGGCCATCGATCCTTCCGGCTTTCTGCACACCGGCGATCTGGCCACCATGGATGAAGAGGGGTACGTCAACATCGTGGGTCGGATCAAGGACATGATCATCCGCGGCGGCGAGAACATCTATCCTCGCGAGGTGGAAGAGTATCTCCACGGCCACCCCGGCGTCAGCGAAGCGCAGGTGATCGGCGTCCCCAGCGCGAAGTACGGTGAAGAGGTGATGGCCTGGGTGCGGCTCCGCCCCGGCGCCGAGCTGACCGAAGAGGGACTCAAGGCCTTCTGCACGGGCAAGATCGCCACCTTCAAGGTGCCTCGCTACTGGAAGATCGTCGACGAGTTCCCGATGACGGTGACCGGCAAGGTGCAGAAATTCCGGATGCGCGAGGTGGCCATCCAGGAGCTCGGCCTCGTCGCCGCCAGGACGGCCTGACGATCCGCTGCTACGTGTCGGCCTCGCTCAGCCGATCTTCTTCGGATCCGCGCCGACGGCGTGGGCTACGTCCTTGGTGCCCTTCGGGGTGCTCGACCGGGTCTCGAACATCCACAAGATCCGGTTGAGCTCGGGCATCAGGATCGAGCGATCGGTGCGGCGAGCGAGGCGAAACGCGCGCCAGATCATGTCGACCAGCGTCAGCACGCGGCCGTCCTGGATATCGAGGGATCGCTGCGAGACCTTGCGCGGCGGGGGCGCCACGGTCTTGCCCGCGTCGAGGATGGCGGCCGATTTATCGCGGAGCGACGCCAGCGTGGCCGCGTCGATGCTCCAGAGATCCAGAGCGTCGTTGTCGTCCTCGCTCCCGCTGGCGCGCAGCTCGCCGACGTACTCGGCGATGGCCTCCAGCCCGGCAGCGAGCTTGTCGGCCGACGACGCGTCGCCGGCGATGGCCTCGAGCTTCTTCATCTGATCGTGGCTGAGCGCGTTGCCGAGCCGCTCGGCCACGGTATCGCGCAAGGCCACCCCTTCGCGCATCTCGCGCCGCAACGTGCTCTCCCGATCGGCCTTGTCGCCGGCCTGCGAGGTCACGGTGGCGTCGTGTCCAACCTTCATGGACTCGAGCCGTGCCGCCTCGCCGACCAGCGCCGCGAAGATCCCCGGCGGGAGCTTCACCAGGCCGCGCCGCACCGGATCGAGGCTGGCGAGGATGCCAAGCGCCGAGACCACATAGCGGGGCATGTCCGCCGTGATGTTCCTGGAGTCGACCTCGGTCCCCCACTCGGCCAGCGCATCTTCCCGCGTGTTCCGCAGGAGCAGCCGAACGAGCTTGGCATCCGGCTCCCCGAGGGCCAGAGCGAGCGAGTCGACGTCGTGCGCTGTCGCCGGCACGGTGGGAAAGGTGGCGTCGAGTGGCTTGGCCTTCGCGGAGTGGGTCATGGCCCGAGGTTACGTAGCCGCGAGCACCGCGGGGAAGAGGAAAACGCAGCCAGAAGGGCGGACGGGCAGCGCTGGGCGGCGAGGCGGAGCGGGTCGACTCGGGGGTGTGCCGAACCTTGCCAGCGGGTGAGCCAGAGCTTGCCCCGTGGTGGCGTGAAGCGAGCCGGGGAGGGCGATCAGGCGGTGGGGGATGGCGGAAGTGTGCCGGAGGGCGTTGGTCGGCCGGACGAGGATCGGCGGGAGCGAGGCGGATGTCGCCCGCCGTTCACGTGAGGGCGGGTTGCTCGCGACCGGGGAGGGTCAAAGGGCTCCCTGGGGCGCGCGGCGCGCAGTAGGGCTGCGGTGCATGGTACGCTCGCTCCATGTCGTCCGCCGCCGGAGCGCGCTCCCCCGCCACCCTCGCCGATCTCCTTGCGATCCCGGAGGACGAACGCTTCCACGAGATCATCGACGGCGAGCTCGTCCAGAAGGCGATGCCGAGCTTCAAGCACGGCGACGCGCAGTCCGCGCTGGCCCTGCGGATCAAGGGTCCGTTTCAGCGCCGGCCCGGCGGCGGCTCGCCCGGTGGCTGGTGGATTGGCACCGAGGTGGATATCCAGCTCGCGCCGACCCACATCTACCGGCCCGATGGCGTCGGGTGGCGCCGGGATCGCGTGCCCGTGCCACCCACGGAGACGCCGGTCGCCATCCTGCCCGACTGGATCTGCGAGGTGCTCTCGCCCTCGAATCCCGGGACGGATCGGGTGAAGAAGCTGAATTTCTACCATCAGCTCGGCGTGCCTCACTACTGGATCGTCGATCCGATGGATGAGTCGCTCAGCGTCTTTCGCTGGACGGCCGAGGGGTATTTGCTGGTGCTGGCGGCGGGGCGCGAGGCGCGGGTCCATGCGGAGCCGTTCGAGGCCATCGAGCTGCCGGTAGGCGCCCTGTTCGGTGACGACGAGGCCTAAATCAGCGAGCGCGATCCTCGAACAATAGCCGCGACCGCCAGGGAGCGGGCTCCGGGCTGCAGACCGCTGAAACATGCGCCAGGCCCGCTCCCT
>JBDTXR010000622.1:0-4125 GCA_040006075.1 Byssovorax sp. | reverse complement strand
GGCTCGATCGCCGCATCCACGACGAGGCCGACGAGGCCGAGGCCGCGGTCTTCTCACCCGACGACGACGCGGTCCGCCTCACGACGATCCACGCGAGCAAAGGCCTCGATTTTCCGATCGTGATCCTGGTCGACCTCAACGCCGAGCCCCGCGCCGATGCCGCCGGCCTCGCGGTTCTCACGAGCCCGCGCGGCGCGCCCGAGCTCGTCGCCCGTCACCTCGCGCCGCGCGCGGCGACGCGTTCACGCCTGGATTTCGAGCGCGATCGTGATCTGGATCCGAGCGGCCCGCTCTTCCCGATCCCCACGCCGCTCCTCCGCGCGGCGCAGGCCGACGCGCGCGCCCGCGAGCAGGCCGAGCGTCGCCGCCTCACCTACGTCGCGATCACCCGCCCGCGCGACACCCTGGTCCTGATCGGATCCACGCAGGCGCCGCGCCCGGGATCGGCCTTCCAATCGCTGACCACGGCCCTCGCCGATCCGCGCATCGCGGCGACGATCACCACCACGCGCGCGGCCGTCGATCTCCTCGCCGCCGCGCGCCCGGCGCTCCCGCGATCGCCCGCCCGCGCCGCGCAGAGCGCCCGCGCGCCCGCGCGCCCGTCGCGCTCGCACGCCCGCGTGCTCCACCTCGATCTCGCGCCCCTCGCCCGCTTCAACGACTGCCCGCGTCGCTTTCGCCTGCGCGATCTGCTCGGCCTCGACGAGCCGCCGATCGCCGCGCCGAGCGCGGACAGCGACGATCTGCGCGCGCTCGGCCGCCTCGTTCACGGCGTGCTCGCGCGGTGGCCGCTCGCGCGCTGGGGCGACGCGCCCGCGCCCGCCGATCTCGCCGACGCGCTGCGGCTCCACGGATCTCCGGAGACGCCGCGCGCCGCGACGATCCTCGCCGGCTTTCTCGGGAGCGACTTCGCCGCTTCGGTGCGCGCCGCGGGCGACTCCGTGGGGCGCGATCGCCCCTTCGTCCTCGCGATCGATCCTGCGGCCCGCGGCGCGGCGCGCCTCGATCTCCAGGGCACCCTCGACCTCGTGATCGAGCCTGCCGCCGGCCCGATCCAGGTGCTCGCCTACCAGCTCGCGCGCCCCGACGCGGGCCTCTCCGCCGCGCGGGAGCTCGAGCTCCGCGCGCAGGCCCTCGTCGTCGCCACGCGCGCCTTCGGGCGCCCCGTGCACGCCGGCGCCGTCTTCCTCGACTCCCCCGGGGCGTCGATCACCCCGCTCTGGCTCCCCGATCTCGACGCCACCGATCACCGCCGCACCGAGGGCGACCTCGCGGCCCTCGCGGCGCGCTTCGCCGAGGCCCGCTATCGCGATCGCTTCGACGGGGTCCCCCGCCCCACCTGCGAGCGCCTCGCCTGCGGCTTCGTCGAGGCCTGTCACGGCGCCAGGGCCCCTGACGCCTGGCCAAAGATGGAGTAAGAACGACGCCCCATGCGCCTTCACTTCACTTCACTCCTCCTGTTCGCCCTCGCCCCCACGGCCCTCGTCGGGTGCGCTACCGAAGAGTCGCTCTCGCCCCTCGTCGATTTCGGGGGCTCCACCTCCGCGCCCACCTGGGCGCAATGGGGTCAAACAGCGGCTCACCAGGGCAACGCCGGCGCGCCCGGCCAGGGCCTCGGCCACATCCTCGCCAGCAACGTCTACGATCCTCTCGCGAGCCTCGAAAAGACGGACGGCGACGGCGATATCCTCCTTCACTACCAGACTCCCCTCCTCGACGGCGACGACGTCTTCATGGAGCACAAATCCGGGGGGTTCGTGCCCTGCGTCCTCGGCCCGGACGGCGCCGTGCTCCACACGCCCTGCGGCGCCGGCACCTGGGATCGAGAGACGTGGGGAGAGAAGCGCTTCACCTGGGAGAGCGGCCAGCTCGTCGAGAAATGGTCTGTCGACAGCGACTGGAAGCCGGAGCGCTTCGGCACGGACACCGGATACGGCTGGGAGCCGGTCTTTCACGCGGCGCTCGCCGGCCCGTATCTCGTCCTCCCCGCGAGCGGCGGCAGCGTGCTCGTCGTCAATCGCGGCGACGGCAAGGTGGTCCGACGGATCAACCCGTTTGCCACGCTCGACGCGGACAACACCTACGTATCCGGCCCCCTCACCGTCGACGCCGACGGCAGCATCTATTACAACGCTGTCACCCTCGGCGCGGGCGCCGATCCCTGGTTCACCACCGACGTCCAGGGAGCCTGGCTGGTGAAGATCGATCGCCACGGCGTCGCCACCAGAGCGAGCTTCAGCGCCTTGGTCCCCGACGCCCCCGCGGCGAGCCACGGATGCGATCTCCGCTTTCACACCGCCGATCTCCCCTGGCCTCCGGCCCCCGACGCCACGCCGATCCAGCACGCGTGCGGCTCGCAGCGCGCCGGGATCAACATCGCTCCTGCGGTCGGGCCCGATGGCACCATCTACACGGCGACGCGCGCCCATTTCGCGCCGAGCTACAGCTACCTCGTCGCGGTGAACCCGGATCTGTCACCGAAGTGGGCCACCTCGCTCCGCGGGCACCTCGCCGACGGGTGCGGGACAGCCACTCTCCCGCCCAATGGCCAGCCCGGCGGTTGCCGCGAGGGAGCGCGCCTGGGCGTCGATCCTGCCACCAACGACATGCCGGCTGGCCAGCTCAACGACTCTTCGTCGGCGTCCCCGGTCGTCGCGCCCGACGGCAGCGTGCTCTTCGGGGCGTTCACCCGGTACAACTACGATCGCGGGCACTTGATGCACTTCAGCGATCGCGGCACCTTCCTCGATGCCTACGACTTCGGGTGGGACGTCACCCCGGCCATCTATCCGCACGACGGCACCTACTCGGTGATCATCAAGGACAACCACTACGACGCCGGGTCTTACTGCTCCAGCGAGAAGTTTTGCCCGCCCCGGGAGGCGGGGCCCTTCGACCTCACCCAGCTCGGCCCGAGCCTGATTCCCGAGTGGAAATTCACCAGCACCAACCAGAAGAGCTGTAGCCGCGACGCCGACGGCAAGGTCACCTGCGTCGCCAATCACCCCAATGGCTTCGAATGGTGCATCAACGCCCCTGCCGTGGATCCGGAGGGCACCGTGTTCGCCAACAGCGAGGACGGCGCCCTCTACGCCGTTCCCCAGGGCGGCAAGACAGCCAAGAGCATCTTCCTGGGCGAGTCGGTCGGCGCCGCGTACACCCCTCTTTCCATCGACGCGAAGGGCCGGATCTTCGCGGAGAACCTGGGGTCCCTCTTCGTGGTGGGCAATTGAGAGAGGCTACTGGCCGAGCGCGCGGGTGATGCCTTCGGCGAGGGCGGCCCCGTCCGTACCCTGCGAGAGCGTGAGCAAATAGGCATCTCCCCACGAGGTGCGGGCGACCACCCGCACCAGGACGCGCCCGCCCTTGCGCCCGGCCCGCGAGAAGCGCACCGCCTGGAGGTCGGCGAAGGGGATTGGCCTGGCGTTGCGCTCGCGAAACGGGCCCGCGTGCTCGATCCGCAGGACGCGCCTCCGAGCGTCGAAGGTAACCCGGCGCCGCGTCGGCAAGATCAGCAGGTAGATCGCGAAGCCGAGCGCCGGGACCAGGAGCAGGAAGGCGTGGATCAGCGCGAGGAACGTGAGCGCCGCGGCCAGGCCGATCGCCAGCGGCTGCACGCCGGCCCACGCGCCCTCGATCGCGATCGAGCCGTCGCCGAGGACGGTGTGCTCTTTGCCGTGGTAGATCCGCATGCGGTCCGGCGAGACCTTAGTCGATCGCCGCCGCGCCGCCCGGTTCTCGGCGTCCCGACCGTTCAATGTCAGGGCTGAACATTTGAGCCTGTCCAGTCGTCCGGGTGGACTACACTGTCGACCCATGCCTCGCCCCATCAGCAACCCGCCGAATCCCTGGTCGACGACGCACGTCGAGTGGCTCGAAGAGCCGCCGAACGCCACGCTGGGCATCTACGAAGAGGACGCCAAGTCCATCCTCTCCGAGAACGACAGCCCCGACATTGGCTTCCGCTACAGCGTGAACCCCTACCGCGGCTGCCTCCATGCCTGCGCCTACTGCTATGCGCGCCCCTCGCATCAGTACCTGGGCTGGGGCGCCGGCACCGACTTCGATCGCAAGATCGTGGTCAAGCGCAACGCCCCCGAGCTGCTCCGCAAGGAGCTCTCGAAG
>JBDTXR010000621.1:0-4145 GCA_040006075.1 Byssovorax sp. | reverse complement strand
ACCTCCTCGCGGCCACCTCGCCGCGGAAGCTCGCGGGGGAGATCGTCAACATCGCCGGCGGCCGTCGCATCGGCCTCAACGATCTCTGCCGCGAGATCGGGAGGCTCATGGGCGGCGACGTGAAGGTCGACCACGTCGCGCCCCGCGCCGGTGACATCCGCCACTCGCTCGCCGACATCACCCGCGCCCACGAGCTGCTCGGCTACGAGCCCAGGGTGCGCTGGGAAGAGGGCCTGCCGGCCACGCTCGCGTACATGCGCGCGCTGCACAAGGAAGGGCCGAAGCAGGCCTCGGAGCACATGACGGCGGCGCGCGTCGGCGTCGAGATCCCCGCGCTCCGCAGCGGAGGGGCGGCCTGAGCGCCGCCGCGATTTCTTGCGCAGCATGACGGGGTTCGGGGTCGGCGCTGTCGTCGTCGCCGAGGGTCGCCTCGTCGCCGAGATCCGCGGCGTCAACCAGCGCTTCCTCGACATCCGGGCCCGCCTCCCGCGCGAGCTCGGCGACCTCACCCTCTTCGCCGAGCAGATCGCGCGGGAGCGCCTGCGCCGTGGTCGGGTCGAGCTCTTGGTCCACATCGAGGGCTCGATCGGCGGCCCGCTCCTGGTCGACAAAGCGCGCGCCCGCGCGGCGTTTCGCGCCCTGGGCGAGCTCCGCGACGAGCTCGCGCCCGGCTCCGAGATCCCGCTCTCGCTGCTCGCGGTGGTGCCCGACCTCTTCGCCCCGCCGAGCGCGAACGAGCTCCACGCGCTCCGCGACGCGGTGAAGGCCGCGGTCGAGCAGGCGATCGAGGCCATGGCGGCCATGTGCGCGCGCGAGGGTGCGACGCTCGCCGCGGATCTCGGCGCACGATCGGCGAGGCTCCGCGGCCTCGTCAACGATGTTGCCCAGCGCGCCGAGGGCGGCCCCGAGGCCATCCGCAAGCGGCTGACGATGAAGATCGAGAGGCTCCTCGCCGGCGGCGATCTCGCCGTCGACATGATCCGCCTCGAGACCGAGGTGGCCCTGCTGGCCGAGCGCAGCGACGTGACCGAGGAGATCATCCGCCTCGGCAGCCACCTCGATCAGTTCGCCGAGGTGGTGGCGAGCGTGACCCCCGAGCCGGTGGGAAGGCGCCTGGATTTCCTGCTGCAAGAGATGCTGCGCGAGGCCAACACCCTCGGCGCCAAGGCGCAGGACGCGGGGATCTCGCAGCAGGTGGTGGCGATGAAGGTCGAGCTCGAGCGGCTGCGCGAGCAGGTGCAGAACGTCGAGTAGCCGCGGGGACGATTGTGCTGCGAGGCGCGCCGCGGTCTTCTAGCCTGCGCAGGTGATCGCCCACCGCACGCTCGCTCGGCTCTGCTGGCTCTTGGCCTTGGCGCTCACGGCGTGCAGCGGGGCCGCGTTCGCTCCCCGGGGCCTCCAGATGCGGCCGCCGAGCTTCGAGCTCGTCGACCTTCGCTTCCCCTCCGGCCTCCGCGTGCTGATCGACGTGGATCACCGCGCTCCGGTGGTCGGCGTCTTCGCCGTCGTCGGCTCGGGATCGGCGGCCGATCCCGCGGGCAAAGAGGGCCTCGCGCACTTCGTCGAGCACCTGACCTTTCGCTCGCGACCCGACGGCAAGAGCAGCCTCTGGAGCCTCCTGCAGAGCGCCGGGGCGGGCAGCTGGAGCGCGCGCACGGACCTCGACACCACGCTGTTCTACGAAGTGGGGCCAAAGGAGACGCTCCCCGGCCTGCTGCTCCTCGAGAGCGCGCGGCTGCTCGCGCCGCTGACGCAGATCACGCCCGAAGCGCTCGCCGCCGAGCGGGTGCTCGTTGCCGACGAGCTCGTCGAGGGCGATGAGAGCGGCTTCTTCCCGGCGTTCGGCCCGCTGGCAGCCGCGATCTTCCCGACCGGGCACCCCTACGCGCGGCTCCTCAACGGCACCCCGGCGACGCTCGCCGACCTCACGATCGAGGACGCGCGCCGCTTCGCCGCCGAGAACTATCGCGCCGCGAACACCACGATGGTCATCGTCGGCGACGTCGATCCCGTCGCGGTGCGCGCGACGATCGAGGAGAGCTTGCCCACCGAGCTCCGCGCCGCCTCGACCACGCAGCCGACCTTCGCGCGTATCGATCCGAAGGTGCTGGAGCCGATGAGCGCGCCGCCCACGGCGATCCGCCGGATCACCGGCGTCGGCGACGGTCCGCGCCTCTGGATCGGGTGGTCGTTGCCGAGCGATCTCGGGGATCAAGGGATCCTCGCGAAGATGACCAGCCGGATGATCGTGAGCCGATTCGAGGACTGGAATGCGACGTTTTACCTGGTGTCGGGAGCGCGCAGCGCGCTCTTGATCTGCAGCGTGGCGGTGGACGACGCGGCGCACGCCGAGACGGTCGCCGCGGAGGTCTACAAGAACCTCGACGAGCTGTTCCGCTTCGGATCGAGCCTCCGCGGCACGAGAGGGCTCGTCGAGGCCGTCAACGGGATCTACGGGGCCGTCACCTCGACCGTGCTCGACGCGGAGAGCCTGGTGGATCGCGGCGTGAGGCGCGCTCTTTTCACGCACTTCAGCGCGGATCCAGGCCTTTATTCGCGCAACCTTCGCGAGGTGATGAAGCTCGACCCCGCGCGCATCGGCGACTTCGGCAGCAAGTACATCAACGCGGAGCGCGCGCACGCGGTGATGATCACGCCGACGGGCAAGCACGAGCCCCGCGGCGAGCGGCCCGGGCCGGGATCGACGCCGATCGACGAGGCGCCGACGGCGCCGTTCGATGCGGAGACGCTCCGTCGCTACGTGCGGCCGCTGGGGCTCGGCGCCTATCGCCGCATGACGCTGCCGAACGGGCTCGAGGCGGTGATCGGGCGGCGTGAAGGCTTGCCCGTCGTGACCGTGGGGCTGTCGCTTCACGGAGGCGATGCGAGCGCGGCGCCGCCCGGAGCCCCGCGCGTGGTGCGCGAGGTCGCCACGGCCAGCGGCCGGAAGCAGGGTCATCCGGCCGAGTTCGGGGGCACGCTCGTGAGGGAGGCCGGCACCGACGACTATCGGTACGTCCTGCAAGGGGGCGCGGGAAACATCGCCGAGATGGTGGCCGTCCTCGCCGAGGACGTCGCGTCGATGGAGGTCCACGACGCCAGCGTGCGCGCCTACTTCGACGGCTGGCTGCCCGACGCAGAGAAGGTCGAGCAATGGCCCGAGATCCGTGCTGATCGGGGCTTCAAGGCGGCGCTCTACGGCGACTCTCCCATGGGTCGAACCGTCGCGGCGCGCACGCGCGCGACCCTCGACGCGCCGGCCTTGCAGCGGTGGATCGATCGCAACCACGTGCCCGCGAACGCCACGCTGGCGATCGTCGGTGACATCGATCCCGAGGTCGTGGCGAGCATGATCGTCGGGCGCTTCGGCGGGTGGAGCGCCGTCGGATCCGCGGTGCCGCCGCCGGCGTCGCCCGCGCTCCCGCCCACGCCGGCGACGCGGCCGGCGTTCGTCGCGGTTCATCAGCCCGACACGCGGTGGGCGCGGATCCGCTTCGGCTGCTTGCTCGCGCCGATCGGCGAAGGGACAGCAGCGGCGCCGGCGCTCGCGGCGGTGCTCGCCGAGAGCGCCCTCGAACGTCCCCTCCGGCGCGATCTCGACGCGCGCTACCACGTGGTCGGGGCCGTCGACGCGCGCCGCGCCGCGACGGCTCTGGAGCTCACGACGGAGGTCGAGACGAGGCACCTCGCCGGCGCGATCGCGCGGCTCCGATCCATGCTGACCGGCTTCGCCTCGGGGCGCGTCGACGCGGCGGATCTCGACCGCGCGCGATGGCAGGTGGGGAGCCGCTACATCTTCAACCACGGCACCAACCGCGCGCGGGTGTCGGCGATCCTCGACGCGCGCAACCGCGGCGCGACCGTCGCCTCGATCGACGCCTACCCCGAGGATCTGATCCGCCCCTCCCCCGCCGATCTCGGCGCTACGTTCGCGCGCTGCCTCGCCGGCCGCCCGGTCGTCTCCATCGTCGGCGACGAGCGCGCGGTGAACGCGGCGATCGCCGAGGCCTGGCCGTGATCACGAAGACGCTGGGCCCCTCGCGCCGGATCCATTAAGCAGGGCGTCCGATGTCGTTCGAGCCTGGAAAACCCGGTCGTGGCGCCTCCGCCGACGATTTCCTTCTCCTCATCGTCTCCTCGCCCTC
>JBDTXR010000620.1:0-4150 GCA_040006075.1 Byssovorax sp. | reverse complement strand
GAAGATCCGGCCTCCGCGACAACGCCGATGCCGTCCAGCTCCGAGGTGAAGCCGACGCGCGACGCGGAGATCTCGGCCCATGAATCCTCAAACCTCTGCTCCGATCCCGGTCCAACTCAAGGCCGCGCGCTGCGCTGCGCGTGCTGCTTCCGGGCGCTCTCAGGCCGCGTTCGCCCGAGCGAATGGACACCTCCACGGCGCCCAGGCTATCGGCGAGCGCCTCGCGCTCCAGGCTCGCGCGTGGTGAGCGTCAATCGCGCCAAGAGAGGCTCTCGTAAAGGCGGGGCGTCCGCCGGTGTCCCCGGACGAGACGACCTCGCTCCTGCGGCTGCACCACGTCGAGGGCTGGCCGGTGGGCACGATTGGCGCCCAGATCGGACGTCACCATGACACGGTCGAGGGCGTGCTCGCGCATGCGGGTCTCGGCGTGCAAAAGCAGGTGATCCGGACGCGGCTCGTCGATCCCCGCCTTCCCTTCGTGAAAGAGACGCTCGAAAAGTACCCCAAGCTGCGTTCAAGTCGCCTCTGGTCCATGGCGAAGGCGCGCGGATACACGCTGAAGCATCGCGGCCTCGACCTGCACCGGACGACGGCCTTGGCCTTGTTGAAAGGTCACGGGCGGGCGTCCTCCGCCGCGCGGCGTGCGCCCGTCCACGGGCGCGGCACCGTCGCGCGTTCATGCGCCAGCACGGTGGACGACACCAGGCAGAAAGATTGAAGACGTGACCGGCCTGCCGATGCCAGGTCCGCCGGCACCGGCGCGTGCCCGACGTGGCGACGAGCTCACCCGTCGCCGCCGCCGCTCGGGCGCTCATCCACTCCGCCCGCGCTCGGGTGTTTCTCGCCATCGATCGGGCGCCATCTGTTACCCCGCCGTTACCCCGGCGGGTGGGTTCTGGCGTCCCATCGTGTCTCGTCCCGGCCCCTCTCGTGGCCCCCTCTCATGTCGCAGAAGCATGCGGAATAGCCGCATTTCTGTTGTTTTTCACAAGGTTGAGAGGGTGCCTCCGAGGTGGACGGGCCATCTTTTCGTAAACCGTAGGTCTCGAGTTCAAGTCTCGAAAGCGGCTCCAATGATTCTGTGGGGTTACCCTCGCTGCTTGTGCCGCCGGTCATCGCCACCGGCCTTGTGCCAAGCCCCGGCGTCCAGACGAGCCGGATGACGAGAACCGCCGCCATCAGCTGCTCCAAGTCGCGCTTCGTGTAGTGCGCTTCGGTCACATCGTGCGCGGCGTGACCGAGCAGGCGCTTGATGCGCTCTCGCGGAACATCCGCCCCGTCGAGCCATGACGAGAAGCTCGAACGGGTGGCCTTGAAGTCGATCGGTTGCCCCTCGAGATCGATCGGCAAGCCCACCGCGGCGAGATCGTCTCGGATGAGCTGGGCGCTTCGAGGACGCGCACCCCGGCCGTTGAGACCGGGAAACAGGAAGTCCTCCGGTCCGGGCGCTCGACCGACGAGGTCGATCCAACCCGTCTTGAGCCACTCCCGCAGCGCCGCGACGGTTGCCGGATGCAGGGGAAGCGTTCGCTTGCTCTTCTTCGTCTTGGGGGCCTTCGCCTTGGCGAAGCCGCCCTTGCCCTTGGCGCCGACCATCGCGACGGCTTCGACGATCTTCAGGACCGGCACGTCGGCGTCGAGTTGCAGGAACTTGAGACGCGCGCCTGCGATCTCGCCGTCCCGCATGCCGCTGGTGAAGGCGAGGCAGTAGCGAGCTCGCCGCTCCAGCGGTACCACCGGCGACTCGATCAGGGTCTGCACCCACGCCACCGGGAGGCGGATCACCTCCCTGGAGTCGTCGAGCTCGGGAACCTCTTTCTTCACCCCGGGATGCGCGACGACGTTGCTCTCGCGTCGAACCCACCCTTCCGCCATGGCAGCCGCGTAGAGGCTCGACATCGTGTAGTAGATGTTTCGGACCGTGCTCGCCCCTTTGATCTTCTCGCGCAAGGTCCTCAGCCAAGATCGAAGCTCGGGCACTTCGAGTCCGGCGATAGAACGCGCGCCGAAGATCGGCAGGATGTGGTTGCGCAAGTGCCCGCGGTTTCCCGCCAGCGTTGCCGGCGCGACGCGCGAGTCTTTGTCGAGAAGAGCGAGCCAGCGGTCGGCACACAGGGCGACCGTCGGGCCCTCATCCCGCCGTTGCGCCAAGGCCTCTGTCGGGCGCAGCCCCGCGGCGTCGAGCCACGCGCGAGCCCACTGCTCGGCTGCGCGTTGATTGGTGATCTCCTTCGGAAGCACATTCTGCGGCTGGCCGCGTGCGGGATCCGCGTAGCTCAACACCCAGCGCTTCTTGTCCTTCCGCCAGAAAACCGACGAGCCCTCGGGCATTGTCATCAGAGCCTCCCTTTCATGGCATCAATCCTACCGAGAGTCGTCGCTGAGCGCGATGCCTTCGCCGCGAGATGTTGGTCGGCTTCAGCCACCCGGCGGACGGTCGCGGGCGCCACTTTGATCCGCGCGGCGTACTCGTCGACCGTCATGAACTCCGGCGCCGGTTCGATCGGCGCTGCAGTCGGGGACAGCAGCTCGTCCAGCCTGGCGCGGATCTCGAGCAACGCGGCACGATCGTCATTCATGAGGGCTCCTTCGCGGTCGAGATCTCGGTCGTAAGCGCGTGAGCCACGCAACGGGGAAGCGCTGGTGGGCTATTGCTCTCGCAGCTCGGATTTCAAGGACGTCCGCCGTCGCGCGGAAGGCCTTCACCAGGGCCGTGCCGATTCGATCGCTCATGCCGCGCTCCTGCCCGCTGCAAGCGTCCCGCGGGTGAGCACGTTCCGGCGCGCGTTCCGACCGCTTCGCGCACGGTGCATGCACCCGGCATCAGGGCTCGTGCTGCTTGCGTAGAGTCGCCGCGCGACATCCGCGAGGAAGGTCGAAGAGTGGCCGCAGTGAGGCACGGGCTACTCCTTCCCTTCGAGGCGGATCGAACCCCTCCGCTGGCTGAGTGTCTCGATCGCGTCCGCGACCGCTATCGTGCCCCGTGTGGCTGACGGTGGCGGAACGGCGTCTCCATCGTGGCCGGCGTAGGGGGGCGCCTCGTCGCGTTTGTTTTCCACGACCTCGACGGCGAGGCCTCGCACCGCGATCGGGCTCGGGAGGGATCGAATTGAGGGCGACGGCTGCGTCGGGGGATCCGACCGCTCGGTGGACGGCGGCGCTTCGTCGTCACCTACCAGCGGGGTGAGGCGTTGAGGGTCGAGCAGTGCTTGTCGCGCGTGTGCAGCCGACGGGCGCGCGGGCGTAGGGATCGAGGCGGGCCTCGAGCTCTGCGGCATCAATGCGCGGTGCGGGCGTCGTCGTCCCGCGGCAACGGGCCGAGAGGCGGGCGCCCTTGAGCGCGGCGTCAGGCAGTGCACCTGCTCGTCGAAGAGGTCGTCCAGTCGTCGCTCAAACTTCGCGACGACGCCCTCGAGAAGAAAGTTCAGCCGTCGAACGAAGCTGCTTGCAGCCTCCTCCTGAGAGCGGCCGAAATCGTCTTGACACGTTCGCGAATCCCGAAGGATCGTTGTCGTCGTGCAGCAACTCATCGACTTGGCGCTTTGGGAGCCCTCGATGTTTGTGGATCGCGCGCCTGGCGCATGCCCGGCTTGGAGCGCCGCCGGCTTCGGACCGTGACCTTGGCTGCCGGCGAAGGTCGCGGCTCGCGACTGGTTCTCATCCCGGAGTCGGACCTCCTCGACGGTGAGCCACCCGGCGGCCAGAACGAAGCCGCCCGTCGCGATCTCGATGAGCAGTGCGAGCTCGCTGCCGGGGTCGGGCCGAGCCGAGCGCCGCTTGTAGTCGGAGATCGTCTGCTGGGAGACGCTGCACGCGCTCGCGAGCTCCGCCTGGCGTCGCTTGGGCGGCATTTCAAGCCACTTGGTCAGGTTGGCAGTGCTCGCCGTCAACGGGTGGGCGGAGAGCTTGTGGACCCTTCGTCGTACCGTCATGAACTTGGGACATTTCTAAAGTTTAGAAATCCAAAGATCAAGAAAAATGTGGATGCATCGCGTCGCGCTTCGTTGCCGGAGCCGGTGGTGGGCGACCGGTGCCTCGTCTACTCGATCGACGGAACGTTTTCGCGTGCCGGATCCCGCCGGCACAAAACAAGCGTAACCTTTACGGCTACGGTTGTACCGGATTGGTGTATAGTGTCCCTGTGTCCCGA
>JBDTXR010000619.1:0-4157 GCA_040006075.1 Byssovorax sp. | reverse complement strand
GCGCGGATCTACCAGTTCCAGTTCCACCGCGCGCTCTGCAAGGCCGCCGGGCAGACTGGCCCGCTCCACAAGTGCTCCATTTACGGGAGCAAGGCGGCCGGCGCCAAGCTCAAGGCCATGCTGGAGATGGGCGCGAGCAAGCCCTGGCCGGAGGCCATGAAGGCCATCAGCGGCGAGGATCGCGGCGACGCGGGCGCGCTGCTCGAGTACTTCGCCCCGCTCCGCAAGTGGCTGGCCGAGCAGAACAAGGGCCAGACCTGCGGCTGGTGAAGCGATCGCGAAGGCGTGGAGTCAGCGTCGATTGCGGCGCCGGCTCCACCCGACCGCCAGCGCGCCGAGGGCGAGCAGCGGGGCCCAGATCGCCGTTTCGGGTCGAGGCGTGGCGCAGCCGCCGCACCCGCCGCTGGGCGGCAAGGGCGGCGGCGCGGGGGGATCGGCGCTCGGCGGCGCGGCGGTCGGCATGGCCGTCGGCTCAGCGGTCGCGACGGCGGGCGGCGCGACGAACGCCGGATCGACAGGGTCGGTCGGGAGCGTGCCTGTCGGCGCGGCGCTGGCCGGCGCGGGCGGGTGGCCTGTGGACTTGTCGAGCTGCGCGAGCACGTCGTTCGGGACCGGCGTGGCCCTGGGGCCCGCCGGGCGACACCACACCTCCGACCAGACCGAGGCCCCGCTGGTGCGACAGCCCTCCTTGAATCCGTAGCTCGCGAGCGACTCCTCGCAATGGCTGGAGTTACCGTAGAAGGCGGCGCACGAGAGGCACTCTTTCCCGGCACCGCTCTGGGACTTCATGGTACAGCTCTCGACGAAGCCGGGTGGCCGCGCGAGGTCGGCGCGGGCCGGCGTGGAGAGCGTGAGCGTGAGCCCCGCGACGAGGGCCGGACCGAGAAAGAGCGGGGATCGCATGCGACGATGGGACAGGCGAAGCGCCGCGCGTGTCAAGCAGGGACGATCACCGCTGCCCGGAATAGGCGATCGCGCGGGCGGCGTTCGGGCCGGCGTGACGCGTGCATCTCGAAAAGCGGCCCTCTTCTTCGCCCCCTTGCTCCTCGTCGCGTGCGGTAAAACGACCGCCGATCCCGCGCCCCTGCCGCCGCCCCCGTCGGCCAGCGTTGCGGTCCTCCCCGCCCCCGTGGCGCCGCCGCGGCAGCATCGCCCGCCCGCGACCCGCACCGGCTCGGCCCTGGTGCGCACGCCGGCCGGCGACGCCCTGCTGCTCGCCGACGAAGATCACCAGGTTCTGCGGCGGATCCCGCTCCCCGTCGACGTCAACACCCCTCCGCTGAACCTCCCCGTACCCGGCGGCCCGGCCCAGGTCGTCGCGCTCGACGACAGCGTGCTGGTCACGGTCCGCGATCCTGGCCTGCTGATTGTCTATCGGCAGGCGGGCGCCGGCCTCGTGGAGACGGGCCGCGTCGATCTTCCCGCCGACGCGTGGGGCCTCGCGGTCACCGCCGACGAGAAGACGGCGCTGATCTCCTCGGCCTGGACTCACCGGATCACCGCCGTCGATCTCACGACCCTGAAGCAACGCTGGTCGGTGCCTGTCGCCCGCGAGCCGCGCGGCGTGGCGATCACCGCCGCGGGCGTCGCCTACGTCAGCCACCTGGTCGGACCGGACCTCACGCGGATTGACACCCTCGCCGGCGAGCACCCCGAGGTCCACGCCGTCACCCTGCCGGCCGCGCCGCTCCGCGCGGCGTACGGGCTCACGCTCGACGCCTCGCTCGGCTACGCGGCGGTGCTCTCGCCCGACGATTCACGCCTGTTCGTCCCGCGCCACGCCCTCGGCGCCCAGGGCCGCTTCTGGTGGTTCGGAGAGCCGACGGTCGACGTCCTGCTCACCGCCGACGACTCGCCGCTCGCGCCGAAGCGCGCCCGCAACACCATGACCTACCACCACCCGGACGACTTTGCCGCCGACAGCGCGCTGCAAGAGCTCGACGGCCCCGTGCCCCTGAGCGAGGGCGAGTCGTTCGTGCAGCCGCGCGCCGCGATTTACCGCGCCTCCACGGACACCCTCCTGATCACCAGCGAAGGACTCGATACGTTGACCGAGGTCGACGCGCTCTCGCTCGATCCGTCGCTGAGCCCACTCCGCGTCTACCGGATCGGCAACTACCCGAAAGACGCGAAGTACCCCTACCCGAACGTGGTGGAGTCGGGCGGCGCCCCGAGCGCGGTCGCCCTCTCGGTCGACCAGTCCACGGCGTACGTATTCTCCCGCTCCACCGACGACATCTCGATCGTCACGCTCGACTCGTTCGACGCCGAGAAGCCCGCCGCGGCGGGCCCGATCCCGTTCGTGCACCTCGCCGACGACACCCTGCCCGACCTCGCCGCCACCGGGCGTCGCCTCTTTTACACCGCGACCGACGGCACCATCAGCGGCGGGCTGGGCTGCGCCGGGTGCCACCCCGACGGGCGCGACGACGGCCATGTCTGGCACGAGAACGACGGCAACAACGGTAGCGATGCCCTTGGCTACCGCAGCGGCCCCGTCACCTTCCCGACGCACATCACCAGGTCCGGTGTGCCCCGGCAGACTCCCATGCTCGCCGGCCGCGTCGCCTCGCACACCACCTATGGATGGAACGGCAAGAGCGCCAGCCTGGAGGATCGGATCCGCGTCGGGTTCGCGATCCACCGCTGGGGAGGGAACCTCGACGCGAGCTGGATGGTGGCCATGGACCGCCCCAAGTCCATCGCTGCGTTCCTTCGCACCGGCCTGGTCGCGCCGCCGCGCGAGACGGCGCCGCTCACCCCGGAAGAGCAGCGCGGCAAGGAGGTGTTCGCGGACAGCAAGGTCGGCTGCGCCGCCTGCCACGTCCCGGCCCTGGAGTTCACCGATCGCTCGATTGTGGCCCTCCCGCGCCCGCAGCGGCGGGACTTCGAGGCCGAGAAAGAGGCCTTCAAGACACCGTCTCTCCTCTTCGTCGGCGGCACCGCGCCGTACTTTCACGACGGCTCCGCAGCGACGCTGGAGGACGTGATCCTCAAGAACAACGACGCCATGGGGCACACCTCCCACCTCGGCCCGGCCGACCGCACCGCGCTGATTGCCTATCTGAGGACGCTATGAAACGCCTGCTGCTCGTCTCCACCGCGCTCTGCGCCGTCGTCGCCGGCCTCGCCGCTCCCCGGCTCGCGCGAAGCGCCGCCCCCGGCCCGACCGCGCCGATCCCGGCCGCCGCAGCCGCGCCGATCCCGGAAAAACAAGCTGATCCTCCGTCTCCCGCGCCGACCGTCGCCGCCGCGGCGGCCCCGGCGGAGCGCACGAAGAAGCCGACGCTCGCGGCCTTTCAGACGGCGCCCGAGATCAAGCTCGCCCGCTCGATCAAGGAGTGCAAGGCCCAGCAAATCGCCGAGTGGCTGCGGATCCGCTGCGATATCGAGGTCTCGTCGGCCTCGCTCCTCGCCGGCGACGTCCACGACGTGGCCTTCAGCCCCCTCGACAAGAACGCTGCCTTCAGCGTGGTGCTCGCGGTCCGGCCCGGCGATCGAAGGGTGATCCAGCTCAACCACTTCTTCTCGTTCAGCCGCTGGGGCGCCTCGGAGGCGGGCGCGGCGGAGATCTCCGAGATGTGGTTGCCAGGCGCCGCTGCGCCGGTGGTGGTCGTGAACTGATCCGCCCGCATCGACAGGAAGCGCCCTCGCGGCGCTGCGCCTGGCCAGCGCCCGGGACGCCTCCCCCCACATCCGCCTCGACGGCGGCGCCTGCGCGTACTAGGGTTGCCCTGCCTTGCGCCCCGGCGGGCTCGGCGCGTCAGTATTCCCCGACGTCGACCACTTTCCCCCCGCAGGCACGACGCCACCACCCTCGACGCACGCGGTCACCCGCTCACCCGGACCGCGCGGCGCGAGGCTCCCTCGGAAGTAATCCGCCCCCACACGCCCCACCCCTCCCGCAACGAATTTCCCGAGCTCCACGCCGGGTGCTGCTTCTGGCCTCCTGCCAATCGCAGCCCGCGAGCTCCTCTCCTCGGCGCGCCTGTCCGGCGCTGCGGCGCCGAAATCAAGCGGCATCGTCCCCCTGCGGACGGTGCCGGAAGAAACAGGTTCATGCTTTTCACTGATCTCAATCTCATCGAGCCCCTCGTCCGCGCCGTCACTGCGGAGGGCTACGACGTCCCCACCCCGATCCAGCAGCAGGCCATCCC
>JBDTXR010000618.1:0-4157 GCA_040006075.1 Byssovorax sp. | reverse complement strand
CCGTCGGCCTGCCCGAAGGCGAGGACGCCAGTCGGCGTCGCCACGAGCACCTTGCCTCCGGCCAGGACCGGGGCCTGCACGCCGGCGCCGTTCGGGAGATCGACCGACCAGGCCACGCTCCCGTCACCCTGCTTGCGCGCCAGGAGCTTGAGCATCATGCCTTGCGCGCCCTCGATCAGGAACACCAGGCCTCCGCCCGCGCTCACGGCGCTGGCCGGCGAGGTCGGCACGCTCCAGAGCGGCTTTCCCATCGCCGACGAATCGAAGGCATACACCCCTGACGCGATTGTGGGCTCGGTGGCCGAGCCGCTCGCGTAGAGCGGCGCATAGAACAGGGTGGCGCCGTCGAGCGCGATCCCGCCCGTCTGATCGGCGAAGCCCTGTCCACACATCGTCCCTTGCTCGTTCTGCTTCCACACGATGGCGGCCTTGGCGTCGAGCGCGCCCACGAACAGGCCCGGACCATCGGATTTACTGGTGTTGGAGAACAGCAGCGCGCCGTCCGTGGGGATGGTCTGACCCCACCAGTCGACGCCGGTGCCCCCGACCGACTTCCCGTCGGCCTGACCGAGCAGATAGATACCGTCGGAGTTGAGCGCGAGCGTGTCGTTCCAGAGGGAAGCCCAGTCGCCGAGATCGGTGTCCGTGCCCGAGTCGAAGGTCCACAGCCGCATCCCGTCGAGCGAGACCCGATCGGCCGCGCTGGTGCCGGTGTACGGCGGATCCGTCGCCGACCAGTGGAGAAATACCGTGTCTTTCGTGGCGAGCGGGTGATAGACGCGACTGAGCATCTTCCCGGCGGGCGCGGCCGGCGCGTAAGTCCAGAGCGGGGTGAGCGGCCCGTCGATGCAACCGTCGCTCGCGGAGGTGCGCTGTCCGTCGTGTCCGTAGGTGACCCACGCGGCATTTCCACAGCTCGGGCCCCCGCCGCCGGTGCCGGTCGCTCCGCTGCTGCCGCTCGCGGTGCCGGTCCCCGTCGGCCCGGCGCCGCCCGATCCGGTGGTGCTGGTGCCGGCGCCGCCGGTCCCCGTGGTCGCGGTACCCGGGCTGGAGCTGCACGCGGCGAGACCGAGAAGAGGAAGCCCGAGGACGATCAGGGAAGCGCGCATGGCGCCAGAATGCGCCGGGTGCCGCCGCCAACGCAAACCCTTTTCCTCGTCCGGGCACAGCCCGGCGCGTGTCCGGGCGTGGCTCAGGGCACGGCCGCCGGCGGCGCGCCGCCGTGCTCGATCGCGTCGAGCTCCTGCAATACCGCTTTTACCCGGGGATCCGTGGGATCGAGGGCCTTCGCCTTCAGGTAGGCTTCGCGGGCCTCCTTCCTCTGCCCCGATTGCGCGAGCGCGTTTCCCAGGTTGATCCACGCGCTCCCGAGCTTGTCGTCGAGCTTCAAGGCCTCTCGATAGAGGGCGATGGCCTTCGGCAGATCGCCCTTGAGCGAGTAGGCGTACCCGAGGTTCGAGCGGTAGGTCGCGCGCTGCGGATCCCGGGCCACGGCCGAGGCGAGGATGGCAGTCGCCCGCGTGGGATCGTTGGCGAAGAGCAGCGCTGTCCCCAGATCGTTCTCCACCCGCGCGTCGCCGGGAGCGAGCTTGGCGGCGCGCTCGTAGGCGGCCACCGCCTCTCCGGCGCGGCCCGCGGAGAGGAGCGCTGTCCCGAGGTTGGTCTGCCGGTCGGCGTCGCCCGGCGCGATCTCCGCCGAGCGAGCGAGCTCGCGGATGGCCTCGGGGAGGTGGCCTCCGGCGAGGTGGGCAATCCCCAGGGCCGAGTGCGACTCGGCGTCGCCGGGCGCGAGCTCGACCGCGCGCCGGAGCGAGGCCAGCGCGTCGGCCGTGCTCCCGAGCACCAGATAGGCGCGCCCGAGCTCGAGGTGCGCCGGAGCATAGGACTCGTCGAGCTTGATCGCCCGCTTGAGCTCGCCCACCGCGGCGGTGAGCACCGGGCTCTTCGGCGCCGAGTTGAAATCGGTGGGGACCGCCGCCCTCGCGACCTTCGCGCGCACGGCGCCCACGATCGCCGCGGGATCCTTGCGATCCTTGGCCGCCGCGTCGCGATAGGCCTTCTCGGCGGCCACGAAGTCGCCGGCGGCAAAGGCCGTATCGCCCGTGACCAGGAGCGCGTCCTCGGCGCTGCCGTTGCCGCGGGCCACGCGCGCGGGCGGGCTGGGCGCGGGCGGCGGGGTCGCGGGCGCGTCGAGCGGAACGCCGGATCCGGTGGGCTCGGGCAGCGGCGCGGGCGGCGGGAGCGTGGCTATCGGCGGTGGGGGAGCGGGGAGACTGGCGCTGACGATCGGAGCCGCCGGACCGCCGCGCAGAGGCCCGAACGGCGACGGCTCGATCGCTGGAGCCGCGCCGCACGCCGAGAGCAGCAGCAAAAGTGGACCCAGGGCGCACCGCATCGACGAGCGCAATCAGACCTTGTAGGGAGCCATCGAGTGCTCCTTGCCGTCGAAGCGCAGGAGCACCGTCTTGCTCTCCATCTTGGTGGCGATGGCCACCGGCCGCTTCCACACCCGCACCAGGGCCGAGAGCGTCTCCTTCGCGTAGTCGCCGCGGAGATCCATCCCCCCGTGCTGGTGCTCCAGGAGCAGCTCGCCCCGGTTCGACCAGTTGGAGTCGGTGACGCGGATGTAGGGATCGCCGAAGTTGGTGAGCTGGAAGAGCAGCTTCTCCTTCACCTCCTTGAACTCGCGGCTCTCGATCTCGAAGCGGTCGTTGCGGCCGGAGAAGCCGAAGGAGTAGAGCTTCTGGTCGAGGATGAACTCGGGGGTGAGGAACTCGTCGATGAACGTCACGTCGTTGTAGAGGGCGCGGACCTGGAAGATCTTCTCGCGGCCCATGCCGAGGCGCATGTCCCAGCCCTTCTTGGCGTCGAGATCGTTGCACTCCTCCCACTCGCGGCCGAACCGGCCCTTGTTCCAGCGGTCCTCGATGTAGCGATAGAGCTCGACGCCGACCTTGTAGGGGTTGAAGCGGCCGGGCGAGGTGGCCATGACGCCGGCGTTGTTGTCGGCGTAGTCGATGATCTCCGACGCATCCAGCACCTTCTCGGTCATCATCCGGGAGTGCCAGTACGAGGCCCAGCCCTCGTTCATGATCTTGGTCTGCTTCTGGGGGACGAAGTAATAGGCCTCTTCGCGGATCACCTCCAGCACGTCGCGCTCCCAGCGCTCGAGCGGGGCGTGATCGAGCAGGAATTTGAGCACGTCGCGCTCGGGCCGCTCGGGCGTCTTCTTCTCGGGGCGCTTCTGCTCCATCTTCTTCCGCTGCGCATCCATGTACGCCTCGGGGTTGATGTACGCGTCCATGTAGTCTTTCGCGGCGAGCTTGGGGACCTCCAGCGGGTGCTCCTCCTCGTCTTCCATGTCCCGCGCCACGGCCTTGCCGGCGAAGGGGGCCCAGGGATCGATCAGGTTCTCCAGCGACAGGCACTGATCGATGAACGTCTCGACCTTGTTGATGCCCCACCGCTCGACGTGCCGGTTGATCCGGGAGCCGTGATTGGCCATCTTGTCGATCCACCGGCGGTCGGGATCGTAGTTCACGACCTTCTTCACCGGATCGATCATCGGCCCGCGGGCGTCGAGATCGGTGGAGCGGAAGCAGAAGTTGTTCTTGAAGAAATCCACGTGGCCGAGCACGTGGGCCATGACCATCTTCTGGTCGGTGAACGAGTTCCCCTCGAGCAAGTAGGCGTACGAAGGGTTGTTGTTGATCACCATCTCGTAAATCTTCGAGAGGCCGTACTCGTAGCTCTTGGAGAGCTGCTCGTACTCCATCCCGAAGCGCCAGTGCGGATAGCGGCTGGGGAAGCCCCCGTAGGCCGCGATCTCGTTCATCTGGTCGTAGGTGAGCATCTCGAAGACGACGGGGAAGAAATCGAGGCCGAAATCCTTGGCGATCTTCTGGATCCGCTCCTGCTCCGTGCGGAGATACCGAGGGAGAGCGGTGTTGAGCGCGAACTTGCTCATGGGCCCTTCACTTCCCCTTCCCGAGGAAGTCCTTGATGCTGCCGACGACGGCGTCCTTGTCGCGGATCTCGCTCGTCACCACCCGCTCGTCCTTGGAGAAGTGCTCCTTCAGATCCTTGATGAACTGGCCCGATCCATAGGGGCTCTCCACCTGGCCGTAGGCGAACATGTTCACCTTGGGGAGGAGCTG
>JBDTXR010000617.1:0-4163 GCA_040006075.1 Byssovorax sp. | reverse complement strand
GGAGGCGGCACCGAGGTGGCCAATGCCGTGGCGATTGGCTCCGACGGCAGCGTCTACGCGGTTGGCACGTACACCACGGGCGACGTCTTCTTCAGCGGCAATTCGCTCCCGTACGACACCTCCGACGGCTCCGACGACGGCGCCAACGTGTATGTCGTGAAGCGGCACCCCGACGGATCGCCCGACTGGGCGGTGGGCTTCAAGGGCCTCCTCGACCAGAGCCCGCTCGGGATCGCGCTCGACGACGCCGGCCATGTCTACGTCAGCGGTCGAATGGAAGGCGTGATGAAGGTCGGCGCCACCACGCTGACCGCGACCAAGCTCGATGGCTTCGTGTTCCAGCTCGACGCCGCGACCGGCGCTGTCGGCTGGGCCAAGAGCTTCGGCGGCACCGGCGACGAGCAGGTGCAGCAGGTCGCGGTCGACGGCAAAGGCCAGATCATCATCGCCGGGATGACCAACGGGATCCTCGATTTCGGCTGCGCCAAGGCCATTGACGACGTGCCCTCGGGCCTCTTCCTGGTCATGCTCGATCCCGCCTCCGGGGCCTGCGTCTGGCAGCACAAGTACCTCGTCGATACCCGCTTTTCTGACAAGGACAGCATTGGTTACCCCGTGGCTCTCGCCGTCGACAAGGCGAGCCCGGGCGCCATTTACCTCGCCGGCGGTGCGGCCTCCCCGAACTTTGGACAGGGCCCCATCGTCGGTCTCGGCGCCAAAGACGTCTTCGTCTTCAAGGCCACCTCGGCCGGGGACTACGTCGACGCGCGGATCTTCGGCGCCCAGTTCCCCAACGACGGGAACCAGTACGCGTCGAGCATCGCCGTCGATCCCTGCGGCAACGTGGTCCTCACGGGCGGCTTCACCCACGATCTCACCTTTGGCCTGCTCCCGCCGCTGCACACCGTCGATGTGGCCAACGACGCCGGCGTCGCCGAGATCGATCGCGACGACATGTTCCTCGCCAAGCTCGACCCCAAGCTCAAGCCGATCTGGTCGAAATCGTTCGGCGACGCGGCCGAGCAACAAGGCGTCTCGGTGGCCATCGACGCCCTCTCGAACATCACCGTCGGCGGCGCGCTCTACGACACACCCTATTCGCAAGGCATCGACTTCGGCGGAGGCGTCCTGAAGGGGGTCGGCCCCGACAGCTATGGCAACTACAACGGTCAGATCCTCGTCGCCCGCTTCGACGGCGCGGGGAAATACCTGTGGGCGCACCGCTATGGCACCTCGGGCGGCCAGGGCGTGCGGGGGGTCGCGGTCGACGACGCCGCGCACACGGCCTTCGTGGGCTACTTCCTCTGCGAGAACGGGATCCAGCTCGACTTTGGCGGGGCCACCCAGCCGATGCTCGCGCAGTACGTCGATGCGCTCTTCGTGCGACTCGGCCCCTGATTCGCTAAAGGCTTGATTTACCGAGGCCGCGGCGATCGACCGGGCCGTCGAGCGGCGGCCGTTGCATCCGCCCGAGCCGGGCCCGGCGGGCGCCCGGGGCGAGCGCGAGCGCCGCGTCGAGCAGCGCGCCGGGCCCGGCTTCGCCGATCGTGGTGACGAAGCGCGCCCACGATCCGAGCAAGCGCGCGGCGTCGATCGCGCGCGCCGGGACGACCTCGACCACGCGCGCCGCCGGCGGGAGGAGGAGCGCGCGCGGCGAAGGATCCAGCCCCACGAGGTGGCCGGGACCGACGTAGCGCTCGCCCAGGGCGTCGATCGCCGCGCCGTGGAGGGCGATCGCCGCGCGCGTGGCGTCGTCGACGGGACCGCGGGGGACGCGCGCGCCGAGGTCGCCCAGGGCCTCGTGCAGCGCCGCGGCGAACGCGGCCGCGCGCTCGGCGTCGCCTTCCACGAGGGCGAAGCGCGGCGAGAGGCACCCGCGCTGATCGAACGGGATCACGTCGGCGGCGAGCGCGCGCGCGGCCCCCGCGAGATCGACCTCGACGCTGACGATGGCGATCCCGAGGCCCGTGCCGTGCCCTCGCACGAGCACGCCCGGCGCCGCCGACCCGCGCACCGCGGCGATGGTCGCGTCGGATCCATAGACGTGGAGCGCGTCGCCGGGCGCAGCGGCGGCGTCCTCGGTGAGCGCCATCCCCAGCTCGCGCGCGAAGATCGGCCCGAGCCCCGGATCGCGGCGCGACGGCCGGATCGAGACCACCGGCGCCGCCGCGAGCGCGAGCGCGAGCGCCCGCAGCGCCGCGGTGCACACGTTGGCCGCGAGGATCACCTGGCAGCGCGGCGCCGCTTCCACGGCAGCGAGCAGTGACACCATTTCGCCGTCCCCGATCGCCGTCTCCAGGTGCTCGATCAGGGCCAGCTCGATCCCCTCGCGCGAGAGCCCGCTGGTGGTCGCCAGCTCCCGGCGAGCCTCGATTCCAAGCGGATCGGCGCCGTCGGCGATCCGCGCGCCGAGGGCGACCACGCGCTCGACGCGGGCCCTCGCCTCGATCGAGCTCAACGTGGTCCCAGCATGTCGTCGACGGCGATCGAGCACCCGCGCGGCGGCGCACCCGGCGCGCGGCCGAGCAGCTCGATCGCGTGGTTCCCCGCCGCCGACGGGAGGACGCGCACCCGATCGGCGGTCTGGATCGCCACGGCGGAGTCGACGTTGGCGAGGTCCACGAGGCGGGCTAACCCGATCTCGCCGTCGGGCAGGGGCGCCAGCGTGAGGGGATCGACCGCGGTCACGCGCACCCACGGCGGCGCGGCGTAGACGCCGTGGCGGGCTTCATTTGCAGGCCATTGGCCGAGCGCAGCGGCGAGCGTCGCCTCGTAGAGCTGGCTCGAGAGCTCGGTCATGCCGTACTCGCCGACGATCTGCGCTCCGGGTACCGCGAAGGCCGCGCTCACTGCGGCGCGCAGCTCGTCGGGCGCGACCTCGCGCGTGCGACCCTTGAAGCCGCCGGTCTGCATCACGCGGCTGCCGGGCGGGAGGCGGAGATCGCGCTCGTGATCGCGATCGCGGAGCGCGTCGAGGAGGTGCACCAGCGCGAACGACGTGGCGAGGACCAGCGCGGGCTCGCCCGCAGCGCGCGCGTTCGCCGCGGCCTCGGCGACGCTCTCCAGGTCGAGCGCGCCGTCGTGCAGGTGAAACGTCCCGCCGCCGAGCTGCCTCGCGAAGCGATCGAGCATGAACCCGAGCGACGAGTCGGGCTGCTCGGCCAGCGGCGGCGCGAGCACGATCGCGCGCAGCCGCGTCGTGTCGGGCCACAGGAGCCGCTCGCCCCAGAGCCGCGCGCCCAGCTCGTACGTCGCGGTGGTGCGCAGCGCGTGCTCTCCCCGCGCCTCGCGCCCCTGCGACGTCCCGCTGGTGCGAAAGAGGGCGACGTCGTCGGCGACCGGGTGCGCCGCGACGCGCGCGAGACGGAAGACGTCGCACGGGACCGCGGGCACCTCGGCCGCGCGCGTGGCGCTCGCGAGATCGATCCCCCGAGCGCGCGCGAGCCGCGCCACCGCCGGGATGTGCGCGGCCTGGTGACGCGCGAGGTCGACGGCGATCGCATCGAACGACCCGGCCGTGCGCGCGGGATCGACGATCGCCGCGCGGAGGAAGTCCTGCACCCGCGCGTGGAGCGCGTCGCTGTCGGCCGCCGAGAACAGATTCACGGCAGATCCCGCTGACGCGGAATTCACGCCGCCGAGAGGACCTCGCGCAGCGCGGCGGCCGCGTCGCGGAGGCGATCTTCGTTGATGTTGAGGGCCGGCGTGAGGGTGAGGACCTCGCCCTTGGGGCCGCCCGTGAGGACGATGTACCCGCGCGCGAGCATCTCGCGGCTGACCCGGAGGCCGACGGCGCCGCTCGCGAGCTCGATCCCGATCATCAGCCCGATGCCGCGGACCTCGACCACGTCGCGGAGGCCGGTGAGCTCGGTCCGGAAATGTTCGAGGATCGTCGGCCCGATCTCGCGCGCGCGGACGACGAGGCGGCGGAAGCGGAGCGCGTCGAGCGTGGCGATCGCGGCGCAGCACGCGAGCGGCGAGCCGGCGTGCGTCGAGGTGTGGACCACCTCGTCGGCGCGCGCCCAGGCCTGCATGATCTCGTCGGGCGCGACGCAGGCCGAGAGCGCGAGGCCACCGCCGAGGCCCTTGCCGAAGCAGAGGATGTCGGCGTGCGCGCCCACCGTCGTGCTCCGCACCATCGATCCGGTGCGGCCGAGCGCGGT
>JBDTXR010000616.1:0-4164 GCA_040006075.1 Byssovorax sp. | reverse complement strand
ACTCGGTCGTCCTCTCGACCGAGGCCGTGCTGATGAGCTTCCCGGCCGGCATCGCGGTCTCGGACTCGCTCAACCCGTATTTGCTCAACCGACGCTGCGGGATCCCGATCCCCGACGGCCTCGCCGGCATCGCCGCGAAGAAGTCGCTCATCGTCTTCACCAACGCCCTCTACGTCACGCTCGCGGTGGCCTTCGGGTTCGGCTACCTGCGCCTCGCCTCGGAGCGCCTGCTCGGCTTTCGCGGCCTCGAATGGATCGTCGCGGCCTCGGCCATCGGCCTCTACGTCATGGTCTTCGCCATGGCCAAAGCGCTGGTCTCGGGCTCGCTCGCCACGCGCTCGCACGGCCTGCTCGCGCGGATCCCCAGCGCGAAATTACAGGCCTTCCTCGCCGAGAAAAAGTCCGGCTTCCTCGCGACCGATCGCCACTTCGACGTGCTGTTCCGCGAGCGCCGATCCGAGCTCGCGGCCTCGGCGATCTTGCTCCTCGGCATGTGGCTGCTCGAGTCGGTCGAGACCCTGGTGATCTTGCGCCTCCTGCACGTGAGCCTCGGCTTCATCGAGGTCCTCTCGCTCGAGGTCGTCGTCGTCATGCTCCGCTCGCTCGCCTTCGTCGTCCCCGGCGCGCTCGGCGTGCTCGACGCGGGCTACGTGGCCTTCCTCGGCGCCTTCGGCGTGATCGACGCGCCCACCGTCGGCGTGGCCTTCATGCTGATCAAGCGCGCGAAAGAGCTGGTGTGGATCGGCGTGGGCTTCCTCCTGTTCCTGGTGATGAAAGACGCGCCGCCGCGCGCCGACGGCGCGGGAGTGCCGCTGTACACTGGCGACAGCGGTAGCTAGGCTCCCTCGATGAGCCGACGTTCCGAGGCCGAGAAGATCATCAACGCCCACATCATCTGGGCGATCGGCGCCGGGTTCGTCCCTGTCCCCATCCTCGACATCGCCGCGGTCACGGGGATCCAGCTCGACATGCTGAAGCAGCTCTC
Source organism: Byssovorax sp. (assembly GCA_040006075.1). Lineage (GTDB taxonomy): Bacteria > Myxococcota_A > Polyangia > Polyangiales > Polyangiaceae > JANYGI01. The sequence continues at coordinate 3,179 of JBDTXR010000616.1, read as the reverse complement.
GACGCTGTACGGCGTCAGCTACACCGAGTCCGAGGGCAAGGTCTGGCTCTCGGCGCTCACCGGGAGCCTCGCGGCGCGCATCGGCGCCAACGCGCTCAAGCTCATCCCCGGGATCGGGACGCTCATCGGCGGCGTGTCGATGTCGGCGCTCTCGGGCGCCTCCACCTACGCGCTCGGCCAGGTCGCCATCGGGCACTTCGAAGGCTCGGGCACGCTCTCCAGCATCAACCTCGACGCGGCGAAGAAGGCCTACGAAGAAGAGCTCGAGAAGGGCAAGCGCGTCGCGCAGAAGATGGCCGAAGAGAAGACCACTTCAAAAGATGTGTTCGTCAAGCTCGAGCGCCTCAGCGGGCTCAAGGACAAGGGCGTCATCAGCGTCGACGACTACGAAGCGATGAAGAAGAAGCTGCTCGACACCGTGTAGCGCCGCGCCGCGCGCACGCAGCGTGGAAATTTTTCACGCGCGCGAAACCGTGGCGCATCACAGCAACGAAACGTGATCCAGGGCCGCGCGCAAGGCAGCGCACGCGCCGTTTTTTTCGCGCGCGCGCGCGATTGACCGCGCGCGCGCGCGCGCGAGGCTCATAGTGGCCTTCGATCCAGCGTTTCTTTGTGGAGGATGTCTTGTCCAAACGGCCGCTCATCATCGCTCTGGCCCTCGGGGCCGCCTGTGCTCCCGCGTGCGGAGGACCCGGGCCGAACCCGCTCTCCGGCGGCGTCGGCGGCGGCGACCCCTCCACCGGCGCTCTGGGCATCATGCTCCCGCCCCCGCGGCTCGTCGCCACGGCCGGCGTCACGATCAAAGAGATCGCGCTCTACCAGGCGGTGAAGCGCCCCCTCATGGCCGGTGGCATGGCCGCGACGAGCGACATCCCGATCGTCGCGGGGCGCGACGCGCTCCTCCGCGTCTTCGTCGACGTCGACATGTCGCACGTGCTCACGGGCCGGGTCTTCTTCGACGACGGCGGCGCGCCGATCGAGGTCAAGCAGACGATCGCCATGTCGTCGACCGACGCCAAGCTCGACAGCACGCTCGACTTCGACATCCCCGGCGCGCGGATCACGCCGAACACGAAGTACCACGTCGCCGTCGGCGAGATCGAGGCCGAGCCGACCGAGAACGCGCTCGCTCCCACGTACCCGGCCATGGGCAGCGACCCGATGCCCGGCGAGAGCATCGGCGCCACGCTCAAGATCATGCTCGCGCCGATCTCCTACAAAGGCAGCGTCGCGTCGCTCACGCCGAAGCGGATCCAGGAGTACACCGACGGGTTCCGCGCGATGTACCCGGCGCCGACGGTGGTGGTCACGGTCCGCGACAAGCCCATCGTCTGGACGCAGACCGTCGGCGCCAACGGCCAGGGCTGGAGCGAGCTCCTCGATCACGTCGCGCAGACGCGCGTGTCGGACAAGACCCCGCCCGACGTGTACTACTTCGCGCCCTTCGCCCCCACGGCCAGCTTCGGCCAGTTCTGCGGCGGCGGCTGCGTCGCCGGCCTCGGCCTCCTGGGCACGGGCAACGACAGCTTCTCGCGTGCGGCCATCGGCCTTGGCTACGAGGGGGACGCCGACGGCATCATCACCGCGGTCCACGAGACTGGCCACAACCACGGTCGCACCCACGCCCCTTGCCAGGTTCCGGATCCCGATCCGCAGTACCCGCACAAGGGCGGAGTCGACGGCGTCTGGGGCTACAACTTCGTCACCAAGCAGCTCTTCCCGCCGACGATCACCGACATGATGGGCTATTGCACCCCGGTCTGGATCTCGGACTACACCTTCAAAGGCCTCTTCAATCGGATCAAGATCGTCAACGGCGTCCAGCGGGTCGAGATCCCCGAGGCGCTCCGCAACCGCATGTACGATCGCGCCCTGGTCAACGCCGACGGCACGCTGCAATGGCTGCCCTCGATGCGCCTGGACGAGCCCCCGACCACCGAGGACCAGCAGGCGATCGTGGTCGAGTCCGAAGGCGTCGCCGAGACCACGAAGGCCTCGTTCTACCGCTTCGATCACCTCGCCGGCGGCATCGCCGTCTGGCCGGCGACAGAGCGCCCGATCCAGGCCGTCCGCATCGAGGTCGCCCCGGGCAAGACGGTCCGCCTCGAGCGGTAGTTCCTGCCCGGCCGCAGGATCAGGCGGACAATTGCGCGGTTTTGTGCGAATCTACGCGCCGCGCCATGACGACTGATCCTGCTGCCACCTCCGCCGATCCCACTGCCACCGACGCCGCCAGGCCCGAGAACGAGCTCGCCAAGGCCTACGATCCCAAGGAGGTCGAGCCGCACTGGTACGCCTTCTGGCTCGAGCACGACGTCTTCGCGGCCTCGGACGATCCCGCGGATACGCGCCCCGTTTACGCGCTGCCCATGCCGCCGCCCAACGTCACGGGCTCGCTCCACATGGGGCATGCGCTCACCAACACCATTGAAGACGTGCTGGTCCGCTATCACCGCATGCGCGGGTACAACACCCTCTGGCAACCTGGCATCGATCACGCGGGGATTGCCACCCAGACCGTGGTGGAGCGGATCCTCAAGCGCGAGGGCCAGACGCGCCACGATCTCGGCCGCGAGAAATTCCTGGAGCGCGTGTGGGAGTGGAAGGCCCAGAGCGGCGGGCGGATCACCCTCCAGCAGCGCGTCCTCGGCGTCTCGGCCGACTGGAAGCGCAGCAAGTTCACCATGGATCCCGAGATGTCGCGCGCCGTCCGCGCGGCCTTCGTGCAGCTCCACCAAGAGGGGTTGATCTACCGGGACACGCGCCTGATCCACTGGGATTGCGAGGCGCGAACCGTGCTCTCCAACCTCGAGGTCGAGAACGAGCCGGCCAACGGCGAGCTCTTCGACTTCGCCTATCCCCTCGCCGAGGGAGAGGGCGAGATCGTCGTCTCCACCACGCGCCCGGAGACGATGCTCGGCGATACGGCGGTGGCCGTGCACCCCGACGATCCGCGCTACAAGGCCCTCGTCGGCAAGTTCGTCAAGCACCCCTTCGTCGATCGGCTGATTCCCATCATCGCCGACGCCATCCTCGTGGATCCCAAGTTTGGCACCGGCGCGGTGAAGATCACCCCGGCGCACGACTTCAACGATCACGCCACCGGCAAGCGCCATGGACTCGAGATCATCACCATCCTGAACCTCGATGGCACGATGAACGAGAACGCGGGCCAGTTC
>JBDTXR010000615.1:0-4169 GCA_040006075.1 Byssovorax sp. | reverse complement strand
TCGGGCGCCCGGCGATCCGCTTCGAGCAGTTCGCGCAGGACAGCGTGGCGGCGCTCCGGCGGTAGCGCCCGCTTATGCCGAGATCGCGCGCTCGGTGGCGCTTCGACGCTCACCGCGGAGGCACCCCTCTCGGCCCACCGCGCGATCGAACTCTCGAATCGGATCTTTGAGCATCGCGATCATCATGTCACGCACGACGCTCCTCGTCGTCGCGCGCGACCGGTCAGGCTGAAATTTTTGAGCGTAGCAACCGCTCTATCGAAGCTGGTCTGTGCGCTCAGAGAGCAATACGGCCGGCGCTCCTCGCCGCACCTCGCCGTCGTTCGCATGAGTGCAAGGACACCTTCGAGGCTCACGGTAACCTCGGCTCGGGCGCGCCGCCGGCACCTCGACCTGCGTCGTATTTTTGACGATCGAGACGGGAGCTCAAGGCTCGGACGCCTGTGGAGCGATGATGATAATGCCGGGTCGCGGCGTCCGTCGACGGATGCTCCTTGAAAAGTCGTCGTGGTTTGGATATCGGTCAAGTTCGACTGCGGGCGACCATTTGCCGCTCGGCCCGTCGTCGGCCCGTCAATCGAAGATCGACGGCGGAGCGGCGCGAGTTCGCTGTTTCGACGCGGGATCGCATCGCACGTCGGGCTCCGGCGCAATGGCAGTAATTTTCTTTCAATGGAAGTGCGAGGTTTCAAATGAACTCCGGCTCCGAGTCAACCACGGTTGCAGAGGCGGTCCTGCGCTGTCTCGAGGCCGAGGGGGTCGAACATATCTTCGGTGTCCCAGGAGGCGCGCTCACGCCGCTGTTCGAGTGCTTGCTCGATCATCCGAACATGCGCCACGTGCTCGCGAAGCACGAGGGGGGTGCCTCGTTCATGGCGAACGGGTATGCGCGGGTCCGGCGACGCCTCGGCGTGTGCTTCGCGACGACCGGGCCCGGTGGGACCAATGCCCTCACTGGGATCGCTTCGTCGTTTTCCGACTCGGTGCCCGTTCTGCTGATCACGGGACAGACAGCGACGCGCGCCTTCGGTCGCGGCTCTCTCCAGGATAGCAGCGGTCTCGGCATCGACCTCGTCGAGATCTACAAGCCGGTCACCAAGCTCTCGGCGATGCTGGCGAACCCGGAGCGGATGCCCGATCTGATGCGCCGGGCGTTACGCACGGCCTTCAGCGGGAGGCCCGGCCCGGTTCACCTCAGCATCCCCGTCGACATGATGAAGCAGGAGATCTCGTGGACGCCGGTCGCGCCCGCGCGCTACCGGCCCGCGTGTGCGCCCGTCGATCGCAATGCCACGGCCGCCGCTGCGCGCGCGCTGCTCGAGGCCGAGCGGCCATGCATCGTGGTCGGGCACGGCGCGAACCTCGCCGGGGCGGCCGCCGCGCTCGTGGCGATCGCCGAGAAGCTGCACATCCCCGTCGCGACGACGCCGATGGCGAAGAGCATCTTCCCGGAGAACCACCCGCTCTCGCTCGGGGTGTACGGCTTCGCCGGCCACGCCCGCGCCGAGACCTACCTCCTCGGCGACTACGTCGATGTCCTCGTGGTGATCGGCAGCAGCCTGGGCGAGCTCGTCACCAACGCCTGGGACAAGAACCTCCAGCCGACCAAGCAGCTCATCCAGATCGACATCGATCCGTGCGAGCTCGGAAAGAACTACCCCGTCGATCTCGGCATCATCGGTGACGCGCGCGTCGTGCTGGAGGAGATCGGGACACAGGTCGACGCGCTCCTTCTCACGCCCGAGTTCTCGCGCGGCCTGCGCGCGCGGTCGGACGACCCGCTCGAGGCCTTCCGCGAGGAGGTGCCGCGCTACTCCGTCCGTCCGCCGATGTCGATGCGCTCCGCGAGCGTGGCCATGATGAAGCCGCAGCAGGTGATCCGGGAGATGCAGGCGGCGATGCCCGACGACGCGCTGCTGTTCATCGACAGCGGCAACTGCGTCTCGTGGTCGATCCACTACTTCGAGAGCCGCAAGCCCGACACGTACTTCGTGAACATGGGCCTCGCGTCCATGGGCCACGCCACGGCGGGCGTGGTCGGCGGCAAGCTGGCAGCGCCCACGAAGACCGTGGTCGCCCTCGTCGGCGACGCGGCCTTCGCGATGAACGGGATGGAGGTGCACACCGCCGTCGAGCACAGCGCCGCGATCGTGTGGATCGTCCTCAACAACTCGGGCCACGGCATGGTCTACCACGGCGAAAAAATGCTCCTCGGGCGCCACCTCAACGCCTGTCACTTCAGCGTCCCGCTGGACATCGCTGGCATGGCGAGGTCGATGGGCGCGCGCGGCTTCAAGGTCGAGACGCCGATCGAGCTGCGCGCGGCATTGCAAGAGGCGATCGCCTCGGGTGTGCCCTGCGTCATCGACGCGAAGATCGACCCCGAGGAGATCCCGCACTCGCTCGCGCGGCGCGCGCGTACCGTCGGCGCGGCCCAGGACAACCAGGCCCTCTCGGTTCGCGTGCCGCTGATAAAAAAATGATTTGCGAAACCACGTCGATCTGAAAGGGCAAGTTTTTTCGTTCTCTTGGACGGTGATGCGTTCGCGAATGGCGCGCTTTTCGCGTCGTCGATGCAATCTGGTAGGCTCGATCAACCGAATCAGGTGGTGATAGTGGTTCGAAGCATTCGCGCTTGATGGAACGCAGAGAGCGGTTCGCCGCCTGAACCTTCTGCCGCAGGAGATCGAGTGCTTCATGCTGGAAATCACCAGATTGAAGGGTCGGCTGGATGCCCTCGAGCAGCGCGTGGTTCGCTGAGGCGGTGTGGTCTCCCAAGATGGGCCCCGCGTCCGCGTGTCTGTTGATTTGGGCGATGGTCGCGGCGGCGTCGATCGAAGGGATCGCACTTGCAGCGGGGCGGATTGTCCTCTTCGCCGATCGCGACGACGACGACGCCAACGGCCTCCCCGACGCCGAGCAGCCGTTCGTTCCTGCTTCGCCCGAGCTCTTCCCGATCGCTCACCCCGCCGCGATCCCCGCGGGCACCACGTTCGCGCTCCGCGGCGCCAACGTTCGCCTCCTCGTCGACGGCGTCCCGCTCGCGCCGGGCGCTTCAATCCCGCCGCGCACGCGCCGCCTCGAGCTCCAGGCGACCGGTCCAGGGCGCGCAGAAATCGACGTCTTCGGTCACACCACGCTGCTCGGCGCGATCGAGATCCGCGCCGTCGACGGGGAGGGGAACGTCGTCGATCTGGCGCGCTCGCACGCCTCGATCGAGCGCGCGACGCCCGCGCCGATCGAGAGCGGATCCGCCGCGGATCGCGGCGACACCGACGCGCTCCGCTTCGTCGCCGTGGGCGCCGCCGACGATCTGCCCGCGACGCTGTCGATCCTCTCGATCGGCGCCGACGGCGAGCCGATTGACGTCCTGCAGTGGTTGCCACTCTCGGCCGTGCCCTGCCCGAAGGGCACCGACGCCGCGCTGAGCTGCGGCGCCACCGCGCCGATTCGAGCCGCGTCCGACGACATCGATCGCGGCCATCCGCTGGTGAAAGATCGATCGATCCGCGCCGAGCTCGGCGGGGCGCTCGCGGTGACGTCGCCTCGCGGCGACAAGCTCCAGATGATCCGCGTCGGCGGCCCGCGCAGCACGTCGGGAGGGCCGATCGAACGGCTCCGCGCCCGGCTCCGCTTGCTCTTGCTGCGCCTCGGACCGCACGGGCCGCCGCCGCTCGGAGGCGACGACGCCGAGGCGATCGAGGTGGTGCGGGCCGAGGTCGATCGCGCCAACACACTCTGGGGAGGCTGCGGCGTGAGCTTCGGGCCGCCCGCGGAGCTCGACGTCCGCGTGGTCGATCCTCCCGCGCCGCACCTGCTCGCGATCGGCTGCGATCACGGGTTTCCCTCGAGCGGCGGGGCGATCCACGTCCGCGTGGACGGGCGCGAGATCAAGGTCGCGATCGCTGCCGGGACGCGGCCCGACGCGGCGGCGCGGGTGGTCGCGGCGGCCGTCACCGCCGCGGGCTTCGCGGCCACGGTGTCGGACAACCCGACGATCGGCGCGGGCGCGTTCGGGAGCTCCGACGTGCTGGTGCGGCGCAAGGGCGGCGCGCTGGCGACGCTCGACGTCCCCGCGAGCGGGCCGCTCACCACCGACGCGACGCTCACCGCGTGCCTCGGCCGCGTCGATCTCGAGGACGGCCTCCAGCACTTCGGCGACGTCGACG
>JBDTXR010000614.1:0-4240 GCA_040006075.1 Byssovorax sp. | reverse complement strand
GCTCGACGAAAATCACCGACGGCTCCGTGGCTGGTGTCGTTCGACACCAGCCACCTGAATCACCGATCGGGATCTTCGAACAACTCGGTCCTTCGGTTTCCGTTCCTCTTTCCCGGGCGCGGGAATGGGTTCATCCCGGAGGCTTCCTGTTGTTCGAGGATCGTGAGCGGTGATTTAGCTGCTCGGCGCTGCCTCCGGGCTCCCACGTTGACCGGCGGATCGGGCGGGGGTACGCCGCGCTCGATGACCCGAACAACTGCTGCATTTGCCCTCGTCGCGCTCGCGACCCTCGCTGCTTGTGGATCGAAGGAGCCGCCCACGCCCGAGCTCGGCGCGGCCTCTTCCTCCGCCTCCGCGAAGCCCGTGCCCATGGCCTCGGTGAAGACGATCACGCCGACCGGCACCACCTCGGCGGCGACCGCGGCCTCGGCGGTCGCCCCTGCGATGGCCGGCCCGAAGTGGCTCGCCGACGTCGCGCCGCAGGCGATCCTGGCCAAGCCCGGCGACCGCGTCTGGGCTCTGGCCCCCACCGGCGCGGGCGACGGCGCAGCGTTCAACATCGCGGAGATCGACTCGGTGCAGGGCCAGATGGTCACCCTCGCCAGCCTGGCGCGCGGCACAGCGGGCCTCGGCCTCGTTCGCGACGACAAGGCCGCCAAGCGCGCGGGGATCCCCGGCGGCCTGCTCGCGCCCGCGGCTGCGGTCGACGGCTCGAAGATCAAGACCGACGATTTCATCATCGCCATGATCCCCGGAGGACGAACCACGGTGGGTCACGTCACCTCGGTCGCCAACAAGCTCGCCAACTTCAAGTTTGCCAACGGCGAGAAGGTCGACGACGAGAAGGCGCAGTACGCCGCCCCGCTCGGCAAAGGCATCGCCCCCTTCGCTTACGTCGCGGTGAAATCCGGCACGGGCTACAAGGAAGGCCTCGTCGCGGCCGTCGTCGACGACAAGGTCTTTGCCATCGACGAGACGGGCGCAGTCCTCGAGGCCCCCAAGGCCGACGTGAAGCCCCTCGATCTCCAGTGGAAAGAGCGCAAGACGGGTGACAAGGTCACCGTGTTCGACGCCTCCGGCAGCTCGGAGGCCGTCATCGACAAGATGAGCGTGGCCAAGTGGATCTTCCTGGTGAAGGTCGGGACCGCGTCGAAGCGGGTCCCGTTCTACGCGGTGTTCGACAAGATCTGAGGAGGATCGGAGTTTAGCGGCGCAGTCTGAAGCGCGGGCTCTCGTGCTTCGTGCATGATCTCCATGGCGATCCTGCGGAGTTCGGCGCCCGCGCCAAGCAAGCTCGTCCATGCGCTCGGGCGGTCTTTCGTCTTTCGTCTTTCGTCTTTCGTCTTCAATCTCCCGTGCACGTGCACGTGCACGGAAGACGTGCACGAGGGACGAGGGACGAGGGACGAACGGGCCTCGATCGCTATCGAAACGTGCTCTGGATCAGCTTGATTTGAAGCCGATCCTCGCGTGGGTCCCGTCGCAGAAAGGCTTGGTCTTGCTCCCCCCGCAACGGCACAGCCGAGCCTGGGTCACGCGAGCCACCACCCGGCCCGTCCCGCTGACGATCTCGACGTTGCCCCGGATCTGGAGCGGGCCGTCGAGCTCCGGATCAATCGCCAGCGGGCCGTTGCGCACGGGGCGCATGTCGGCGGTTCCGGTGGGCGGCTCGCCCGAGGCCGCGAAGCCGACCTCGTGGTGCGAGCCGTCGCAGTAGGGTTTGTTCTTCGAGGCGCCGCAGCGGCAGAGCGTGGCTCGGGTGTGAATCGACTCTCCGTCGAGGCGGAGGTCGCCGCGGAAGGCGTAAGGGCCGGCCTCGCGAGTGCCAATCAGGTTCACCGGAGGGGCCGACTCGTCGGCGACGCCGTCGAGGCGCTGGTAGCGAATCGCGCCCGAGGGGCAGACGTGGGCGATCTCCACGAGGCTCTCGACCGGGATGGCGTCGGGGTTGATCCACGGACCCTTGATGTTGGCGATGAAGACCGAGGGCGCGCCGGTGACGCAGAAGCGCGAGTGAATGCATTTCTTGGCCTCGAACAGGAGCGTGAGCTTCTTGCCCGGGATGTGCTCGACTCCATCGATGACCGTGGGAACAGGCGGGCTCCCGGCCGGAGCCTCGGCGACCGGGGCTGTGGCGACCGGCGCGGCGGCGACGAGCGCCGTCGCGACAGGGGCTGTGGTCGCCGTGGAGGACTGGAATCCTCGCGCGGCTCGCTTCGCCAGATCGACGAGGATCCGCAGCGCCGAGGCCGCGCGCGCGTCACCGTCGCTCGCGAGATCTTTTGCGGCCTCGACCATCTGATCGAGGCGCTCGAGGAAGAACGGCGCGGCGCTCGGGCCCGGCAGGAGAGGGGCCGAGTCGCGGAGCGCGGTGAACGACATCCCCGCGTTGCAGCCCGGGTTCGACGGCCCCGCGGGCAGCCGCGCGGCGTGCTCGGCGAGGTGGGTGACAGCGCGCATCAGGCCGAGCGCGAGCGTGACCGAAAGGGCCTTCTCGGGCCGCGGGCGCGGGACCACGTACGAGTAAGCCAGGAGCCGGAGCATGAGCGCATAGCCGGTGTTGGCGAGATCGACGGTGGCCGCGGCGCGCTCGTCCTCGATCCACACCCGCCCTTCGGAGCGGATCGGCCGCCGCAGCACCGGGTTCGACGCCGCCGGGAACGCCGGTTTGAATGCGGGATTCACCGCGAGGAGCGCCGCGAGCTCCTCGCGGATCGCCGCGAACTTCTGGTAATGCGAGCCGACCGAGTGCTCGGGTGCGCCCTCGCCTTGCTCGACGATCGCCGTGAACGCGGCGAGCGCCGTCTTGAGGCACACCACCGGCCTGGCGGCCAGGAGCGCGACCTCGTCGGGGCCGAGCTGGAGCGCGGGATCACCGCAAAATGCAGCCTTTTCGCCGTGGTGCGCGACGAAGGCGCGGAGGTTCTCGCCGAGCGTGGCGTAGAAGGTGCCGACCGTTTCGTAGTCGAGCGCCATCGGCGTCAGCCGCGCGACCGCCATGCCACGCGTGAACAAAAACTCCGGGTTGAAGCCTTCGCCCTCGGGCTCCGCCGACGTCTCCGGCCGCTCGAGATGGATGAAGTGCTGGAGCGACGCGGCGCTGAACGGCGCGAGCCGGACCACGACGCCCGCGGGGAGAATGCCAGCTTCGAGAGGGAAATTCGTGCGTCCGAAGCGCGGCGCGGCGCCGAGCGCGGCCGTGATGTTCCAGACCGCGGTGAGGTGCCCCATCTCCTCGACAGCGACGTTGAGGATCGCCGCGCGCCACCGCGCCACGGCCGCCGACTCCTCGGTCGAGAGGCCTTCGCTGTCGGGATCGCGGAGGCTGAAGGCCGAGTAGAGGTACGTGCACATCAGGTTGTGCTCGAGCTCGGCGGCCTCGTACAGGCGGTGGACCAGCTGCTCGCGGGTCGGCGGGGCGATTCCGATCATCGCCGACGTTTATCAGACCGATCCGCGGGAGGCGAGCGATCGTCTCCCCCCCGGAGCCTGGAGCTTCTTCAGCTCGACGCGCAGTGGCGCAATGCCACGCTCCAGCAAAGCAACTGACGAGAGTGCCAGTCTGCTTCAGGCAGCCCGCGGCGGGGCGGCGCCCGGATCGTGGTCCCGAAGGTAAACGAGGTTGACACCGTTGACGACGGCGTGGGCGAGCAGCGGGCCGACGAGAGAGCCTGTCAGCGCGAAGATGGCGCCGAGGCTCAGGCCCACGACGGTGGCCCAGGCGGCCCAGATCCAGCGGCTCGGGCCCTTGATCTGGTGGGCGAGGCCGAAGAGGATCGCCGCGGGGACGACGCCGATCCACGGCGTGAGCAGGCCGCGGAACAGCAGCTCTTCGCCGAGGCTGGAGAGGCCGGCGATCAGGAGGATTTGCCCCGCGGTGAAGTCGCGCGCGACGGGGCGGAGCTCTTCGTGGAGGCGGCGCGCCCAGGCGAAGCGCGGCACGGTGAGCCGGGTCATCACGATCAGGAACGCGGCGACGGCGAGGCCGAGCGTGGCGCTGAGCGAGAGGCTCACGGCCAGCGGCGCGGCGAGCCACGGCTCGGGGTGCACCCAGGGGACCCCCTCGCGCAGCGCGAGCGCGATCGCCGTGACCACCATCGCCAGGAGGGCGTAGGCGACGGCGATCTGCGTCGCCGCTTCGCGCTTCCCGTTGCGTTTCCAGCGCTCGCGCATCGCGGGAGGCATCCTGTCACGCGATCCACGCGCGGTGAAGTCCGGGCCCACCTGAGGGCTCCCTAGG
>JBDTXR010000613.1:0-4240 GCA_040006075.1 Byssovorax sp. | reverse complement strand
AGCACGAGCGCGGGGTCGAGCGGCGCGCGGAGATCGATCGCCGCGGCGATCTGATCGAGGTGCTCGGGCGTCGCGCAGCAGAGCGCGATCTGCTTGGCGTCGCGCATCAATTTTTCGGCGATGAGATCGCGGATGAAGCCCGAGCCGCCGTGGAGCGCGACGCAGTCGTCGCCGGTGCGCATCGCGGCCTCGAGGGCGAACGCCGCGGCCTGCGCCGAAGCGCGGATCGCCTCGTTTTCAGGGCGCTTCGCGTCCCACGCGAAGGCCGCCTTCCACACCAGCCAGCGCGAGGACTCCACGTCCATGTGCCGATCGGCGAGGTTGAACGCCACCGCCTGGAAGTGCCCGATCGGCTTCCCGAACGTCTTCCGCGTCTCGCAGTACTCGAGCGCGATCTCGTAGGCGAAGCGCGCGAGGCCGACCGCGCGCGCGGCCACCACCAGCGCCTGCTTGCTGAAGTAGCGCAGCAGCGCCCTGGTGAAATCGGCTTCGCTCAGCCCTCCGCCGAGGCGTGCCGTACCCGGCACGACCGCTCCCTCGAGCGTGATCTCCCCGAACGCCGCGGCCTCGAGCCCGAGCGTGTCGTGCCGTGATCCAACCTTCAAGCCGGCGTTGTCCCTCTCGACGACGAACGCGCCGAGCCCGCCCCAGCCCTTGCCGGGGTCCACCTGCGCGAACACCAGGAACCGCGTCGCGTGCGGCGCGTTGATGATGAAGGCTTTTTTCCCGGTGATCTTGTACCTGTCGCCCTCGGGCACGGCCGTCGTCACGAAGCCCGCGCGCTCCTTGTTGGGCTTGGCTTCGCTCCAGGCGACCGCGCCGAAGAGCGCGTGTCCGTCGGCCGATCCGAAGTCCGCGAGCAGCGCCGCGGCCTGATCGGCGGTGCCGAGCTCGACCACCGCGGCGCCGAACGTCCCCGGTCCGCTCAGGCCGAACGCCGCGCCGGCGTCCGCGCTCCCGAGCTCCTCTTCGAGCATCACCCGGGTGAGGAGGCCGAGGCCCTGCCCGCCCGCGCTCTCGGGCACGTCGATGAATCCGAGCGCCATTTCGTGGGCCAAACGCCGCACGTCCTCCGGAACGCCGCGGAGCTTTTCGCTCTCGCGGATGCGCGGCGCCAGGGTGCTCTTCGCGAACTGCGCGACGCTGTCCTGCATCATCCGCTGGTCTTCGCTCGGCTCGAAGTCGATCATGGGTGGCCCTTCGTGTGGTCGGGAGATAGCGCCGAAAACTCTTGAGAATTCGTGGATTGGCGAGCATTGTGTAGTTCCGCTACACAGCGGTCAAGCGCGACCTCGCCGCGCCGCGCCGAAGGAAATTGCCCTGAACGCGCGCTACTGAACGCAAATCTACGATCGAAAGCTTGATCCACTCGTGATCCACCGGCTTGACAAGCTCCGTCCCCGCCTGTAGAAGTTGCGCCCCTTTTTGAACCGGGCATTTTCCGGAGCCGGGCTACTGATGAATCCTCAGCCGAAGACGTTTTCAGCCAAGCCCGCCGAGGCCATGGCCGACCGCAAATGGTGGGTTATCGACGCGGAGGGCAAGCCCCTCGGTCGTCTCGCCAGCACCATCGCCACTGTCCTGCGCGGCAAGAACAAGGTCACGTTCACCCCCCACGTCGACACCGGTGACTTCGTCATCGTCGTCAACGCGCAGAAGGTGACGCTCACCGGCCGCAAGCTCGTGCAGAAGCAGTACACGCGGCACAGCGGCGAGCCCGGCGGCTTCCGCTCGGAAGCCTACGGCGACTTGATCAAGCGCAAGCCCGAGCTGCCGATCGAGAAGGCTGTAAAGGGCATGCTCCCGAAGAACACCCTCGGCCGCGAGCTCCTCTCCAAGCTCAAGGTCTACGCCGGTCCCGATCACCCCCACGCGGCCCAGAAGCCCGAGCCCCTCGCCTACGTCAGCCGCTACACGACCGCGGCCTGAGAACTGAGAATCCCCATGGCTGAAACCACGCCCCGTACGTACGCCACTGGCAAGCGCAAGACCGCGGTTGCTCGCGTCTTCATGGCTCCCGGCACCGGGAAGATCACCGTCAACAAGCGCCTCGCCGACGAGTACTTCGTCCGCGAGACCTCGCGCATGGTGCTCCGCCAGTCCCTCGAGCTGATGGAGGTCATGGAGACGTACGACATCTCCGCGACCGTCGCCGGCGGCGGCCACAGCGCCCAGGCCGAGGCCATGCGTCACGGCATCGCGCGCGCGCTCATCCTCGTCGACGCCGAGCGTCGCCCGAAGCTCAAGGCTGCGGGCTTCCTCACCCGCGACGACCGCAAGAAGGAGCGCAAGAAGTACGGCCAGCCCGGAGCCCGCAAGCGCTTCCAGTACTCGAAGCGCTGATTTTTGCCGCTGCGGGCGCGGGGCCGGCGTTGTCGTCGGCGCCGTACTTTTAGTACGGCTTCTCCTCCGCCTTGGCCGCGCACCCGCAGCGACAAAAATCACTCTCGATGCTCCGTGGGCCGGTCGCCCGACACGGAACATCAGATCGAGAGCAGCTCACGCCTCACTGCCTTTTTCGGCGGGTGAGGCGTTTCAGTTTTGTCCTGCTACGTCCACGCGCGCGGACGATGGACAACGCGCGGGGACGATGGATGACGACCGATCGTGATCGGTTGTGATCAGTGCTCGTCGTCTTCCATCTCCGCGGGATCCGGCTTCCCCTTGATCGGCGCAGGAACCGGCGCTCCCGGAGGCGGAGTCGCTCCTGTGGGCCGAGCGTCCTCGTCGTCGTCGCCGGGATCTTCCATGAAGCTCTTCGGGTGGATCCCCGGCTCGGCGGCAGCGCTTGCGAGCGCGGCCGGTGAGCCGACCACCATCGCGCGCTTCGTCGGCTTTCCATCGGGGCCGGGCGGGCCTGGAACGTCGGCCGCGACCGCGGCAGAGCCTGCCGCGGCGCTGCCGCTGCCCGCGGGCGCGGGCGCCTCGACTGCGGGCGGCTCGGGCAGCGTGATCGCTTCGAGCCGCTTGTCGAGCTCGGCCTTCGCGGCGAGGAAGCCCGCGCGATCGACGCCCGGCAGCGGACGCTCGCCGTCGAGCTGCAGCGTCTCGGCGTCGAAGAACACGCCGTTCCGCTTCGCGAAGAAATGCAGGTGGGGCCCGGTCGAGCGCCCCGTCGTCCCGATGTACCCGATGAGCTGGTGCGTGCCGACCTGCTCGCCGACCTTGATGTTCGCGAAGCGCGACTGGTGGCAGTAGCCGGTGACGATCCCGTTCGCGTGCTGGATCTCGGTCATGTTCCCGCACGGGCCCGCCGGCCCCATCGAGAGGATTGTCCCGCGAAACGCTGCGTAGATCGGCGTGCCCGACGGCGCGCCGAAGTCGGTCCCGGTGTGCGCCTTGATCGTGTGCAGCACCGGGTGCAGGCGCTTGGGGTTGAAGCGCGAGGTGATCGGCGCGCCCGGGACCGGCTTTCGCCAGCCGCCCGCGTTGGGCTGCTTGCCGTGCTCATCCCAGTAGCCGTGCGCCTCTTGCCCGTTGAAGGTGTACACGCTCGTCGGTTTGGCGGAGGGATCGGCCGGCCGGTACTCGAGCGCGATGATGCGCTTGTACCGAGAAAACAAGCCTAACGCCGTCTCTTCGGTGGCGATCACGCGGACCGTCCCGCCCTCCTCGAAGCCCTCGGTCGACATGTGCCCCGCCAGCGCCTCGTCGAGCGCGGCGATGAGGCCGTCCTCGAACCCACCGTCGCGCGCCGCCGCCGCGAGATCGTGCCCCACGTAGAACGAGCCCTGGACCTCGCCCTCGGCGATCTTCATGTCGAGCTTCGCGCCCGGCGAGAGCAGGCCGTCCGCGCCCTCGCGCGACTGCCAGATCTCGCCCGGCGTGACCTCGTACTCGAAGGCCTTCACCCGCTTCGAGCTCTTCTCGAAGGCCACGGTGAAGCGCTCTTTCTTGCCGCTCTTCTCGAACTTCCGGACGCCGTCGAAGGCCTTCATGATCCGGTAGACCTGGGCCTTGGGCACGCCCTTGTCGCCCAGGACAGCGAGCAACGATTTCCGATCCATCGTCCCGGAGTCGATACCAATCGAGCTGTCTTTCTCGAGCTCCGAGACGCGCCACGGGCCGGGGATCGCCACGCGCACCGGGCGCTTCGACACCGGCGGCGGCTTGCTCGGAGCCGCGGTCGAGGCGCTCCCCGAGGCCGCTGTGCCGGCCACGATCGCTCGCTCGTCGCGTGGCGGAACGACCTGGATCAACAGGGCGATCACCGACGTGACCGTGGCCAGGCCGAAGAGGC
>JBDTXR010000612.1:0-4260 GCA_040006075.1 Byssovorax sp. | reverse complement strand
GCGTGAACCACGCCCTCGAGGCCTCGTCGAAGCGCATGGACGCGGCCATCGGCGTGACCGGACCGCAGCGCCTCGTCATCCGCATCGCCGGGCGCTTCCCGGGGATCTCGGCGGGTCGGCTCGCGCGGCTGATGCACGTGCACCCGAGCACCCTCACCGGGATCCTCGGGCGCCTGGTGACGCGCGGCCTGGTGCGCCGCGATCCCGATCCGAACGACGCGCGGCGCGCCCTGTTCAGCCTCACCACCAAAGGTCGCGAGCTCGACGCGCTCCGCGCCGGCACCGTCGAGGCCAAGGTGCGCGCGACGCTGACCAGGTTCCCCGGCGCGCGCATCGCGGCGACGCAAGCGCTGCTCGCGGCGATCACCGAGGCCCTGACCGAGGCGACGGCGCGCGGCCGCGACGCCTCGCCTTCGCGTCGATCGCGGTAGCGCCGATGGATCCCGCGAGCGGCCTCTGCTAAGCGGCGAGGAGATCATGCGCTCCTCCTCTGTGCTCCGCTTCCTCTTCGCGCTCTCGCTCTTCGCGCCCTTGCTGTCCGCGTGCGGCGCGGACACGGGCAGCGGCACCACCGGCGATCCGGTCGACGCCAGCGACGGCAAGTTTCACCCGCCGGGCAACGGGATGCCGGTGAGCGAAGACGCCGCGTGCACCTCGCTCACCGACGCGCAGACCGCTCGCTTCATGGCGCTCGGCTGCGCCTCGACCACGCGCGTGTGCCCCGACTTCCTCCGGTCGCAATCGGCCACCGATTGCCTCCAGTACGACCAGGGCGCCGTCAACGGCTGCCTCCAGTACTACAGCGACGCGGCGACCTGCAAAGACCTCTCGGCGCGCGCCGGGACCTGCGTCGTGGCGCCCATCGCCGGCAGCGCCCCCAAGGGCTGTCCGTAAACCTCAGTGGGGGGCGCCGGTGCCCTCGATCCGGCCTCGCATCGCGATCACGCCCTTGAGCGAGCCGTCGACGTTCTCCTTGTTGATCAGGCTGGTGGGCAGCGGGATCGACGGCTGCAAGAAGACCTCGAGCGAGAGCTCGGTGGTCTCCTCGTCGATCTTGCGCAGGCGCCACACCGCCTTGAAATCGTCGACGTTGCCCTTGATGAACCTCGACTCGGTGATCTCGACGCCGCCCGTGATTGTGGGCTTCGGGAACTCCATCTCGACCCACATGATCACCACGCCGTTCAGCGCCTCGATCTCCATGTACACGTCGCGCGCGCCGGTGGCGGTGCGGCCGAGGAGCTTCGCGCTCCGGTAGTGGGGCATGAACTCCGCGTAGTGGCCGAAGTCGACCACCGACTCGCGCACCCTGGCGATCGGGGCGTGGACCTTCACCGAGGTGCGGCCGCGGACATAGTCTGTCCCGTCGACCGGGACCGCGTCGCTCCGCGGCCCGTCCCCTTCGAGCGGGGGCGCCGGAGCGGCAGCGGGCGCGACCGGCGCGGTGGAGGCGGAGACGATGGGCGCGGGCGTCGTCGCCGCGGGCGGGGTCGTCGCAGGGGGCGGGACGACGGCGGTGGTCCCCGCGCATCCCGACGACGTGAGCAGAGCGAGCGAGGTCCAGAGCGCGGCGCGTGACCGTCGGAGTTGGCGCATAGGCGCCCGAGCTTAACCGAGGCGCCAGGCGCGGCCACTCCGCGCCGCGCCGACCGCCTACTTGACCTTGTAGATCACGTTGATCGCCCCGAGGCACATCTCATCGAGGGTCGTCTCGCCGAGGGTCACGTCCTGGGGAGCCGTGAGCTTCTGCTCCAGCAAGGCGCGCTTCACGAAGGGGTTCTCCATGCTGTTGTCGTAGGTGCACTTGAAGGTGACCTGATCGCCGGCGTGGAGCGTGGGGAGCGTCTCTATCGAGGTGTCGTAGGCGTACTGACGCTGCCAGTTGAAGTCCCACCTCGGCGTCTCGACCAGGCACTCGTCCGCGGGCTGCGCGGCGGTCGGCGCCTTGCGGGCGACCTGGATGCTCATGTCGGTGCCGACGTAGTGCATGTGGGTGGCGACGCCGTAGACCTTGAGCTCGGGGAGGCCGCCGGGCACGGTGAAGCGCATCGTCTCGGTGTGCCCCCTGGCGCCGGCGGGGATCAGGAACTCCGGACCACTCTTGTCGTCGGGCCCGGGCAACAGGCCATCTCCGCTGGCGTCGGCCTTGGTGAAATTGCCAATCAGGGCGATGGCCGCCTCGTAGTCGGGATCGACGTCGGTGAAGCGCATCTGGAACTGCGTGGCGTCGGGGGCGCCGGTCGCGCCCGCCGGGTGATAGTGAATCTGCATCACCAGCTTCGAGCCCGCGGCCATGGGCAGGCCGATGTTCGCCGGGTACTGGTTCGGCACGCCGCCCGGCGCCCAGGCCGCGATCAGCGTGGCGCTGGAGATCTCGGGGCCACCGAAGCAATCGTAGCCTCCGTCGGCGTCGGCCTTGGCGGCGGCCTCCCCGGCCTCGTCGAGGAACATCAAGGCGTGATGGACGACCTTGGCGTTGCCGGCGATGAAATGGCTGCCGTTGAGATACCGCTTCTTGTCGAGCTTGGGATCGAGCACGAAGCAGCGAAACTGGTCCTTGTCGCCGCTGGCCACGAAGGGTGTTTGCGGGGTGACCGTGGTCTCGACGCCGGGAAGACCGTCGACGCCCGGATCGACCTTGGCCGGCGCGTCCTTCGGATCGCCCTCGAGGGCCCCCGCGGTGTTCCACGCCTCGATCGTCTGGATCTCGGCGTCGGTGAGGCGCTTGTCGTCTTGCCAGGCGTGGCGCGGCTTGCAGGTCTCGGTCTCGAAGGCGCCCCACGGCGGCATGGTCCGATCTGCCGTGCGCGTGACGAGGAGGCTCGCGACGGTCTTCGCGTCGTCGTACGTGGTGAGGGCGAACGGAGCGATTCGCCCGGCGGTATGGCAGCTCTGGCAGCTCTTCTGGAGGATGGGCTCGATGTCCTTGTGGAACGTCGGCTGGACCGTGGCGCCGCCCGTCGTCGCGCCCGAGCCTCCGGTGGCGCCGGTGGTCCCGGGCTCGCTGGAGCAGCCGGCGAACGGCAGCGATCCCGCGAAAATCAGGCCGAATGCCGAGATCATGCCGAGTCGATTCATGCGCGGTCTCCTCCTGGAAAATCGAGGCGCATGGTCGGGCGGCGCGCCCGGCGTGTCAAACGAACGATCAGGTCTGGAGGGCGCTGGCGGCGCGGTTCGGCTGCCACAGCACCTCGTCGGCGCCGAGCAGGAGCGAGGCCCAGCGGCTCCAGACGAAGAACGCGTCGCTGAGGCGGTTCAGGTACCTCACGGCGTCGGGATCCACGGCGGTCGATCCGGCGAGCGCGACCGTGAGGCGCTCGGCCCGACGGCAGATGGTGCGGGTCACGTGGAGATCGGCGTTGAGGCGGCAGCCTCCGGGGAGCACGAACGAGCGCAGGGTCGCGAGCTCGGTCTGGCAGGCGTCCATCTCTTCCTCGAGGCGGGCGACCTCCGCGGCGGTCACGCGCGGCTGCTTCGGGTGCACGTCCTCGGGCAGCGTCGCCAGGATCGATCCCAGGTTGAAGAGCTCGTGCTGCACCCGCATCAGCGTGGCGCCCAGCGCGGCCAGCGCCTCCTTGCGCTCGGGCGGCGCGGTCGGGAAGGCCTCGATCAGGCTCTGGCGCGCGACGCCGACGAAGGCGTTGAGCTCGTCGACGGTCCCGTAGGCCTCGATCCGCGGGTCGTGCTTGGGCACCTGCTGGCCGCCGACGAGCCGGGTCAGGCCCGCGTCGCCCGTCTTCGTGTAGACGCGGTTGATCGTCACCCGCGGCTCGTTGAACACCTGATCTTTGGCCTGGTCCGTCGCGTCCGCCATGCGCCCGGACTAGGGCGGCGAGCGCTGTCGGTCAAGAACCACCCTCGGAACATTGACGATGGTGTGCCGGCAATGGGAAAGTCCCGCCCCATGGCCTTCACGCTTCCCCGGCTCTCGACGTCCGCTCGCTCCCTCCTCGGCGCTGTTTCCCTCGCTCTTGCGGCGCTGTCATCGCTGGCCTCGGTCGCCTGCGGCGATCCCGTCCCGGTCAAGAAGGGGCCGACCACCGCGGCCGATCCCGGCGAGCAAGCCAAGATCGAGGAGGGCCGGAAGAAGATCGACGACGCCAATCGCGCGATGAACGAGAAGAAGTACGACCGCGCGCGCAAGCTCCTCACCGAGGCCGCCCAGCTCGCGATCGAGTCGCAGCGCTTCGAGATCGAGACGGCAATCGACAAGCTCGACAAGCGCGAGGCCAAGCTCTGGGCCAACGAGGTCGCCGACAA
>JBDTXR010000611.1:0-4272 GCA_040006075.1 Byssovorax sp. | reverse complement strand
TTTACTTCCGGCACCGGGAGGGGGCGGAGCCCCCTGAGACAAGAGAAGAGGCTGGCCGGCGAATGCCGGTCAGCCTCTGAGCGGACCGTCGACGAGGCTTCGCGCCGGCCCGATCCCGGCCTACGGTGCGCGCAGCGATGCAACTCAAGCCCGGCGACCGCATCGATCGCTACACCCTGGTCGCGCCGCTCGGCGCGGGGGCCCAGGGCGCCGTATGGCGGGTGCTCGATCCGCTCGACGGCGGCGCCCGGCGCGCGCTCAAGCTGGTGCCCACGAGCGGCCTCTCGGCGGGGTCGTACGAGCGGGTTCGCCGCGAGGCGCAGACCCTCGCGAGCACGCCGCACCCCAACCTCATCGCGTGCTACGGCCTCTTCGAGGACGTCAGCGCCGGGCTGCTCGGGATCGCGCTCGAGCTCGTCGATGGAGCGCCCTGCCACGAGGTCACGAACGATCCGCGGATGACGGCGGCGCACCGCGACGCGCTGCTCGTGCAGCTGGCCGAGGTGCTGGCGTTCGTGCACGCGTCGCAGCTCGTTCACCGCGATTTGAAGGCCGAGAACGTGCTCGTGACCGACGCGTTCTGGAGCGAGCCGCGGCGCGCGGGGACGATCAAGCTCGTCGATTTCGGGATCGCGATCCAGGTCGGGAACCCGCGCCCGCTTACCCAGGTTGGCGGCGTCGTCGGGACCGCGCCGTACCTCGCGCCCGAGGCGATCGTGCCGATGGCCGCGCCCGACGCGCCGCTCCCGTTTGCCCGGGACCTCTTTGCGTATGGCGTGCTCGCGTACGAGCTCTTGCTCGACAAGCACCCGACGGGCCTCGGCTGGGACGCGTCGCCGATTCACTTCATCCGGGCCTACACGGCGGCGGCCTCCGGCGCGGCGCCCTGGCCTCCGCCCGGGCTTCCAGCCCGCTGGCAGGAGCCGATCGCGCGGTGCCTGGCCATCGATGCGACGCGGCGGCCGTCGTCCGGGAGCGCGCTGCTCGATCTCGTGCGCGAGCGCGCGCTGGATCCTGCGCCGATTGCCACCCTCGATCCGGCGCCGGCGCTTGCCGTGGTCGCGCCCTCGATCGCCGCGCGCGAGGTCGAGACTGCCGTGGTCGGCGTCCTCGACCAAGGCCCGATCGCCGCCGCGGAGGAGCCCCTCGCGGCGCCCCCGCCGGCGCGACCTTACACTGTACGTCTCACCCCTGCTCCGCCGCGACGAAGCAAGACCCTGCCTGTCGTGATCGCCCTCGGCGTCGCGAGCCTCGTGGCTGTGGGCCTGTGGCTTCGCGCGGCCTCGACTGACCAGCACGGGCCCCAGGTGACCGTCGTCTCGTCGTCCGTCGCCGCGTTGCCGAGCGCGACTCCGCGGCTCCTGCCGAGCGCCGCGGCCACCCCGGCGACGAGCGCGTGCCCCCCGATTTGCTGCGGCGGAACGGCCTGCACCGGCGCGCCCAACAACGCTCGCGGCTGCTCGTCGGGCCGCGCCTGCGTGGCGGGATCGTGCGAGAGCCGGATTGCCACGGACGGCGAGTGGCGCCTTCGCGTCGTGGGGGTCTCGGCCAACGGCAAGGAGATCTCCCCCCGCCCCGAGGTCTGCTTGCGCCGGGCCAGCGCGCGCGGCAACGAGCCCTGGTCGTGCGCGCCGGCGGGCAGCGGCGACACCCGCGCAGCTCGACTCCACATCACGACCGCGGAGCTGGGCGACGACGGCGTCGACGTCTCGATCAACCGCTCTCCAAAAGGACCTTCGATCGCGGGCAAAGGGGTCAAGCTCGCGGGTATCGGCGTCGCCGCGCTCTGCAAGGGGCTGAACGTTCGCTTCGCCGGGACGGACCACCTCGCCTACGCGGTGACCGTGTTTCTCGACGACGCGATCGAGGCCGACGGCGCGCCGCCCTGAGGCGCCCCGAGCCGAGGCGATCGCAGAACTTGTCGACACGGCGCCACGGCGCCCCTACACCACCGGCCCAGATCACGGGCCCCTCCGCGGGCGCCCAAGGAGGCCCCTGGTGTCGACCGAAGCTGTCGTTCTCGAGCGGAAAATGAACCGGATCGCGTGGGTGCTGTCCGCGGTGGTGCTCCTGCTGGTGGGCCTGATGCGCGCCGTGCGCATCCCCAGCCCGATCGATTTCAGCTTCCTGCCGCCGATCCACGCCACGCTCAACGCCCTCACCGCGGTCACGCTGGTGGCCGCGCTGGTGTTCATCAAGAAGAAGCAGATCGCGCGGCACCGGGCGGCCATCTACGCATCCATCGGCCTCAGCATTCTCTTCCTGCTCTCGTACGTGGTGTACCACTTCACCTCGGTCGAGGTGCGCTATGGCGACGTCGATCACAACGGCATCGTCGACGCCGCCGAGCGCGCCGCGGTGGGTGGGATGCGGCCTGTCTATCTCGTGCTCTTGATCAGCCACATCACGCTGGCGGGGGTGATCCTGCCGTTCATCCTCTTCACGTTCAACCGCGCCTTCACCGGCCAGTACGCCCGCCACAAGGCCATGGCCCGCTGGGTGTTCCCGGTGTGGCTCTATGTCGCGGTGACTGGCCCGCTCTGCTATCTGATGCTGCGGCCGTTCTATCCGTGACAGCCGCAGGCGGGGGTCTGGTCCGCTTTGCGCTTTGCGCTTTGCGCTTTGCGCTTGCGCGCCGCCGCCATTTCAGGCCAGATCTCGGGATGGCGTCTCGCGAACCCTTCGCTCTGGAGTCCGATCCGTTCTGGATGGCCGTGATGCGCGCTCCTATCGAGGACGGCGAGCCCTCCGAAGCCGAGTTGCTCGCGGTGGAAGCGGCCAAGCGCGATGGCGGCTGGATCGACGGCGCGACGGTGAGCGCCGACGTCGCTGCCCGAGGATGAGCTGGCGCCTCTGCTGGTCGCCACCGGCGATCGCTTCTCTCGAAAAACTGCCCTGGCTCCACGCCGCTCGCATCGACCGCGCGCTCCAGGAGCTCGTGCTCACTGGCCAAGGCGACGTGTTTCGTCTCCGCAGCGACGATCCGATCACTGCGCGGCTTCGCGTGGCCCCCTACGTCGTCCGCTTCACGTCCGACCCGCGCGATCGCGTGGTCTGGGTCTGGTTCGTGTACACCCCCTGATCACAGCGCGATCGCCGGATCGGCCTCGATGCCCAGCAGCTCCGCGCGGATCTCCCCCACGAGGAACAAGGATCCCGTGACCAGGATCGTATCCCCAGGTCGGCTCTCGGCGAGGGCGCGCGCGATGGCGTCACGCGGCTCTGCCACCATTGTACCGGGCGCGACGGCCGCGAGCTCTGCGAGCGCGGCAGGCGCGCGGCCCTTGGGCTCGGTGTAGTAGCGACGCGCGCAGAGCGGCGCGAGCGCGCTCAGCATCTCCGGCCAGCGCTTGTCGGCGAGCGCGCCGAACACCAGGGCGCGGCGTGACGAATCCCCGCTCGGGTTCTCCGCCGCGACCAGCTCGGCGAGCGATCGTGATCCCTCGGGGTTGTGCGCGCCGTCGAGGATCACCGTGACCCTCTGCGCGTCGATCGCGATCCGCTCGTAGCGCCCCGGCCAGCGCGCGGTGGTGAGGCCGACGAAGGTCGTGGGGACGGGCTCGATCAGCAGGTGGCGCCGCGCGAGGCAGCGCGCGATCCCGAGCGCGACGCCGGCGTTGTCGGCCTGGTGGCGGCCGCCGAGCGCGAGCTTGCCGTGGAAGCGATCGGCCTCGGTGGGGCCGTGGAGATCGGTGACGCCGCCCTGCCAGCGCGCGAGGATCGCGCCGGGCTCGAAGGCGCCGTCGCGCCGCACGCGGGTGATCGGGCCGGCCCCGACGCGCTCGGCGATCTCGGTGATGGCGCGGTCGGCTTCGGGCGCGAGCGGGCCGAGCACGACCCGCGCGTTGGGCTTCAAGATCCCCGCTTTTTCCCGGGCGACAAGCTCGATCGTGTCGCCCAGGATCGCGGTGTGCTCGAGCGAGATCGAGGTCACCGCGGTGCAGATCGGCGCCGGGATCACGTTGGTCGCGTCGAGCCGACCGCCGAGGCCGACCTCGACGACGGCGAGCTGGACGCGGGCCTCGCGGAAGGCGTGGAAGGCGGCGACGGTGAGGCTCTCGAAGAAGGTGAGATCGGGGCGGCACTGATCGAGCACGGCGCCGAGCGATCGCTCGAAGCCGACGTCGTCGATCGGCTCGCCGCCGATCCGGATCCGCTCGGCGAAGCGACAGAGGTGCGGCGACGTGTAGAGGCCGGTGCGCAGCCCCGCGGCGCGCGCGATGGCCTCGACCATGGCCGCGGTGCTGCCCTTGCCGTTGGATCCGGCGATGT
>JBDTXR010000610.1:0-4330 GCA_040006075.1 Byssovorax sp. | reverse complement strand
CCGTCCCGGCCTGGCCGCTCGCGCCTTGATAGCCTGCTGCGGTGAGCGTGCCGGACCCTTTCCCGGCAAGCCCAGGCCCTCCATCAGTGCCGCTGTCGCCGTCATTCCCTCCGCCGTTCGGCTCCATGCCGGTGCAGCTCCAGACACCCGATAACGGCTCACCCGTTCCACCCGTGCCGAGCGCGCCTACCTGACCCGCCGAGCCGGGGTTGCCGCTGAGCTTTTGCCCGATTCCACCGTTGCCGCCAACGCTTGGATCTGCTCCGCAGGTATTCGGCGCACCTGCGCCTCCAGGGAGGGTTGAGTCGGGCATTCCGTTAGCGTCGAGATCGGAGCAAGCCGGCGACCCATTAGCGCCCGGATCGCCCGCGGTCGCAGCGACCACATTGCCGTTCACGACCGGGCCGCCCGGATCCCCATCCGCACCGTTCGCGCCGTCCTTGGCCTCGATGTCGCACTGCTCGAAGGTCGCCTCCGCGTCATTGGCGAACACCGCGATCGCCGACCTGCCGGGGCTCTTCGCCGTGGCGGCCGTGATCGTCAGATTGGCAATCTTCACGCCCATCGCCGAGATGGTCAGCGGGATCGCGTCGGCAGGGGCCGTGAGCGGGCTTTGGGCCATCGCGTGGAATGTCCAGTTGCTCGCGCAATCGAACCCTCCGAGGACCGTGACCGGATCTTGAATCGTGACGGCCTCGTTCAACGTCGCCTGAGCGTTCGCGCTCTTGCATACGTACACGTTCTTGCCCTTGCCGGAGGCGATGGCCTCTTGCAGCGAAGCGTACGGCTTCTCGGCCGTTCCGGTGCCCTTGGGGGCCGCGTCGGCCTGCACGAACACGCCGCAATTGTCGCTGAGGATGCCCTTGGTATCGAGGGCCATCCCGTCGGTCGGATCACCCACGCAACCGGGATCGATGCCCGTGCTCGTGCTCGTGCTGCTGTTGCTGCTCGTCGTCGTGCCGGTGGTCGTCGTGCCGGTGGTCGTCGTGCTCGACGAGGTCGTGCTCGACGCACCGCCGGTCCCGAAGGCGCCCACGCATTCTTTCCCACTGTAACAGTCGTCACCAAACGTACCACAAGACCCGGTACCGAGGCCGATCAGGCCTGAAGCAAGGATCACGTAAAGCGTGCGTCGCATATCATCGCTCCCCCGAGAGGTAATCTAGAACGATCCCGAGACCAGCAGCGCGGCGCCGTCTGGACCGACCACCGGAGTCGCGCGGAGTCCCGTGGTCGAAGGCTTCTTTGCCACCCGGGGAGGGAGCAGCAGGTAGGTAATCGCGGCAGCCCCCAGAACCCCCGCGCCAACGAACATCCCGACACCCGCGTTGTGCAGGCTATCGGCAGATTTCGCGGTGTTTACGAGCGTGGTGCACGCGGCGTTGGTGTTGGTGCCGGGCGGAGCGACGCACCGAGCTCCCTTGAGGCTCGCCGCCTGAGCGTTGGCATCGTTGGCCTTGCCGCCCGAGAGTCCGAGCATGATGCCTCCGAAGGCGGCAGTGACCACCGCGACGCCGCCGAGCAGCACCAACGGGACGAGGCTGCGCCGCTCGATTGCGGGCGAGTCTGGCGGCGTGATCGTCGCAACAGCTACTCTTGGCTGGTCTTCCAGCGCGGGGACGGTCACCTCGACTGTCTTCGAGGGCTGCGCCACGACAGGCTTGCTCTCCCAGGCGATCTTGCCCGGCGCGGTGGCGCGCAAGACATGCTCCCCGGGATCGACAGGCAGCGCGACTCCCGATATCGCGCTGTCCAGCGTTGTTCCATCGCGGAGCACCACCAAGCCGGGGAGGCTCGCCGAGGCCGGCGCGACGAGGATGTTCATTCGTGCGAGCTTCGGCGCCAGCGCGGCCGCCCGCGTGCGCGCAATCTCCTCGCGCTCGGGTCGTTTTGTGCTGCGCGCCTCGTCGCCAATCTCCAGGAAGAGGGCCCACGCGCTCGCGGTCTTGCCGACCTTCTCGTAGCACTCGGCCAGGCGGAACTTGGTCCCCATGCCCGGATCGAGCTTCTGGGACGCCGCGAACTTGGGACAGGCCGCCTCGGATTGACCGGCTGCCACAAGGCGCAAACCCTCATCGAAGAGGGCCTGTGCCGAGGCTGCTTTTTCGGAAGAGGTCTGTGCGAGCGCAGGTGAGGAGACCGCGAAGACCACGAGCGCTACCGCGCCAAGGGCTCTCGTTCTCGGAAGCGAGCCAGAGCCCCGGGGGCGGACGAGTCGCATCATTTCGCGCAGGACATGTCCTTGGAGAAGTCCCAGCAAGCGGCCGTCTTCGAGCCACCAACGCCCTTGGCTCCGTCGCCCGCGGGCGAGCCGCCCGTGCCCGCGACGCCGCCGTTTCCGGGCATACCGGGCGTGAACATACCTGGCATGGCCGCCGGGATCCCGATCGACGCGAGGCCAATCGAATGACCTCCTCGACCAGCGCCGCCGGGACCGCCGCCACCGCCCATTCCACCGTCACCACCCTTGCAACCGGGTTTGGAACCAGCAACGTTCGAAGGCACCCCGCCTTTCCCGCCGGCACCCAGGATTCCCCCGCCTTGCCCGGCAGCGCCATCACCGCCGGTGCCCCCTTGGCCCGACTTGAGCGTGACCTTGGTCAAGACCAGCTTGGTTCCCAGGCTGACGACAGCAATGCTCGACCCCCCGACCTTCCCCGCGCCGCCACCTTTACCGCCGCAGCCACCGGCGCCACCACCGCCGCCGCTTGCGCCGGGACCATCAATCGACCCCGGGCACAGGGTGCTGGATTTCGCGCCGCCGCCACCCCCGCCGCCCTGCGCTTTGGCGCCCGGCTTCCCGTCCGTCCCATCAGCGCCGGCGGTGTTCGTGATACCCGCTATCGACAGGATGCCGAGGGCCTTGCCCGCGTCGCCTGCCGCTCCAGGATCACCATCTTTGCCTGAAGAACCGTTCGCGCAGACGGCCAGGTTATCCTGCCCCGTACCGCCTTTGCCGTTGGTCCCATCCACCGGGGTCCCGTCGGAACCTGCCTGGCCATATCCATTGTTGGTGCCGCTAATGCCGCCTTTGCCGCCGGGGCCGCCCGAGCTCAGACCGTCGTCGCAAGTGGTCATCCCGGGGGCTCCGAACGTCAACGCGGCCGGATTGATGCAAGCACTGATGACCTGCGGATCGGTGACGGGCGCGTCCATACCGTTCGTCGCATTGCCCATGGGAGGCAAACCATCGACGCCATCGGCGCCGTCGCCGGCCTCCACATCGCACTTGTCCAGCGTGGCGTCGATGGCGGCGATTGCCACGGCCACGGACGAGTCCCCAGTCATCGGGGTCGCGCTCGCCGAGGTGATCTTGAAACCTTCGACGATCGCCCCACCGGCCAGGTCTGTCAGAGTCAGCGAAACCTTCTTCGCAGATCCGGTGATTACGCCGCGCGTCGCATCCTTGAACGCCCAGCCCTTGTCGCACGTGAAGCCGCCGTACACCTCGACGGGCGCCGCGACCGTCACGGCCTCCGCGAAGGGCTTCATCGCGCTCGAGCACGAGTACACGCGCCTGTTGCCAGCGTTGTCGATCGCCTTCTGAAGCGTCTTGTAGGGCGCCGCTTGGGTGCCGTCCTCCGTCGCGCCCTTGGCGCCGGCCTGCGCGAAGACTCCGCACTTGTCGCTGATGAGGCGCTTGGCGTCCTCGGAGCTCAGGGTCTCGGTAATCGTGCCCAGGCATCCGGGATCGATACCCGTGCCTGTGCTGCTCGTCGTCGACGGGGCGCCGCCGCCACCCGTGCTGGAGCTCGAGGTAGTGGACTTCGTGTTGCTACCAAGACCCGGAGTCGTGAGAATTTCCGACTCGGTGGTCGTGCAGCCAACGAACCAACCCAGCGCGCCGAACACCGCAAGCCCCGAAGTGGCCACCGACCAACGCATCTTTCGCATCTCAGTCTCCCGATTCAAAAAAGCTAAAAGGATCCCGAAACCACGAAGCCCGTCTGCTCTGGTCCGGCGAGGGGGGCGACCTTCAGCGGCGCCGAATCCTTGTTCTTCGGAGGCGGCAACAGGAGATAGGTGACCGCGGCGATGGCCGCCGCGCCGCCGACGGCCATCGTCACACCGCCGATGTTCTGGAGCATGTGCGCCGAGTCGAACTGACTCTTGAGGTCCGCGCACCGCGAGTCGAGGTTGGTGAACCCGGGCACACACGCATTCTTGTTGCTGACGATCTGATCGCGGAGCGTGTTCGCGTCACCCTTCTTGCCGGCGCCGACGCCGAGCAGCGCGCCGCCCACGCCGAGGGCCACCACCGCCACAGCCCCGAGGACGATCGCCGGCTTCTTGCTCCGCGGCGGCGGCGGAGGCGGGGTGTCCGGTCCGT
>JBDTXR010000609.1:0-4343 GCA_040006075.1 Byssovorax sp. | reverse complement strand
CGCCGCGCGCCTCGCCCCCGAGATGAGCGCCGATGCCTCGCGCTGGATCAACGGCGCTCCCTCCCCGCTCTCCTCCGCGCGCGGCGACGTCGTCCTCGTCGAAGCCTGGGATCGCGACTGCATTCCCTGTCGACAATCGGTCCCGGCGATCGTCGCGCTCCAGAATCGTTATGGCGCGCGCGGCCTCCGCGTCATCTCGGTCGCGGCGTTCGACGACGCGCCTGGAGATCGACAGACGCTCCTCGATCTCGCGCGCGAAGCGCAGATGACGTACCCGTGCTTTCTCGATCTCGGATCCATCTGGCAGCACGCGGCGGGCACGAGCGGCGTCATTCCGATGGTGCTCCTCGTCGATCGCAAAGGCTTCCTTTCCACGCAAGAGAAAGGGCTTTTGCTCCAGGGAACGCCGGCGTTCGAACGCCTCGTCGACGCGATCGAGCGCGCGCTCGGCGGCTCGTAGCGCCCCGCGCTTCTCTCGCGGCGGCAGGCGCCGTAGCATCGAGCGATCATGCGAAGTTCCACGCTGGCGATCGGCCTCGCTTCAATCGGCTCGCTCACGCTCCTCGTGGCCTCGTGCGGCGGTGGGGCCACCACCACCGGCACCGGCGGAGCGCACACCACCAGCAGCGGCACGGTGGGCACGAGCTCGGGAGGCCGCGGAGGTGGCAGCACCAGCTCGGGTGGCACCGGCGGCGACGATCTCATCGACAGCGGGCCTGGATGCAACGAGGGTGATCCCTGCGGCGACGGCGGCGTGTGCACCAAGGGCGCGTGCTGCGACACCGGGGTCGCGTGCGCCGGCGTGTGCTGCGGTGCAGGTCAGGTGTGCAGCTTCCAGAAATGTGAAGCGCCCGGCGTCGAGTGCGTCGACGCCGACGACTGCGCGGTCGGCTCGTATTGCGACTACTCGCTCGGCGTCGTCGCCGCGGGCAACGACGGTGGAGTCGACGGCGGAATGTGCCAGGGCGGCGCCGCCACGCAGACCGGGAAATGCCTTCCGAAGCCGCCGGTTTGTGCGCCGGGACAGGATCCTGGAGATCCGATCACCTGCCTCGCGGCGTGCGAATACAAACCGCCGACCGACGACTTCTCCGTGGTGCTCAAGCACGCGTGGGGCGGCACCGCGCCGGGCACACCGAACGACGTGATGATGGCGCCGATCGTCATCCAGCTCGACGACGACAACTGCGACGGGAAGGTGAACCAGAACGACATCCCGGAGATCGTGTTCAGCACCTTCACCGGCGGCGCGTATTTCAAGCAGGGCACGCTCCACGCGATCTCGATCAAGAACGGCGCCGTCGTCGAGAAATGGAATGTGCCGAATGGAACGCAGCCGGGCGGCGGGCTCGCGGCGGCCGATCTCGACGGCGATGGGATCCCCGAGATCATCGCCTGTGCGAACCCGGGGCCGAGCGGCGCGTCGTGCTGCGATGCGCTCGCGCAGAACACGGGCGTGGTCGCGTATCGCGCCGACGGCACGGTGATGTGGACGCAGAGCGACACCACCAAGGTGCACTGCGGCTACGAGGCGCCGGCGATTGGCGATCTCGATCAGGACGGCCACCCCGAGGTCCTGGTGGGCTGGACGATCCTCGATGGCAAGACCGGCGCCGTGAAGATGGAGCTCGATCCCGCGAGCAGCTACGGCGTCCGGCTCACCGGCCTGGTCGATCTCGACGGCGATGGGAAGCTCGACATCACCGATGGTCAGCGCGCGTATCGCGGCACCGACGGCAAGGTGCTCTGGGACCTGCGCAGCGGCCCCGACGCGATCCCGGTGGGCTATCACGGCATCGGCGACTTCGACAAAGACGGCAAGCCCGAGGTGGTCGTGATCTCCACGAGCGGCCCGCACACGCTCTCGCTGATTCACTACAACGCCGCGAGCCCTACCGGCGTCGACCTGATCCGCAAGGGCATCGATCTCAACAACGGCACGCTCACCGCGACGTACTGCAACGTGGCGGCGGAGTACGGCGGCGGCCCTCCGACGGTGGCCGACTTCGACGGCGATGGATTCCCCGACGTGGGCGCGGCCGGCGCGGTGGGCTACGGCGTCTTCAGCGGCAAGAGCCTCATGGATCCTGCGGTGCCGAGCAGCGGCGTGCAGCTCTGGTTCAAGACGACGCACGATTGCTCGTCGGCGGTGACGGGCAGCAGCGTGTTCGACTTCAACGGCGACGGGAAGGCCGAGGTCATCTACTCGGACGAGTACCACCTGTGGATGTACGACGGGCAAACGGGGACCAACTTGATCCCGAGCACCTGCAACACCACCGGCACGCTCTGGGAGTATCCGCTCGTCGCCGACGTCGACAACGACGGCGAGGCCGACATCATCGTGGCGTCGAACGCCTATGGAATCACCTGCCCCGACGACGGCTCGAAGCAGTCGGGCATCCGCATCTTCGGCAGCGCGACCGGGAGCTGGGTGCGCACGCGCCGGGTGTGGAACCAGCACACGTACCACATCACCAACGTTGGCGAAGACGGCAAGGTGCCCGCGGTGGAGCTCGCCAACTGGACGCAGCCGGGCCTCAACGACTATCGCCAGAACCGCCAGCCCGGCTCGCAGTTCGGCGCTCCGGACGCGGTCGTGTCGATCGCGCCGCTCTGTGGCGCGCCGGTGTACACGCTGGTCGCGACGGTGCGCAACCTCGGTGAGGTGCCGCTCCCCGCGGGCGTGAAGGTGGGCTTCTACGAGGCCATGCCGATGCCGGGCGGGACCAAGCTCGGCGAAGGGATCACCTCGAAGACGCTGTATCCCGCCGAGGCCGAGAAGATCGAGCTGGTGTTGACCACGCCTCCGGCGGAGATCGTCAACGGCACGGTCCCGGTGTTCGCCATCGTTGACGATGGCGGAATGCCGCACACGTGGCACGAGTGTCGGACCGACAACGATACGTCGGCGAGCGTGTCCGGAAAGTGTGATGGCCCGAAGTAACCACGAAGACGACGACGACCGCGACGATCTGCTCGCGCTCGCGCGCCGGCACATCGGGATGGTCGTCGGCGTGTTCTACGCGCCGTCGATCCCGGCCGAGAAAGAGGCCAGCGCGCGCGTCGCTCACGATCTGCATTTGCCGGACGACGAGCCGATCCTGGTGCTCCACGACGGCACGGTGTTCGGCAGCGCCGAAGAGGGCTTCGTGGTGACGCGACGGCGGCTGTGCTGGAAGAACCCCTGGGAGTCGTCGCGCGAGATCGGGTGGAGCGAGCTCGATCCCGAGACCATCTCGCGCGAGGTCGGCAAGGTGATGATCGCCGGCCGCGACCTCGCGCTGAGCGGCGATCTCGTGCTGGGCGTGTCGCGCTTCTTGCTGGCGATGGCGGGCGTGACGCCGGGCCTGGACCTCGGCCCGTACCGCGGCGTGCGCCGGCCGATCGCGCTGCCGACGAAGACGCTGCCGGGCGAGCGCCTGATCGCGCTGGCCCGCGACTTCGTGGGCGAGACGCGCAACGTGTTTTACGCGCCGGCGATCCCCGAGGCGAAGCTCCGGCGGGCCCGCGCGGCGCACAGCGCGCACCTGCCGAGCGACGAGCCGGTGGACGTGCTCTACGACGACACCTACTTCGGGAGCGCCGAGGAGGGCCTGTTGCTCACGAGCAAGCGGGTGTGCTGGAAGATGCTCGGCGAGCCCGCGACGCAGCTCCCGTGGGGCGTGATCGACGCCGAGACCATCTCGGCCCACGGCAGCTACCTGGAGCTGATGGGCGCCGAGCTGAAGCTGACGTCGCCCGGCGATCTGAGCGGCGCGGTGGCGATGTTGCTGAGAAAGATTGTGGAAGAGGCGAGCGCTCGCGCGCGGTAGCGGCAGCGCTGCGGGCGGGCAGGGACGCCCGCCCCACACGCTCGGAGATCAGCGGACCATCGAGATGGAGCGCTCGACGAAGTCGTACACGGGGGCCCAGTAGACACCGAGTACGAGCGTGGGCACCGCGAGCACCACGCTGAGCGTGCCGAAGAGCTTGCGTACGTCGACGGGCTTGGTGTTCTCGCTCTTCTCGAGGAACATCGCGCGGACGACGCGCGAGTAATAGAACAGCGACACCACGCTGTTGAGCATGCCCACCACGGCGACCGTCCAGTTCCACGCGCCGCCCGCCTTGAGCAGGGCCCAGAACAGGTAGAACTTGCCGATGAAGCCCGCGAACGGGGGCAGGCCGGTGAGCGAGAAGAGGAACAGCGCCATCACGCCCGCGGTGATCGGAGCGCGACGACCGAGGCCGCGGAAGGCGCCAATCGACTCGTCGCCCTTGCTCTGCTCGGCGACCATCATCACCACGAGGAAGGCCCCGAGGTTCATGAAGCAGTACGTGACGATGTAGAAGACGATCGA
>JBDTXR010000608.1:0-4344 GCA_040006075.1 Byssovorax sp. | reverse complement strand
TGCGGAGCGCGCCGCTCCAGAAATCGGAGGCTCCATGGGAGTCGCCGAGCCAGGCCACGCGGACGTGATTGCGAAGGGTGTGCTTCTCGAGCTCGCGGAGGGCCGCGTAGAAATTGTCGAGCTCCCGGCCAGTGGTGCGCGCGAGCGGGCCGGGCGGCGGGGGGACCGGATCGGCCGAGGCTGCGGCCGTGGCCGTGGGGATTTCGAGGGGCGGCGCCGCGGCGGAAGAGGTGGTCACCGCGGGAATGGCAGCGGGAGCGGAGGCCGACTCGGCCGCTGGAGCTGCGGGCGCAGGGGCCTGATCGTGCGTTGTGCCGCACGTCAAGACGATGATCGCCGAGGTGATGGTCACGGCGATCGCCGCGAGCCGGCCGCGCGGATCGACCTTGGCGGCGGGGGCCGACGGCTCGGGCTCAGGAGAGGGGATCGTCAATCTCGACCTCGTCCACGACGCTCTCGCGGCGCCGCTGCCGCGCCTTGACGTGCGCGCGTACGACGTTGACGAGATCGTCGACATAGGACTCGAAGGGGGGACAGGTGATCCCCGCGCTGGCAATGGCTTGATCGGTGTTGCGGGCGTCGTAGCGCACGTTGCTGGTGAGCTGCTCGACGAAGGCCTTGGGGCTGCGGGCGAAGCGATCGATCCCCGGCGTGCGGAGCAGGGCTTTCGCGAGGTTCGAGGGGATACTGCCCTTGGTGGTGCGCCGGCCTCCCGCGTGGGTCACCAGCTCGAAGGCGCTGCGGGCCGAGAGCGGGTCGGGATCGGCCAGGTGAAACGTGCGTCCCGGGGCCGACGGGTGGCGCCCGATCGCGTGCGCGGCGCGGACGGCGTAGTCGAGAGGCACGATGTTGAGCGGCGTATCCCCGCGGCCGGGGAAGGGAATGGCAATCTCGGCGGGCGTGGCCACGACGAGCAACACCAGGAGGTAGATGCCTTCGAGGCGATCGCTCTCGCCCGCGCCGGTGTCGCCGACCAGGGTCGTGGGCCGGACCACGGCGATGGGTACCTCGCGGATCGCCCGGCGGAGCAGCATCTCGGCGCGCATCCGCGTCTCGTCGGCGTCGGAGCGGAACGACTGGCCGCGATCGAGATCCTCTTCGAGGACCACGCCGGTGCGGTCCCCGGAGACGTGCGCGGTGGAGTGGAACACCAGGCACGAGAGATGCGACGCCGCCCGGGAAAATTCGAGGATTTCGGCCGCGCCGACCACGTTGATCGTGTGCGCGGTGCGGCGGTCGACGGCGCTCGATCCCACGTGGGCCAGGTGATGGATCCGGTCGACCTCGCGCGCGAGCTGCCGGAACTCGGCGCCCGAGAGGCCGAGATCCATGGCGTGCGGGGTGCCTTCGAGGAAGACGACGCGGGCCCGCTGCTCGGCCGAGAGATCGAGCTCGGCCGGCGGCGGAAAGGCCGGCGTTTCCGGCGTTTCCGGCGTCTTCAGCGTGTAGACGAGGGAGCGCGGCTCGGTGCGGAGGATCTGCTCGATCATCCGCCGCGCATGGAGGGAGGGATAGCCCGTGACGAGGAGGACGCTGTCGTAGCCCGGGCGCGGCATGAGCGTGAGCTTAGCGCAACCGGCGACGAACGGCGCCCCGCATCGCCGCAGGGGCGATCGTGGTCACGCCGCCCGGAACGAAGCTGCTTTTCAAGGCTTCCTGACGCCGCCAGACCGCGTGTACGGACAGGGCTTGCCGCCGTCGATCCCGGGCTCGACCGGCGCGCGGCTCGCGTCGAGGGTGAGGGTCGTCGGGAACTCGGTCTTCGTGGGGCCGTTGCTCGTCTTGCTCACCGTGAGCGTGACCAGGTCTTTCGCCACCTTGTAGGTGCCAGATCGGTTGATGATCCCCGACCACACACACGTCGTCCCCTTGGGGCAGGGCGACACCAGGTCTTCCGCGGTGAACGAGGTCGCGGCGCCCTCGGTGAAGGTGATCCGCCGCGGGAAGGTGCGGGTGTTGCACGTGGCGGACTCCCAGGTTCCCGCCAGGCTGACCGGGCCGGCCGCGGGGGTGGTGCCGGGGATCGTCGTCGGCGCGGTCGCGGTCGGAGCGACCGTGGGCATCGTGCTCGGCGCGGTGGCGACCGGCGCGACAGCCGTGGTGGTGGGGTGCGGCGAGATCGGCGCGGCCGGCGTCGCGGGGGCGACGGGCGTGGTCGCGACGGGCGCGGTGGTTCCTGTCGCCTCGTTGGGCGTGGCCGCGCTGCCGGACGTGGTCGTGCCTTCCACGCAGGCGGGGAGCGCGAGGAGGAGCAAAGCGGCGAAGCCGCGCGGGAGGAGCCAGGTGGTAGAGCGTCGCATGCGAGCCCCCTTCCCACGGTCGCGCCGCGCCGGCAATCGCCGTATCGCCGATCACGCGCGAGGCGGCGCGCTCCGATCCGGCGCGGCGTTGTCCGGCTCTCGCGGCGGCGCGCGGTCGATCCGATGCTCGATGATCGTCAGCGGCCTCCGGTGCACCTGCTGGTAAATCCGCCCGACATACTCGCCGATGATGCCAAGGAAGAGCGCGTTGAGGCTGAGCGAGAGGAGGATGAGAATGCTGGTCGTGGCGAAGCCCGCGGGCCAGTCGGTCCCCAGGAAGACGCGGCCCACGCCGTAGCCGACCAGCGCGATCAGCGTCAGCACCGAGATCACGAGGCCAGCGTACGTCGCGGCGCGGAGAGGCACGATCGAGTGGCTCAAGATCCCGTCGAGGGCCAGACCGAAGAGGTCGCGGAGCGAGAACTTGCTCTGCCCGCGCTGCCGCCCGGCCCGATCGTAGACGACGCCCTTCTGATCGAAGCCCAGAGTCGCCAGGGTCCCGCGCAGGTAGGGCTTCTGGTCCTCGATCCGCCGGAGCACGTCAATCACGCGGCGGTCGACCAGGCGAAAATCGCCCGCGTCGTGGGGCAAATGGTCCTCGCTCAGCAGATCGATCAGCCGGTAGAAGATCTTGCGGATGAGGGTGATCCCGAAGCCCTCTTTGCGCCCGCGCCGCACCCCGTACACGATCTTGTTGCCGGCCTCCCACTCGCGGAGAAACTCCAGGATCAGCGAGGGAGGATCCTGCAAATCGCAGTCGATCTGCACCGCGGCGTCGCCCCGGGTCTGCATGTACCCGGTGTAGATCGAGCGCTGGAAGCCGAAGTTGCGCGAGAAGCGGAAGACCCGGACCCGGGCGTCTTTTGCGGCGAGGCGGGTGAGCTCGGCGAAGGTCTGGTCCTCGCTGTGGTTGTCGGTGAAGACCAGCTCGAACTCGTAGCGATCGGCCACCGGATCGAAGACGGCCTTCACTGCGTCGTAGAGAGGATCGATGTTGCCCGACTCGTTGTAGACGGGCACGACGATCGAGATCAGCTTCGGCGCCGGCTTCTCCACCTCGGGCGTCGTCATGTGCCCACCCCGGCGATCATCCGCGCGATGCCCTGCTCGAGCGACACCCGCGCTCGCCAGCCCGACGCGGCCTGGAAGCGGCCCGGATCCGCGACGATCCACATCGACTCGTCGCTTCGATACGGCCGCTTGCCGAGGCCGAGCGCCGACTCGGGGTGGCCGAGGAGGCGCGCTGTCGCCCGGGCCACCGCGCGGATCTGCACCGGGACGCCGGTCCCTACGTTGTAGAGGCCATGAGCCTCGATCCCGGGGGCCGTCGCCGCCGCGAGGAGCGCCTCGACCAGATCGTCGATGTAGGTGAGGTCGCGGGCCTGCTCGCCGCCCGTGAGCTCGGGGGTCACGCCGCGAGACAGGCAATCGAGGAGATACGGTATCAGCCGGTGCGGCGCCTCGCCGGGGCCGTAGACGCCGAAGAGCCGGAGCGTGATCAGCGGCACCCCGAGCTGCCGCGAAAGGCCGCCGCCGTAGATCCCCGCCGCGGCCTTGGCGGCACCGTAGAGCGAGGTGGGCGCGACGAGGTGCGATTCGGTGAGGCGCAAAGGCTCGCGCGCGGGCGCGTATTCGGAGCAAGAGCCCGTGTGGACGAAGCGGCGAACGGGCCAGCGCGCGGCGAGCGAAAGGAGCCGCGCGAGGAGGGTGACGTTGCCCTCGATCATCGCCTCGGGATCGCGCTCTCCTGGATCGACTCCGTACGAGGCCAGGTGAAACACCGTGTCTGCGGGGACGCCGCCGAGGGCCGCGCCGAGCTCGGCCGCCGAGAAGGAGGCCAATCGCAGGACCTCGATCCCGGGGATCCCCTCGAGCGCGGCCGCGCGCGGGCTCGCGGCGCGGACCGGGCACACGGCGCGGACGCCGCTCGCCGCGAGCCGCCGCGCCAGCGCCGAGCCGATGAAGCCCGTGGCGCCGGTGACGATCGCCGTCGCGATCTCGATCGTCATCCGGGGAGCCTCAGGTAAGCGTCAATCTGGCTGTC
>JBDTXR010000607.1:0-4362 GCA_040006075.1 Byssovorax sp. | reverse complement strand
GCGCGCCGGGGTCGCGCTCGTCGCGGCGGGCGCGTATTTCCTCGACTGGCACGTGGTCCACGCGACCTCCGCGGGAGAGGGCCTCGGCTGCCTCTTCAGCCCCGACTGTCACCCTGGCCCGAGCGAGCCAGTCCACGACACCGGCCAGAGCTTCGTTTGCACAGGCTACCTGCACTACCACGGCAGCGTCGTCGTGCCGCTGCTCGCGGTGGCGCTCGCCGGCGTGGCGCTGGTGGGGCTCCGCCGCTCCCGGCTCTCGCTCGCGCTGCTCTTCGAGGCCGTTGGCCTCGGCCTCTGCGGCGGGATGGTCTACGGCCTCTTCGAGATCTTCACGCACATGTTCGATCGGATCGAGCCCCTCCGGGGAGAGAAGCTCTTCAACGTGGCCTTGCTGGTGCTCGTGCTCTCGTACGTGCTCGGGCCCGCGGCGCAGTGCTTGCTCGTGGCCCGGAGCCGGCGCGCCGCGGCTCTGCCGCGTTAGGTGACAACCATGCTCTCTCTCGACCAGACCGCGATTCACGAGCTTCACGCAGCGGTGCTGTCCGCGGGCCTGGTCCGGAGCCGCGACGCGCTCCTGACCGGCATCGACAGCGTCTTCGTGGGGGGCCTCGATAGTGCGCGGAACCCTGCGGATCAGATCCTTTTCGACCTCGAAGCGCTCAACAAAGCCGGGGAGCTCGCCGACGAAACGGTCCCACTCCGCATCTGGCTCGCCAACGCGGTCCAGCTCGCGGGGCCGCGCCGCGAGGCAGCGATTTTCGCGCGGATCCGGGAGGGTCTGGCGCCGGCCGCGGCCGTGCATGCGAAGCCGGGATCGATCGTGCCTCCGCCCGCCGCCATGTCCCAGGAGCAGCTCCTGGACATCCTCGTCAATCTGCTCCCCGCGCAGCTCGAGATGCTGATCTTCAAGCTCGGCGTGCCCCCGGCCTACCTCTCCGGCACGACAGCTCCGCAGGCCACGCGCAGCATTGAAGTCCTCCGCTGGGCCGCGCAGGAGAAGCGCCTCGCCGAGGTCGAACGGCGGCTCGCGGCGAAAAGCTGATCCCGGAAGCGGACGTCCTCGCTCGGTTTCGCTGCGTTTGAGCGCTCGGCCCGGGTCAGCTCACTTCGCCAGCGCGCCTTCAATTGCCCTGGCGATCTCCGGGCTGCCCGGCTCGACGTCGCTCGACCAGCGGGCGACGAGCTTCCCATCGCGGCCAACGAGCCACTTGTTGAAGTTCCAGCTCACGTCGGCCGCCATCCCCGGCTGCGAGGTGAGCCAGGCGAAGAGCGGGTGTTGCTCCGGACCCTTCTTCACGTGAATAATCGCGTACTCGTCGAAAGCGGCCTTGTATTTGAGCGAGCAGGTGGTCACTTCGTCGTTGGTGCCACCCTGCTTGCCGAAATCGTCGCTCAGGAAGCCGACCACGCGAAAGTGCTTGGCGGTGTATTTCTGATCGAGCTCGCCCAGCGGGCCCATCTGCGGGGTGTAGCCGCAATTGGCAGCGGTGTTGACGACCAGGACCACATCGCCCTTGTAGGCGGCGAGGGACTTGGGCTCGGAGGCCTTGAACGGGACGGCGGAGAAGTCGGTCAGGGTCTTCATGTCGGCGGTGCTCGGGGGGACTGCTGCGCTCGGGGCCGTCGCGCCGGGCTTGGCGGACGCCTCGCGATCGGCGCAGGCGGGGAGGAGGACGAGGGCGAGGAGCGGGAGGGCGAGGAGGAGGCGGCGCATCGGTGCCATGGAGTAGATGCGCCGGCGCCGGGCGTCCACATGAAGGCTCGCGCGATCCGTGCCCCGCCCGCCGGGCTTCCCGCGCTCGCCCCTCCGCGCTACGCCGCCATGCCGTGAAGCGCGCCCCCGGAGCCCCGAGCCTCGACGAGCTCACCAAGCTCCGGAATGCGCTCGACGATCGCCGGCCCGACGCGCCGGTGCGTCGCCCGCCGCCGCCGCCGGCCACCGAGCTCCAGCTCGCCTTTCTGCTCGCGCTCGATCGCGCGGTGTCCGAGCCGCAGGTGGTGATTGACGTGCTCTGGCGGCGCGTCCCGCCCGAGGGAAAGCCGGACAAGTGGGGCCCCGCGCGGATCAGCCGCAAGACCGTCACGCGCTGGGCTCCGGGGAGCGATCGCGCGCTGCTCGAAGCGCTGCTCGACGGGATGGCCACCGCGACGATGGGGTGGGCGGCGGTCGAGGACGACGAGTCCGAGCGATCGTCGTTCGCGCTCTCGCGCACCGCGAGCGCGAAGCTGCTGCCGCTGCTCGGTCGCAGCGGCAAGCTGCGCCTGCGTCGCGAGACCACGTCCACGCCGCTCGTGTGGCACGAGTCGCCCTTCGCTTTGCGGCTCCACGTCACCGCGCTGCCCGACGGCGCGTGGGAGATCGCCGGGCGGATCCGGATCGACGATCGCGAGGTCGCGCTCGGGGCGATCGAGCGCTTCCTCGACGGCGGGTACGTGGTGCTCGGCGAGCAGCTCGCGCGGCTCGATCACGGCGGCGCCTCGTCGTGGCTCGGCATGCTCCGCGTCCACGGCACGATGCGCGTCCCCGAGGCGCGGCGCGCCGGATTTCTCGAAGAGCTCTTCGCTTCGCCCACGCCGCCGCTCGATCTTCCCGAGGGCGTCACGCTGGTGGAGATCGCCGCGGTGCCCACGCCGCGGCTCGTGGTTCACCCGCCCGACGGCGCCGCGGGGACGCTCTTCGCGGAGCTCACGTTCCTCTACGAAGGCGCGGTGGTGCGCGGCAAGATCGCCGGCCGCGTGGTCTACGATCCCACGCGCCAGGCCCTCGTGCGGCGCTCTCCCGAGGCCGAAGCGCGGGCCCGCGCCGAGCTCGACGCGCTGGGGATCGAGGCGATCGGAAAGACCTCCACGCCGCCGCCGGAGGGCGCGCACCTCGTGGTGCCGTCGGCGCGCTTGCCCGAGATCGTGGCCGCGCTCGAGGTCGCGGGGTTCCGCGTCGAGGCCAGCGCGGGGCCTGCGTACCGCGCGGCGCGCGGCCTGCGCATGGCGCTCTCGAGCGGCGTGGGGTGGTTCGACGTCGACGGCGAGATCGACTTCGGCGGCGCCACCGCGAAGCTCCCGCAGGTGCTCGACGCGCTCCGCCGCGGGCAGCGCTTCGTGACCCTCGACGACGGCACGCTCGGGGTGCTGCCCGAGGCCTGGCTCGCGCAGCATGGCCTCGTCGTGCTCCGCCTCGGCGCGAGCCACGAGGGCCGCGTCCGCTTCGCGCGGAGCCAGGCGCCGCTCCTCGCCGAGCTCACCGCCGGCGACGCCGGCGCCCGCGCGCTCACCTTCGATCGCACCTTCGCCGACGTGCGCGCGGCCATCGTCGCCGACAGCGCGGTCGCGCCCGCCGATCCGCCGCCGGGCTTCCTCGGCGAGCTGCGGGGCTACCAGCGCGCCGGCCTCGGCTGGCTCCAGGCCCTGAGTCGCACCGGGCTCGGCGGGCTGCTCGCCGACGACATGGGCCTGGGCAAGACCATTCAAGTCCTCGCCCACCTCGCGAGCCGGCGCGGCCGGCCTTCGCTCATCGTCGCGCCCCGCTCGCTGGTCTTCAACTGGAAGCGCGAGGCCGCGCGCTTCACCCCGGATCTGCGCGTCCTCGACCACACCGGCGGCGACCGTCGCCCGCCCGGCGAGCACTTCGCGGAGCACGATCTGGTGCTCACCACCTATGGCACCCTCCGTCGAGATGCCGAGTCGCTGGCGGCGATCCGCTTCGACCACGTGGTGCTCGACGAGGCGCAGGCCATCAAGAACGAGGGCTCCGACACCTCGCGCGCGGCCCGGCGCCTCACCGCCGATCACCGACTGGCACTCTCCGGCACGCCGGTCGAGAACCACCTGGGCGAGCTCTGGTCCCTGGTCGAGTTCCTGAATCCGGGGATGCTCGGCCGCGCCACGGCCTGGAAGGCCGCCACCGAGGGCCGCCCGAACCCCGAGGCCATTGCGCTGCTCGGCCGCGCGCTGCGCCCGCTCATGCTCCGTCGCACCAAGTCCGAGGTGGCCCCCGATCTCCCGGCCCGCCAGGAAGAGACCTGGATCTGCGAGCTCTTTGGCAGCGAGCGCGCCCTCTACGACGAGCTCCGCGATCGCTTCCGCGCCGAGCTGCTGCAAACCGCCCAGAGCAGCCGAGTCGCCACCTCGGGGACTCGCGTGCTCGAAGCGCTCCTCCGCTTGCGCCAGGCCGCGTGCCACCCCGGCCTCATCGATCCTTCCCGCCGGAACGAGCGCAGCGCCAAGCTCGACGCCCTGCTCCCGGAGCTCCTGAGTCTGCGCGAGAGCGGCCAGAAGGCCCTGGTGTTCTCGCAGTTCCGCTCGCTCCTCGACCTCGTCAAGCCGGCGCTCGAGGCCGAGGGCCTCATCGTCGCTCAGCTCGACGGG
>JBDTXR010000606.1:0-4412 GCA_040006075.1 Byssovorax sp. | reverse complement strand
CCGAGGCCGTCGTCGCGAGCGCGAGCGCGAGGAGGAAGGGGAGTGCGAGGGCGGAGCGCATCGATCGCCGGGGCGGGAGCATAGCCGGGGTGAGGCCGGGCGCTACTTCGTGCCAGCGGGCTTCGGCCACGCCTCGGGATCGTGCAGCCCCTCGGCCGCGGCGCGGGCCATGCGCTCTCCCAGCGGCTTCGTGAAGGTGGGATCGTGGATCTCTTCGAGCTTCTTTTCCCAGGCTTTCGCCAGGAACGCCGCGGTCGGGATCGCTTCGGAAGGCACCTCGCCCTCGCAGGGCGTGCGGAAGACCTCGCTCGGTTTGTCGACGGCGGGGTTCTCGCTCCCGTCGGGATCGGCCTCGTTGGCCTTGTCGCGCATGCACCAGTAGATTTTCCGGTCGCGCTCGAAGAGGATCACCTGCTGTCCAATCAGGTTCTCGGCCTCGCGGAGCCGCGGGAAGAGCCGGGCATAGTCGGCCTCCACCAGCCTGGTCGCCTCGGCGTTCTCGGGGCTGGTCGGGTGGAGGCGCGCGAGCTCGCGCCCTCGCTCGGCGCAGGCGCCGACGCCCTGCGGCGAGCAAGCGGCCTTGATCCGATCGAGCAGGATCCGCGGCCGGTTCTTCTCCAGCCACTCTCTGGCCTTCACGGCGACAGGCACGCTCGCGGCGGCGACGCCCTCGATCGCCGCCAGCGTGTCGTCGGGTTTGGCCGAGGCCAGCGCCTCTTCCAGCGCGAGCCCCTGCTCGAGATCCGGCAGCGCGCTCAGGGCCTCGGCGGCGTGCTTCACGCCCTCGTCCGCCGACGCGAGGGCGAGCGTGATCGCGGCCCTGGCCTTCCGGTATTCCCCGGCAGAGAGGGCTTTATCGGCCTCGAGGAGCTTGATCCGCTCGATGCGACGGGTCGCGATCGGGCAGAGCGAAGAGCCGCTGTCGCAGACCGCGCGGTACTGCGTGGCCGCCTCGGCGAAATTGCCGAGCGCCTCGGCGTCGGCGCCCTTCGCGAGAGGCTCTCTGCCATGGTCGCAGCCGGCGAGAACGAGCGCCGCGAGGGCGCCCAACACGAGCTTCGAGGTCGGCCTCACTTCTTCGCTCCCGCGGCCTTCGGGGCCGGCCTGGGCTTGGGGACGTCGAGCCTGGCAATCTTCGGATCGTCCGGCGTGAAGCGCTGCGCCTTCTTCTTGCGCTCTTCGAGCGGAGC
The DNA here is from genome assembly GCA_040006075.1 of Byssovorax sp. Lineage (GTDB taxonomy): Bacteria > Myxococcota_A > Polyangia > Polyangiales > Polyangiaceae > JANYGI01. The sequence goes on along the minus strand of JBDTXR010000606.1, from coordinate 3,222 downwards.
GACCAGCTCCGGATCGGCGATGGCCTTCATCGCCCGTAGCCACGCCGTCTCGTTGATCCGATGGTACTGGAGCTGCTCTTCCACCTTCTCGCGCGGCATGCAGTGGCCGGGATCGAGGTGGCTTTCGAGACAGATAACCTTCGGCGCGTCCGGGGCGACCCGCGCGCCCATGCTCTCGGGAGGGGCCATGCACATCTCGAGCAGGCCGTTGCGCAGCGACTCGGCGACGAAGCTCTGGAGGAAGGTCTCGGCGTTGATCCGGAGCGGGTAAATGCGCCTTTCTTCGGCGTCGGCGATCGCGGTCGCCTCGTCGCTCTCGGGCCCGGTCAGCGCGGCGGCGCGCAGCTCCGTGGTGGCCTTGCTGCACGAGCCCTCGTGCTCCGGGCCACAAGCTGCCTTGACCACGCCGAGGACAATCGCGGGACGCTCCTTGTCGAGCCAGGCTTTCGCGAGCGCCGCCGCGGGCGTCTTCGTCGCGGCGACGGCCTCCATGGCCTTCTGCGCGGCAGGCGTTTTCCCGAGCGTGAGCGCGCGCTCGTACGCTGTGCCACGCATCAGATCCTCGGAGACGAGGCGCTCACGGGCCTTTTGCGCGGCGCCCTCGTCCGCCGTCGCGCGCGCGAGGATCAAGAGTCGTTCGGCCGCGAGGAACTGGCCTGCTCCCATCGCCTTCTCCGCGGCGGTGATCCGGGCCTCGGCGGCGCGGCGGTCGGAGGAGGCACATTTCTCGCCTTCGGGGGTGTGGCAGCAGGCGAGATCGAACAGTCGCGCGGCTTCTTCGCCTTTGCCCTGCGCCGCGAGGGCTTCGGCCTCGGCGACGACGTCGCGGCCCGGTTTTGTGCAGGAGGAGATCAGGAGGAGAGCGAGTGTCCAGCCGCGGCGCTTCACGAGCATGCGATCATGGCAGATACTCTACGAGCGAGTCGTCTTCGGCGTCCAGCTCTTCTCACTCGCGCGGGAACGCCGCCCGGATCGCCGGATGCGCGGCGACCTGCTCCATCGCGGCGACGAGCAGGGTCTTCCCGGGTTCCATCTGGTGCCAGGTGGACGCCCCGCTCGGGTGGGGCAAGGCGATGACGTCGGCCTCGACTCCATGGAACGTCACTCTGCGGAGCTGGCCGACCACATCGACGAGAGGGCCCTTGTGGCCGAGGACCTGCTCGATCGCGAGGGTGCCTATCGGGAGGATCAACGTGGGCTGGCAAATGGCCACCTCGGCGGCGATGAAGGGTTTGCAGCGGGCGATCTCCTCGGGGGAAGGGCGCCTGTCGCCTCCGCCTTTCGCCTTGCCGGGGAAGCAGCGCGCGACGGCGGCCATGTAGATCCGCTCGCGAAACTGGGCCTCGGTGGCGCCCGTGGCCTGCTCGAACCAGCGGAAGAGGGTGCGGCCCGCTGTCCACGCGAACGGGCGGCCAAAGCCTCCTTCGCGCGGGCCGGGCGCCTGGCCGAGGAGGAAGATCCGGCTCACCACGGGAGGGCCGTGGACGACGGGGCCAATCATCGTCGGGCAGGCGCGGCAGGCGTCGAGCTCGCGGTGGAGGAGCGCGAGCTTTCGCTGGGCGTTCGGGCGGCCGGCGGCCGGATCGGGCATGGCCGCGAGCATAGCGCGGAAGGTGGACGAGGCGGTGTCCGCGCGCCCGCGAGATCCGCTAGGATGCGGCCATCATGCCTTCCACTCGCCGAGGTTTGCCGCTTTTTCTCGCGCTTTCGCTGGGATCGTCGGCCGCGCTCGCGCAGGGCGCGCCGCCTCCGCCGCCCGGAATGACGGCCTTGCCGCCGCCCGTGCCCGGCCCGCCCGCGCCGCCGCCCTTGCCGACGCAGCCGCCGCCCGTCTGGCAGCCTGCCGCGCCGCCGCCCGGGTGGCAGCCCGCGGGGCCGCCGCAAGGGTGGCAGTCGCCTCCGCCGCAGCAAGCGTGGCAGTCGCCGCCGGGCCCGATCGAGTATCCCACGCCGCCTCCCGCGGCGCCGGAGGTCGACGCGGCGCCGGCCGGGTTGCCGCTCGACCTCCACGGGGCAATCGGCCTCGACACCGCTTCGTATACCGATCTCGGCGACGCGTTCACGTCAATCGCGATCCGGCTGCTGGCGTCGGTGCCGGTCGCGCGCGGCGTGTACGTCGACGCGCGGCTGCCGATGGGGTTCACGACCGACAAGACCACCAACGCCACGCTCGGCAACGTGATCGTCGGCGCGCATGGGGTGTTCCCGGTCGGCAAGACCACCTGGATGTCCCTCGGCGGCGGCCTCGGCCTCCCGTTGCTCTCGGGCGGCACCGAGCGCGATCGCGGCTTCGGCGGCCCGCAGGTGCCCAATGCCTTCTGGAACATCCACGAATACATGCCCTCGGCAGTGCCGATCGAGCTGCGCGCGACGATTGAAGGCGAGGCGGGGCCGGTGACGATCCGCGGGGAGCTCGCCCCGGCGTTCATGTTCCCGATTGGCAACAACAAGGAGATCGAGGTGGCGATCATGCACTCGATCGAGGCCCAGGTGGGCCATACGATCGGAGGCGGGCTCCGCTTGCAGGGCGTGGCGCTGCCGACGTTCGGCGACGTGTACCGCGCCACCGCCGCGCAGGGCGATCTGTACCAGCTGGCGATGGAGCCGTTCTTCGCGGTGCAGCGGCCGCGCTACTACTTCCGCAGCGGGGTGATGATGCCGCTCGACAGCACGCTCGGGCCGCCGTTCTCGCGCTCGTTCGGCTTTCGCCTCGGCTTCGGCGTGCGGCTCGACTAGCGCTGGCGCGCGCGCCCTGCATCGGGGGAGATCAGCCGATGAGGATCTGCATGGGCCGCTCGATCAGGCCGCGGAGGGCCTTCAGGAACGAGGCGCCGACCGCGCCGTCGACGACGCGGTGATCGCAGGAGAGCGTCATGGCCAGGCGCCGCCCGGGGACCACCGTCTCGCCCTTCACCACCGGCTCGCGGCGGACCTGCCCGACGGCGAGGATCGCGCCCTCGGGCGGGTTGATCACCGCAGCGAACGAGTCGATCCCGTACATACCGAGGTTGGAGATCGAGAAGGTGCCATTGGCCATCTCGTCCGGGCGGAGCTTCTTGGCCTTGGCGCGCCCCGCGAGCTCTTTGACCTCGTGGGCAATGGCAAGGACGCTCTTGGTGTCGGCGTTGCGCACCACCGGCGTGACCAGGCCCTCGGCGACGGCGACCGCCACCGAGATGTCGACGCGCTTGTGCACCAGGATCGCCTCGGGCGTGAACTGCG
>JBDTXR010000605.1:0-4445 GCA_040006075.1 Byssovorax sp. | reverse complement strand
AAAAGTTCGAACACCGGGCCGACGAGACGCTCCGCGCGCTCGATCGGGCGCTCTCGGAGGTCGACGGCGCCGAGGTCGATCTCGAGAGCGGGATCCTGACCATCGAGTTCGAGGACACGACGAAGTACGTGATCAACAGCCACCGCGCTGCCCGCCAGATCTGGATGGCGGCCGAGCGCAACGCCTGGCACTTCGACTTCCGCGAAGAGGACGGTCGCTGGGTCGCGTCCCGGACGGGCGACGAGCTCTGGCAGGCAATCGACGGGGTGATCGCGCGCAAGCTCGGGCGAGCGATCGGCCTCGCGCGCTAGCGGATCGACACCGCAAGCGGAGGCTTTGCCTTGCGCGCGGGCGCCGGCAAGGCTCTCCTTGACGGGTATGCGCTGTCGCTCTTCGATCGCCGCCCTCGCCCTGGCCGCAGCCCTCCTCGGCGAGCGCCCGGCGTCAGCGTACTGTCGATCGTCCGTGTGCAAGGTCGGCGACAAGTCGGTGCACGGCAAGGTCTGCGCTCCCCCGGTCGACGACGACTGCGGCACCGTGCTCCAGTGGCGGCAGCCCTGCGTGGGCTTCGCCCTCGAGAAGAACGGCTCGCGCCAGGTCCCCCTGGCCGAGGTCGAGAAGATCGCCAAGATCTCGTTCGCGGCCTGGACCCACGTCGACTGCGGCGACGGCGCGACCCCGAAGATCGAGGTCGACGATCTCGGCTCGGTGACCTGCTCCCGCGTCGAGTACAACCAGCACGCCGGCAACGCCAACGTCATCGTCTTTCGCGACGACGAGTGGCCGCACATGGACGACGGCTCGGGATCGACCGACACCATCGCCCTCACCACGGTGACCTACGATGTCGTCAAGGGCGATATCTTCGACGCCGACATGGAGATCAACAGCTTTCAGAACCAGTTCACCACCGCCGACACCATGGTCGACGTGGATCTCCAATCGGTGATGACCCACGAGTCCGGCCACTTCCTCGGCCTCGCCCACAGCACCGTGGCCGACGCGACCATGTTCCAGAGCTACGTGAACGGAATGACCGATCTGCGCTCGCTCTCGGACGACGATCAGCAGGCGATCTGCAACGCGTACCCGCCGGACCGGACGCCCAAAGGCACCTGCGACGGGCTGCCTCGACACGGCTTCTCGCCCGAGTGCCAGACCTCGCAGACCGAGGGGACATGCGCGCTCTCGCCGGGGAGCGCCGGTTTCTCGCTGGTGGGTTTGCTGCCGCTCGCGGCTCTGCTGGGGCTCGCGCGGAGGCGCAAGACGGGCTAAAGCGCGAACCGGATACCGAGGCTCGTCAGCAACCCCGACAGCGAAATCCCGGTCTCGAGATCCACCGCAAACCGCGGGGTCGGCCTCCACGTCAACCCGATCTCCGGCAGGATCGCCGAGGGGAAAATCAGCGGCCGGATCCCGTGGTTGAACCAGTTCGGCTCGGTGTACCCCGGGTAATGCGAAGCGTCCTTGTCGAGCGTGTTGCAGTAGCGGAAGGTGCCTTTGGGGTTGTTCGGCCCTTTGCACGGCAGGTAAGTGTACGGATCGCCGACCTTGCCATTCGCCGGGTAAGCCTGGGTGCGGTAGAGATCGCCGAGGAACGTCCAGCCGACCCCCACGCCTCCGCCGAGGCGGAAGGTCCACACCTTGCCGGCGTCGAGCGGGAAGCGCCACATCAGGTCGACCGAGGCGGTGAGGGCCTGGAGATCGCTCGAGATCAGCTCCCACTCGGTGTCCGGCGTCCCCTTCGATTTGAACGGTGCATCCGCCATCCGGTAGCTCAGGTAGCCAATCGAGATGGTCACGTCGAGGCTGCTGGTGGGGACGGTGATGGTGAGCCCTCCGCCGGGCACGACGAGGGAGCGGCCACCTTCGGCGACGGCGTTCATCACGAACTTGGGGATCACCACCCCGCGGTAGCGCGCGCCGATCCAGGTGGTCGAGGCGGCGTCGACCGGGCCACGGGGCTTCTTCGCGACGATCGGATCGAGGTGAACGAGGACCTTGCGGCGCTCGCGCTCGTTGAAGACCAGCTTGTCCTTGCGGGTGACGTAGCCCCTGGCGCGGATCACGAGCGGGATCGAGAGATCGGGCTGGACCTGCTTCGGCTCCGTCGGATCGGCGAGGACGTGGCCGCCGAGCTCGATTTCGAGATCTTCGTAGTCGTCGTCGAGATCGAAGCGCACCGTGGGGATGCGGGCGTCGAGATCGGTGGCCTTCTTCGTCGCGGCCTTCTGCGCGTTGTAGTCGGCGCGGACCCAGAAGCGCGCCGACTTCTCGGCGACGACCACGTGGTACAGCTCGGCGGCGCGGGGGAGATCGCCGAGGGCGACGTAGCAGTCGGCGAGCGGGACGGCGTTGCTCGGGCGGTGCCGCGCGAGCTCCGCGTCTTCGAGGAAGGGCACGGCCTTCACACAGTCGCCGCGCCGCGCGAGGCTGAGGCCCTTCACCGCGGCGCCGTCACCCGGCCCCGCGAGGGCCGTGGGCGCCGCGAAGACGAGCGCGCCGCCCAGCGCGAGTCCCGGCAGCACGAGGCGAACGAAAGAGCGACTGCGCGAGCGAGCGATGGCCGGAGCATACGCGACAAGTGCGCGAGTCCGAACCATGAAATCTCGTGAAGGCCGCGCGTGCGCCGCCCGGTATGGCCGGCTCACGCGGCACACCCATCGCAGGCGGGCCGCACCGGGGGCGGCGGCGAGCCCCCAGGCTCTCCGGCGAAGGGGGCGGTCGCGAGCGGGATGGAGATCGCCGGAGATCGGGGGGCGTGTGCCGCTGACAGAAGAAAAGCGTTTTGCCACCGAAGTTCACGCTAGGGCGCGGGCGACGAGGCCTGTAAGCTGCTTTCATGGCTTCGGGCGAGAGCACCGATGGGCCCGGATCCATCCGCGGTTCCGGTCCGACGAGTAGCGGTGGACGATTGGCAAGCCCGATGGGCCGGACGCTCCGCGCGGGCGAAGTGCCGACGACGTTGATCCACTGCGTGCATGCCGCCGAGTGCGCCGGCTGCCCGCTCATCCACCTCGATTACGCGCAGCAGCTCGCCGCGAAGCGGGCCCGCGTCGTCACCGCGACCTCGCATTACCCGGCGCTCGAGCTGCTCTACACCCGACCGGTCACGCCGGCCGAGCCGATGATCGGCTACCGCGGGCGCGCCAAGCTCATCGTCTCGCCCGAGGGGCGGCTCGGGCTCTTCGCCCGCACCGGCAACCACGAGGTCGTCGACATCCCGAATTGCCGCGTCCTCGCCCCGGCGCTGGCCGAGGTCGCCGCCGCGCTGCGCGAGCTGCTCGCGTCGCCGCCGGCCGACGCGCGGGTGCTGCTGCTCCCGTACAACCCGTTCGGCGGCGGCGTCCTCCGCGCGGTCGATCTTCGCGAGGTCCGGATGGCGACGCCGTCGCCGTTCCTCGAGACCGCATCGACGCCGACCAGGCGCCCGCCCGCGCCGACCGACGACGCGCTCCCCCGCTCCGCCGCGCTCGAGGTCGCTCCGGCCCCCCAGCTCATTTCGCGCAACCTCCTGGTGAGCCAGGCCGACGCCGATCCGCCGTCGTCGCGCCGCGAGTCGGATCGCATCGGCGTCCTGGTCACCTTCGTGCTCCAGCGCGACCGCGCCCCATCCCGCGAAGAGCTGAAGGAGGCCGCCGCCGCGCTGCGCGCCTATTTGCCCCGCGTCATCGGCATCGCCGCGAACTTCCACGACGCGGACGCCCCGCAAATCCTCGGGCCGGACACGCTCCCGCTCGACGGCGCCACCCGCGCGCAAGACCGGATCGGGCCCACGTACCACCTGGCCACGTTCGGCTCGTTCGTGCAGGCCCACCGCGAGCAGGCCGCGCGCGTCCACGCGATGATCGCCCGCGAAATCAGCTCGCTCGATCTCCAGGGTCCGCAGACGGTCGTCGCGCCGGAGCGCGCGCGCGTGCTCGATCTCTACGGCGGATCCGGCGCGATCTCCATCGCCCTGGCCCACGCCAACAACACCGTGATGATGGTCGAGACCTTCGCGCCCGCGGCCAACAACGCGCGCACCGCGGCCGAGGCCCAGCGCCTCACCCGGCTCGAGGTCCGCACCGGCGACGTGGCCGAGATCGTGAGCGAGCTCGTCGACGCCGGCGAGACGTTCGACGCCGTGGTGATGAACCCGCCGCGCCGCGGCGTCTCGCCCTCGGCCCGCGAGATGATCGCCCTGCTCGGCGCCCCGCTGCTGATCTACGTCTCGTGCGATCCCGACACGCTGGCGCGGGATCTCGATCACCTGAGCCGCCTCGGGTACACGGCGAGCGAGCTCGTCCCGTTCGACATGATCCCGCTCACCGAAGAGGTCGAGACGGTCTGCGTGCTCCGCCGATCGCCGCCCTCGCCGCCGCGCGTGCTCTACGAAGACGAAGACGTCGTCGTCGTCGACAAGGGCCCGCACGAGCCGGTGCTCCAGGACGAGGGCGAGTACG
>JBDTXR010000604.1:0-4446 GCA_040006075.1 Byssovorax sp. | reverse complement strand
CCGCCGCGCGGCCCGCCTTGCGCCGCCGCCGCGAGTCTCGTAGGCTCCCCGGCCTGATGCGCCTCCGCTCGATCTTCGCCGCCGCCTGCCTCGCCCTCTCCGCCACCGCCTGCGCCAACGAGCCGCTCGACGTCGCCCCGAACGTCGATCTCGCCCGATTCCAGGGCCAGTGGTTCGAGATCGCCAAGCTCCCCCGGATCACCCAGGCCAACTGCACGGCGACGACGGCCTTCTACAAGCTCCGCGAAGGCGGGATGGACGTCGTCAACGAGTGCCACCTCGACAAGGTCGACGGGAAGCTGAAATCGAGCGCGGCGCGCGTGACCACCACGTCCGAGGGCACGTCGGCCAAGCTCAGCATCGACGTCGGCGGCTTCTTCGGCGACTACTGGATCCTCGAGGTCGGCGACAGCTACGAGTACGCGGTGGTCGGCGTCCCTTCGCGCGATTACCTCTGGATTTTGAGCCGGACGCCGAAGCTCGATCAGACCAAGCTCGACGGGATCCTCGCTCGCACCAAGGCCGCGAAGTTCGACACGTCGCGGCTCGAGTTTACCGTCCAGGCGCCGTAGGCCCGGCCACCACGATGCGACGCCGCGCCTCGATTTCGCTCGCTGCGGCGGCATTTCTCGTGTCGGGCGCGGCCTCGGCGTCGAAGGCTTACCCCGACGCGATGAAGACCGATCTCGTCCTGGCCAAGGCGCCAGCGTGCGATCTCTGCCACGCCTCGGCCGCCGATCCGGTCGGCGCAGCAGATACCTTGTTTGGCAAATCGATGGTCGCCAAAGGGCTGCTCGCCGACGACACGGCCTCGCTCACCAAGGCGCTCGACGGGCTGCGCGCTTCCGGCGTCGACAGCGACGGTGACGGCGCGGAGGATCTCGACGAGCTCTCGTGGGGCGGCGATCCCAACCACGCCGACCTGCCCGAGAGCGGCAACTCCGAGCCGGTGACCTACGGTTGCTCGTCGGGGAGAGTGCCAATCTGGGGATCCGGCGCGGGGCTCTTCGCCGGAGCGATCGCTCTCCTCGCCACCTTGCGCCGCCTGCGCCGCCGAGCGCGCTGATCGTCGACGCGGCCGCACATCCCGGGCGTTTCGCGCTTTCTTCGGCTCGAAGGAAATCGCCGCCCGTGTCAGGTGTGCTCTCCCCGATGCCGAGCGTCGCCCACGATCTCCTGCGACCCCTCGCCTGCGTACCAGGCGTCGAGGACCCGCCCTCGCGCGCAGATCGGCCCGCTCACGCGGTGCACGTCGGAGCGGCCCCCGAGATCACCGCGGCCGACGAGCTTGGCGTCCTCTACCGCCGCCATCACCAGCTCGTGTTCCGCCTCGCGCTCCGCTATGGCCGGGGCGACGCGGCCTGGGCCGAGGACGTGACCCAGGACGTCTTCCTCGGCCTCTTCAAGATCCTGGGCGAGCTCACCGATCGCGACGGCATGGAAGGGTGGCTGTACCGGGCCACCACCAACCGCTGCTTGAACCGCCTTCGTCACGAGCGCTTCCTCAACCTTGCTCCGGTGCGCTGGCTCATCGGCGAGAGGCACCTCGCCCCGCGCCCTCCCGACGAGCTGGTCATGGCCCGGGCCGATCTCCGCCGCGCCTTCGAGATCCTCGACGTGCTCCCTCCAAAGGAGCGCGTGGCGTTCTCCATGTACTACCTCGATGGTCAGGACCAGGACGCGATTGGCACCGTCCTCGGGCACTCCCGCAGCTACGTTTGCAAGCTGATCCAGCGCGCCGTCGCCCGGCTGCGCGGCGCCGGATGGGAGGTGGATCATGTCGAGTAGCGAGCTCCTCCGACGTCTCCAGGCCGCGGAGGCCGCGCTGGCCACGATGGCGCCCGGACCGCACCTCGAGGCCCGCATTCGCGCGCGCGCGCTCGATCAACGTGCCGCAGGGCTGCCGTGGGTGCTCGTGGGGGCGCGTCGCCTTCATCGACCGTTGATCCTCGCGTTCGCGGCGGCAGCCGCAGCGGCGATGCTGGCGATGGGGGGTGGGCGTGGCAGCGCGGGATCCTCGGCGCTCGCCGGTGGACCGGAAGATCCAGCGGACCACATCGTCAACGATCGGGCCCACGCCGACGGCGGCCCACGCGAGGCGGCGTCCGGCGAGCACAGCACCGCTCCGCGACCGGTGTTTCACGTGCCGGCGCTCGATCCGCGCTTCGACGGGGGTGATCTCCCCGCGCCCCGGCAAAGCCCGCTGACGCCGCTCCCGGTGACGGCCCCTTCGTCGCTTGGGCCCTTGCCATTCACGCCGGCGAGCCTCCGCGACGAGCTCGACGATCGCGGCCGCCGATCGGGTCGAGTCGAGGTGTGGCGCCCCGCCGTCGCCTCGGTCGGACGCGCCGCCGGGCCGACGTCGTCGCCCGCGGCATCGACGTGGAGACCCTCGTTCGTCGCGCGGGGAGGGGGCGAGATCACGACGCGCGACGCCTCTTCCTCGACCAGCCATGGAGGCGATGGGCCCGTGGCCGCGGTCGACTGCAAGTCGCCGAGCGCGCTCCGGGACATCGCCGCCGCGAAGTGCGAGGCGACCGGCGTCGCGCTCTCCACCTTCACGTTCCTGGAGCCGTGTGGAGGTGGCCAGTTCGGATCGATCTCGTTCCAGTGCGTCGGGCCCGAGCCCGACGTGAAGCCGGATCCGAAGCCCGAGCCGGAGGACCAGTGTGTGCAAGAGTCCTTCGACGGCGGCGCGACGTGCGTTGATCTCGGGGGCCACGACAAGGACCCTCTCGCCGGTATCCAGAAGCAGGCCACCGTCGCTTGCGCGCAGCTCGGCCTCCTGCTGAGCGAGCTGGCCGTCGACGCGGCGGGGTGCGCGCCCGAGAGCGGGAAGGTGACCTATGTCTGCTGCCCGATGGCCGCGCCCACCCCGGCGCCCGAGACCTGCCACGACGACAAGGTCGGCGCCGCTACCTGCGTCGATCTGGCGATCCTGGAGGCCAAGGCCTCCACGCTCTGCGCGCAGAGCGGCCAGAAGCTCGCGATGATCAGCCCCCTCGCCGGGTGCTCCGACGGTCAGGCCAGCACCGCGACGATCTCGTGCTGTCCGACCTCGCCCTGAGCCCCCGTGGAAACTGGAGGCACCCTCGCGGTTGATAGAGGCAGAACGACGCAGGCCCGACGAGGACAGCAATGCTCGCCGCGCCGTCCCCAACGCGCCCCGGTCGCCCGGAGCGCTCAGGAGCACTCATGTCCACGACTCATCGTACGGTCCTGTTCTGCGGCGCGCTGCTCGGCTCTCTCCTCGGCGGCTGCGCGCCGAACGTCGAGCCCAGCGGCGCGCCGGCCGCCTCGTCCAGGCAGCCGGTGGTGAGCTCGCCCGGCTCGGCGGAGAAGGACGATCCCGCGCCGGATCCGGCCGAGTGCGTTCAAGGCGCCTTCGAGGGCGGGACGACCTGCGTCGATCTCGGAGGCTCCGACAAGGAGCCCATCGCCGGCGTCACGGCGCAGGCCAGCGACGCCTGCGCGCAACAAGGCCTCTTGCTGAGCGAGCTGGCGGTCGACGCCGTCGATTGCCCGGTGGGGAGCGGCAAAGCCACCTACGTGTGCTGCCCGACCCCGGCGCCGAGCGAGGGCCCCGGCGCTTGCCAGGACGACAAGGTGGGCACCGACGGCTGCGTCGACCTGGCGACCCTGGAGTCCATGGCCGCCACGCGCTGCGCCGAGATTGGCAGTGTGCTCGCCACGGCGAGCCCGTTGCCCGGGTGCCCGAGCGGTCAGGCGAGCACCGCGATGATCTCCTGCTGTCCGCCCGCGCCCTGAGCCCGCGGCCTCAGTTGCACGTATCGACGTTGCAGTCGAAGGAGCAGCACTGGGAGGACTCGAAGCACGACGCGCCGGGGCCGCCGCACGTCGGCGCCGATCCGCCGCCGCCCCCGAACCCGCCGCTGGCGCTGCCGCTGGCGCCGCCGAAGCCATCGCCGCTGGTGGTGCCGCCCACAGCCGCGCTGGTGATCTCCGGCGTCTCGACCGTTCCTGCCCACTCGCCGTGATTCCACAGGGGCGTCGTGCAGGCGTTCTGGCAGGCGCCCGAGGCGTCGAGGCAATAGCCATTCAGGCAGAACGCCGCGTAGACCACGTAGCCGTCGGAGCAGTCGCACGCCCAGCCGTCGCAGTCGAAGGCGGATCCGCAGGTGAAGCCCGTGGCGTTGGGCGGCTTGCCGGTACCATCGTTGACGGGCGGCGGGTTCAACGTGCCACCGTTTGGCTTCGGGGCGTTGCCCGTGGCGCCTCCCGACGTCGTCGTCGCGTTGCCGCCGCCGCACGCGCCGGCGAAGAGGCCGCCGAGGGCCATGAGGGTCATCGATGCGGACCACGTGCGAAACTTGAATGAGGCCATTGTCGCGTCTCTTCTTCCTCTCCGAGAGGAGTCTTGTGCGCTTCAGGGCGCAGCGAGGATCTCGATCGCCGCGCTGCTCTTCGCCACAGCCTTCTTCGCCG
>JBDTXR010000603.1:0-4460 GCA_040006075.1 Byssovorax sp. | reverse complement strand
CCTGGTGGGCTCGCACACCATCACCGTGAGCGGATCGATCAAAGGCGCACCGACAGCGCTGCTCTGCTCGTCCACGCTCACGGTGGTCGACACCCAGCCGCCGGTGGTGACTCCTCACGACCGAACGCTCTGGCCGCCGAACCACAAGCTCCATCACGTCTCGGTCGCCGACTGCGTCACGGCCGTGGACGTCTGCGATGGCTCGCTGAAGATGTGGTTGACCTCGGCGACCAGCGACGAGCCGCAGAACGACGTCGGCGACGGCAACACCGATCCTGACATCGTGAACCTCGGCTGCGACGGCGTGGATCTGCGCGCCGAGCGCGAGGGTCCCGGCGATGGACGGGTGTACACCCTGGGCTTTCACGTGGAAGACGCCGCGGGCCACGGGGTCGACGGGACGTGCCATGTGACTGTCCCCCACGATCAGGGCGGGAAGACGGCCGTGGACAGCGGCCCAGCGTACAGCGTCAACGGGAGTCCCACGAGCTGCCCGTGATCCGCGAAGCGAGCGCGTGGCGCGGCGGGATCGCCCGGGTGTGACGGTCTTGCGGGTGTGGAGCCGGCGGCTCGCCGGGATCGTGACCGCGAGGGCCCTACCTGTCTGTCGGTGCTCACCGTCGCCGAGGTGGGGAATCGCCCGATCGCCGACGAATCTCGCGAGCGCGGCAATCCTGCGCGCCTGAATCCTGCGCTCGCGCCGCGCTGGCAAGGTGCGTGCATCGGCTGAGGCCACATCACCGCACAACGATCCTTCGTCGCGAAGGCGTTGCGCAGGAGCATCTCATGAATACCCCCATTCGTCTCTTTGCCTCCATGATCGCCCTCACCGCTCTCGGCGGTTGTTACGCTCAAGCGGGCTACGCCGCCTCGGCCTCGGCCCCTGCCCCCGTGTACGAGGAAGAGTACGTCGAGACCGAGGAGGCCCCGCCTGCGCCTCCCCCGCCGACGATCATCGAGGTCGCCCCGCCGGCGCCCAGCCCCGAGCACGTGTGGATCGAGGGCAGCTATGGCTGGCACGCCCACGCGTACACCTGGAATCGCGGCCACTACGAGCACCGCCCGCACGCGCGCGCCCACTGGATTGGTGGCCACTGGGAGAAGCGCGGCCACCGCCGGATGTGGGTCGACGGGCACTGGGGCTGAAGCCCGCCGCGGGGTCAGAAGCGTGGCACGGCGGGCAGATCGACGCCTCGTCTGAATGACGTGGGCGCGCGGCGCATCCTCATCCGGATGCGCCGCTTTCCGTTCGCTTTTTCGCTTGTCGCGGTCGTCGGTCTTCCGGCGTGCACCCCGTCGGTGTTCACGCCAGGCTCTGGAGGCGGCGGCGCAGCCCCCACGACGACCACGGGATCGTCAACGACCACCACCGTTGGCAGCGTCTCGGCGAGCAGCGCCTCCGCCGGCGGGTCGGGCGGCGCGCCGTCATCGAGCACGTCCAGCGGTGTCGGTGGGGCCTTGTCGAGCGGATCTAGCGGGGTCGGCGGCGCTTCGTCAAATGGATCGAGCGGTGTCGGTGGGGCCTTGTCGTCGAGCGCATCAAGCGGTGTCGGTGGGGCCTTGTCGTCGAGCGCATCAAGCGGGGTCGGTGGGGCCTTGTCGTCGAGCGCATCAAGCGGGGTCGGCGGCGCCTCGTCAAATGGATCGAGCGGTGTCGGTGGGGCCTTGTCGTCGAGCGCATCCAGTGGGATCGGCGGCGCTTCGTCGTCGAGCGCCTCCAGCGGCGTCGGCGGCGCTTCGTCGTCGAGCGCCTCCAGCGGTGTCGGCGGCGCTTCGTCGTCGAGCGCCTCCAGCGGCGTCGGCGGCGCTTCGTCGACGTCTTCCGCGAGCAGCAGCGCATCCGCGTCGAGCGCATCCGCCTCCAGCTCCGCAGCGTCGAGCTCCGCATCGTCGAGCGGCGCGAGCTCTTCGAGCAGCGGCGGTGGTCCTCTGGCGTGCTCGGCGGCGCTGAGCGGGAGTGTCCTCTGGACATCCAGCCTGATCGTGCAGGCCCAGAAGTCGCTCACGCCGGGCGGCATCGCCACCACGCTCGGAGGTGACATCATCCTGGGTGAGCTGACGGTCGGTGGGGGCCCTCAGAAGGTGACGATACACCACTTCAATCCACTGGGTGTCCACGTGGGCAGCTTCCTCGATGCCGTCGGGTTCAGCGGCCTGCAACCTCCTCTCGCCATTTTCACCGATCCGCTCGATCACATCGCTACCGCGCGCGTGATATTTGGCTTCGGAGGAAACAGCAGCAGCAACGCGACCTTGCGCACGCTCAGTGGCGGACCCTATCGGAGTGTGAGCGCCAGCTGGACGGCCACCTCCGGCTCCAAGGCCTACTTCGGCCCGCCGGTCGGGGACACGTCAGGCCGGATGGTGATTTCAGCGCAGATCTCGCCGGCCTGCGGTATCTGCGGCCCTGTTCCGGATCCCGGCGTCGACTTTGGTAACGGCCCCGAGACAGGGGATCTCCTCCTCCGCTACAGCGCCGCGGGCACCTACCTCGGCAGCTTGCCGAACCCCGGCACCTCGACCACCGACGCCACCGGAGACCGCTACGAGGAAGGGAAATTCCAGGGTTCGATCGACGTCGGGTGCGGCGTGCTCACCGGGGGTCCAGGGTTGACCACCTACCTCTCCCGGCGTGACTTCAACGGGGGCTGTATCTGGAGCAAGACCCTTCCTGCCGGCGCGTCGGCCCAGGTCGGCGCGGACCAGAACCTGGAGCTGCTCTTCAACACCACCGGCTCGATCGATCTCGGCGCCGGCCCTACCCCGGACTTCGGCGGGCAGAACCTCACGATAGCGAGGCTCGATCTCGGCGGTAACCTGATCATGAGCAAGACGGTCGGCGGCCCCGCGGCCTCGTTCTCGGCGCTCTCGTTCGACTCCGACGACACCGGTCTGCTGCTGCTCAAGGCGAAGTTCACCGGCTCCGTCGATCTCGGCGCAGGGCCCTTGAGCAACGCCGCGGGCGATACCTTCATTGCCTCGTTCGATCCCACCGGCACGCTGCGCTGGAGCAAGGTTGTCAACATCGGTCTCCCGGACATGTACGGCCTGGGCACCTGGTTCAGGATGGTCCGCCAGCCGTGCGGAATGGTGATCGCGACCACCAGCGCCACCGTCGATCTCGGCAGCGGCCCCATCGTTCCTCCGCAGGGGAACGCGCTCTCGCCCAACGTGGGGATCGCCGCGCTCGGGCTTTGAAGCGGCGGGGCGCTTTCGCCCTCGATTTTCGCTTGATCGCGAGGCACTCCGCCGAGAACTTGTCCTCCCGCCCCCGCCCTCGCTACTCCCCACCCTCCCCCTACCAGGAGGCCGCGCTTGGGAGCACTCAAAGGTTCTATTACATTCACGAAATTCAAGGCCCGCGGGGAGCTGCCGGAGGGCTTCCGGGACACCTTCATCGAGCGCCTGCGGCTCCGCGCGTTCCGGCCGCTCTCGCCGCTGGAGGACGCCCCGCAGAGCGTGGGCTGGTGCTCGATCGAGAACCTGCTCGATCTCGAGATCGAGCATGGCAAGGTGTACTTCGAGGCGTACCTGAGCATCGGGCTGCGCATCGATACGTGGCAGATCCCCGGATCGCTCTTCAAGGCGCATTTCGCCGAGGCGGAGCGCGAGTATCTGGCCAGGAAGGGCCGGGAGAAGCTCGGGCGCCAGGAGAAGGAAGAGCTGAAGGCGGTGGTGACCAAACGGCTCCGCGCGCAGCTCATGCCGGTGAGCAAGCTCATCGATCTCTCGTGGAACCTGGACACCGGCGCGGTACGGTTCTGGAGCCAGTCGGCGCGGCTTCACGAGCTGCTCGACGAGATCTTCGAGGACACGTTCAAGCTCACGCTCCTGCCGGAGAGCCCCTATACGACGGCGGCTCGACTCGGCCTCTCGGAGCTGGAGAGCAGCGTGTTCGCCGAGCTCAAGCCCACTGCCTTCCACGTCGCGGTATTCTGAGGAGCGCCCATGAATCTGGCTGATTTGATCGAGAAGAAGCGCTTCGTGGGCCGCGAGTTCCTGGTCTGGCTCTGGTTCGAGAGCGAGATCCTGGAAGGGCGCCTGTCGACCCGCGGCGGCAAGAGCTGTGAGCTGTTCCTGGAGAGCAAGATCACGCTCGTCCAGGAGAAGGAGAAGAGCCAGCTGGACGGGGCGGTCCCGGCGTCCAGCCCGGAGGCCCACGAGGCCTTGCGGCAGGGCAAGATGCCGACGAAGGCCAAGCTCCGCGTCACCCGCGGAGAGCTCGAGTACAGCTTCGTGTACGCGGCCGACACCATGGCTCTCTCCACGGTGAAGATCCCGGCGGTGGTGCGCGAGGAGACCGACGAGCAGCTCTACGAGCGGATGTTCCTGCTCGTGGAGCTGGAAGCGCAGCTCGACGCCCTCTACGCCGAGTTCGCCGCGCTCCGGCTCTCCGCGCTCTGGGACACCGACATCGTCCCGATGATGCGCGCCTGGGTCCACGGCAAAGACGTGGATCT
>JBDTXR010000602.1:0-4468 GCA_040006075.1 Byssovorax sp. | reverse complement strand
GCGAGAAGGAACCAGGGTACGATGATCGAGTTCAGCAAAAAGCGGAAGAGCAGGGTGTGCCCGGCGCCCGCTCGACAGGAGCCCGTGAGCGTGGCGGAGCGGCGCAGGGCCGCGAGCCCGCCGCGCTGCTCCATCACCACAACCGATGGATACACCGCAAAGCGGCGCATGACCCGCACGAGCACGAAGACCGTGACGACCTCGATGGCGACCGACACGACGACGTCGACGCCGGCCTGGTCGGCCGAGACCTCGCTGAACAGCCCCACACGCGCGGACAGCCACTCGAGAGGGGCGCGGACACCGAGGAGAATTGCGAACGCCGCGGCGCTGGTGAGCAGCGTCGGTACAAACGAGCTCCGCAGGCAGCGAAAGACCTCGGCCGACCGGGGCGGTGGGCGCCGTGCGCCGTGGGGAGCGGCCTCCAGATCGCGCACCAGCGGCGTGACCAGGCCCAGGCTCACCGGGACGAGAAAGATGGTGCACAGCGTGTGCGCGATGACGGCGGCGGTGCCGAGCACGCGGCCGAGCCCGGCCGAGATCACCCCGACAGCGACGAGCCTACGGTTGACGATCCGCAGCGCCGCGAGCGTGAGGATCGGCGCATACGCGACGAGCGCGACGCGGAGGATCGCGGGGAAGTGCTCGACGCTGAGCGAGAGCGAGCGCCGGATGAGCTCGCCGCTGGTCTCGGCCGCGGCGGTGAGCGTGGTCGCGAAGGCCTTCGCGGTGGGCGGCCTCCGCGTCGCGTCTTTCTCGAGCGCGCCCATGATCAGGCTCGCGACCGCCGGCGGCAGCTCCGATGCACGCTCGGACAGCGGCGGCGCCGGCGTGCGGATGTGCTCCATGTAGAGCGTCGCGGTGCGCCCGGTGAACGGCACCTCGCCCGCGAGCATGCGGTAGGCAATCACGCCGAGGCTGTAGACGTCGGAGCGCGCGTCCACGGCGCGGTTGAGCCACTGCTCCGGCGGCATGTAGAGCGGCGTCCCGAGGAGCGAATCCTGCGTGATGCCGCCGCCCTGTGGCGCCGCCTTGCCGGCCCCGGGGGGCGTGGGAACGACGAGCGTCGACGCCGCCGGATCCACGCTGTGCTCGGGGATGCACACGTCGAGCGGGGGCAGCGCGTCGAGCAGCTCGATCGTCATGGGCGCGCGATCGGACTGAGGGCCCGAGCGCAGCTTGGCGATGCCGAAGTCGAGGACCTTCACGTGGTAGCCGTCGGGCAACCGGGCCTCGAGCCAGATGTTCTCGGGCTTCAGATCGCGGTGAATGATGTCGCACCGATGCGCCTCCTGCACCGCAGCGCAGGTCTGCTGCAGGATGTCGACCGCGAGCGCGAGCGGCAGCCGCCCCGTGGCGTCGAGCAGCTCGGCCAGCGTCTGCCCGACGAGGTGCTCCATCACCAGGTACGCGAGCCGCTCGCCCTCCGCAGAAGCGAACCCGAAGTCGGTCACGTTGACGACGTTGGGGTGCCGCAGCTGTCCGGTCGCGAAGGCTTCGCGCTTGAAGCGCTCGACCACGAGCTCGTCGGTCATGAGCTCGGGCGTGATCACCTTCAGCGCGACGAGCCGGCCGGTGCCTTCGTGGCCCGCGAGGTACACCGCGCCCATGCCGCCCCGCCCGATGAGCTTCACGATTCGGTATTTGTCGTCGATGACTCTACCGACGATGCGCTCGTGCTCCCCCGTCCCCATGTGAGCGCGAGGCTACTCGCATTGTGCGAGCTTACCAACGAGAGATGCGCGGGATCGCGCCCGGGCCCCCCGCGGAGAGGGGCCCGGCGTGCTCCTGCTCGTTACTGGACCATCACCAGACCAAGACCGAGCACGGCAACGGCTGGGTCACGGTCTGCTTGGAGCTGGTCTTGATGCGGGGCTTGTCGTCGGTCGTGGCGGTCGTCGCGAGGGTGGCGCGGGGCTGCTCGTGGGTCTTGGCGATCGTGTTCATGGTAGCCTCCTTGTTGGTTCGGATGTGGGTTCGGATGGGTGAAGGTGGATGAGAGTGTAAATTTCAGGCGTCCGCGCCGTCCCACGGCGTGTCCGCGAGCTCGGCGAGGTAGCGGCGAGGCACGGCTTCACGGAAGCTGGTCTCGAACCACTCTTTCTTGCAATTGACCTCGTCGCGGCGGCCCGTCTTGAGGTACTGGCCGCCCAGGCACCCGCCGACGCAGACCGGGAGATACGCGCAGTCGCCGCACTTCTCCCACGGGCGAAGCTCGAGCAGCGGAGCGCCCTTGAGCGCGTTGTCGCGCACGGTTCCGACGGCGACCTCGGGCCTCCCGGCGACGGCCGGGCATTTGTAGACCAGGCCGTCAGGATCGAGGATGTAGCTGTTGTCCCAGTGCAGCTCGCACGGGCCGGCGACGAGGCCGTCGAGGGTCTCGCTCGTCTTTTGCTCGGGGCGCTTCTTGCGGACCAGGCGGTCGAGCAGCAGCAGCGTCTCGGTCTCTTCCTTGGCGCTCCCGCAGCCGCCGGCGCAGGTGCCGAGATCGTTCTTCGCGGTGGCCTGAGCCGGCTTGAACTTCACCGCGCTGAGCTTCTTCAGGATCCCGGCCTGATCGAGGCGCTCGATCAGGCGCGTGTAGCTCTCTTGCTGGCCGGGGAGGAAGTTGCCGCCGAGGTCGAGCCGCACGTGGCCCGCGACCGCGGTGAGGTTCTCGAAGATCACGTCGAAGCTGCCTTTGCCGCTGCGGTAGACCCGAGCCTGGTCGTGAGTCTCCTTGTCGCCGTCGAGGGTGACCTTGATCCCGCCGGGACCGAAGCGGTTCATGGCCTCGACGAAGGGGAGATCGAGGTTTACCCCGTTGGTGATGATGTGCCACGAGAAGACGCCGCCGCGCGCCGCCATGGATCGACTCAAGATCTCCGCCGTGCGGAGCACCACGTCTTTGCGGGCCAGGGGCTCGCCGCCGAAATACTCCATCCGGAGCTCGCGACTGCCGGCCTCGTCGACCTTGCGGAGGATGAACTCGATTGACTGCTCCTCCGTCTCGCGCGACATGGTGTTGTAGGCCGGAGAGCCCTTCTGGAAGCAATAGGTGCAGGCCAGGTTGCACGCCAGCGTGGGCATGAACGTGATTGACATGACGCCTGGCTCGCTCCGCGCCACGCGGGCGAGGTGCTCGCGCAAATGCCGGTCGTCGTGGGCGCGATCGTCGACGAGGAAGCCTTGCGAGGCGAGCTCGCCGGCGATGGCCTCGTCGTCCTCGTCGCCGGATCCCGCGGTGGATCGCGCGATGGACGCGAGGGCGGCGTCGTTCAACCCGACATAGCGATCCGAGAGGACGTTGTAGAGCACGTGCTCGTTCGTACGGACGGACTCGTAGGTCACGAGGAATCGGGAGAGTTGCACGGAGGCCTCCACGAGTCGGATGCGAAGATTTTTATGCTGCGGAGTTACCCGGGGTTCGTCAAGGTAAAACATCACGCCGGAAAGCGGCCATTTTTCGAGGCTCGCCAGCGGCGAAACAGGACAAATCGGAGCCATGATCGCCGCTCGTGCGCGGAAGACTAACGCAGATGACGAGAGGGGGAGTAGCATGCGCGACCCCGGCGAGCGCGCGCCTCTCGATCTCGATCGCGATCTCGATCGCGGTGACGCACGAGAGGAGAGGGGAGGTCGTCGTCCCCGGGTCACGCGTCGCGTCGGCGGGGCTTCGATGTCGGCGGCCGGCGGACGTCGTCGCACCAATCACCGACGCGCGTCGCCCGGCCATTGCATCTTGCGAAGCTCCCGGGCAATCTGCGGATCATGCGGCGGAACATAGCCTGGGTCTCGGCGGCGTTACTCTTCGCGTTCGGGTGCGGCGCAGATCCCGCGACCACCACCGGCGCCTCGACCAGCACCTCGGGTGCGGGTGGAGGCACCGGGGGCAACGGAGGAGGCGGCGGAGAGTCCGGGCCGTTCCAGGTGCGCGGGAGCGTCGAGCAGATCGACGTGTGGAAGGCCCCGATCGGCGCCAAGCTCGAGGTCCGCGACGCCGCCGACAAGCTGATCGACTCCGGCACCGCCGACGAGCAAGGGAGCCTGGTCTTTCGCCACGTCCCGGCCGGCGAGGGCTACTCGGTCAAGACCCCCGCGACGTCGCCGCCCGGGGTCGTGACGCCGATCCGGGTCACCACCATCCCGGGCAGCCTGCCCAAGCCCGAGTTCTACTCCGGCCAGAAGCTGGTCGCCGGCTACCAGTACCTCACCACCCGCGACGGGACGAAGCTCGCGGCGTTCATCACCCTCCCGGGCCCCGCGAGCAAGGGGCCGTATCCCACCGTCGTCAACTACTCGGGCTACTCGCCCGGCAAGCCCGGCGAGCCCATCGGCGACTACAAGTTCCTCTGCGGCGATTTCCCGGTGCTCTGCGACGCGCCGAGCGACGAGAGCTCGCTCATCGCCGCGATGATGGGCTACGCCACGGTCAGCGTGAACATGCGCGGCACCGGCTGCTCCGGCGGCGCCTACGACTTCTTCGAGG
>JBDTXR010000601.1:0-4495 GCA_040006075.1 Byssovorax sp. | reverse complement strand
AGGCGCTTGATCGCCACGAAGCGCTGGAACCCGCCGACGCCGGCGAGCCGCGCCAGGTACACCGTGGCCATGCCCCCCGACGCCAGCTCGCCGATCAGCTCGTAGCGATCGAGCCTTCGCTTGGTGTCCGACGGATCGAGGAGCTTGACCTTGGCCATGCGCGGCTCTGCCTCAGAACGTGCCGACGGCGCCGAGGACAGCGCCGTGGTCGGTGATCAGGGCCGTGGGCTCCGCCGTCGGGCCCGGGACCTTCTTGTTGCCGTGCCAGCTGGTGAGGATCGCGAGGACCACGGTGATCGCGCCGGCGCCGGCGGTCGCGCCGATGAAGATGTTGGTCCGGGTCTGCTTTTTACGGCCTTCCACGTACGCGGGGCAGGTCTCGCCCTGGCCGGCACACTGGGCCTTCACCGCGTCGACACCGGGGTTGTTCTTGGTGTCGAGCCCGCTCCAGATCGTGACCCCGCCGAGGCCCAGCGTGGCGATGCCGGAGACGATGAACGCGGCCGGATGGATGCCCGAGGGCTTCTTCTTCGGCGCGCCGTCGTCCGGCGGTGTCTCCGGCGGCAGCTCGCCCGCAGGAGGCGGCGGGTCCGAGCCAGGAACGGGGATCGGGACCGGCTTCGGAGTGGCCTTCTTCTCCTCGGGCTCGAAGCGAAAATCGCTGGATTTCCCGCCCGTGGCGTTGATTTCCTGGGGTGCGCTGGACGAGCCGCCGAAGAAGCTGGCGCTGAGCGTGGTCTTGCCCGGATCGACGTAGACCGTCCACCGCGTGTTCGATTCGCCCGGGACCGAGCGGGTGCCGAGCGCGAGCACGCACGGCGAGGCGCAGCTGACGTTGACCTTGTGGACCAGGGGCTCGACCTTGGCGATGGTGTCTTTCGCGAGCTTCGTCGTGGCGTCGTCGCCCGGATACCGCTCGATCGCCTGCGCCGAGAGCGTGGCCGCGCGGGCCCCCTGCCCGGCTTCCATGCGCGCGCGGATCGCTTGGCGCAGCGTCTTGGCGCCGGGGACCGCGGCGTCCGCCGCTTCGAAGCGCGAGGCGGCGCCCTCGAAGTCCTTTTGCTTGTAGGCGATGACGCCGGCGTCGAACTGCTCCGCGGCCTGCCGGATCTGCGCGGCGTCCGGCGTTTTGTCGGCAAGCGCCGGCGCCGCCACCGCGACGAGAAAGGCGGACGTTGCGGCGGCGACGAGGAGACGGGGCATTGGCCGCCGATCCTTGCCCCTGAGGATGCCGCAGTCAACAGTCAGGACAGGCCGTGAACGTGCGATCTGGTCGCCTCGAAGCAATCCGGTGACATCGGAGCGACAGGCGTGCGGCTCAGGCGCACCCGTCCGGCCCGCACGCGGCGCCTTCGGCGAGGGCGTCTGCGTCGGCCGTCTCGTTCGTCTCGCTCCATGCGCGGGCGAGCACGCTGCGCAAGGCGTCGGCCGGCTGCGCGCCGGAGACGCCGTAGCCGCCGATGACGAAGAACGGGACCCCGCTGATCCCGAGGGCGCGCGCCTGCTCTTCGTCGGCGCGCACGTCGGCGGCGTACGCGTCGGTGACGAGCGCGGTGTGGGCCTCTTCGGCGTCGAGCCCGGCCTCCTCGGCCAGGTGAACGAGCGTGTCGCGATCGCCGATGGGCGCGCCCTCGGTCATGTAGGCGCGGAGCATCCGCTCCTTCACGGCGTCCTGCACGCCGCGCTCCTGCGCGAGGTGGATCAGGCGGTGGGCGTCGAAGGTGTTGCCCGATTTTACCCGCTCGAAATGGAAGTCGAGGCCGTCTTTGGCGGCGGTGTCGGTCATGGTCTTGAGCATCTCGTGAGCGCGCGGGACGCTCGATCCGTACTTGCGCGCGAGCCGCTCGGCGTAGCTCTGCGAGTCGTCGCGGATCGCCGGCGCGGCGGGATCGAGCTCGAACGCGTGCCACACGACCTTGACGCTGGCGCGCTCGGGGAACCCGGCGAGCGCGGCCTCGAGGCGGCGCTTGCCCACGTAGCACCAGGGGCACGCGATGTCGGACCAGACGTCGACAGTGAGGGTCTTCATGGCGGGCCACTGTAGGGCGCCCGCGCGAGAAGGCGAGCCGGCGCGCGGAGCTTGCCCCGGCGCCGCGCCGCGACGAACATGCGCTCCCCTCCGGCGCGGAGCCCAGCAGCCGGGAGGCCTCTCGCCCGAAGGACGACCGCGCCGAACGATGAGCCTCCTGGAACGACTGACCCCGTCTCGTCGGCATGCTTGACCGGTTGCTGCTTGAGGTAGGTCCGCGCGTCCTCCACCGGCACGGCTCGAGCCAGGCGAAGAGCACGCGATTCCTCGCCAGGAAATCCCGGACACGGAAGCTATCCTGGGATTAGCCCGTGCAGCCAGGCGCTATAGCGCGCGTCCCAGCAGCGTGGCTGTCCAGCGCCCCGGCGTCCTTTCGACGACCAGGGCCTCATCGACTCTCCCCGCGGCGAGGGCGCCCACCGCCGCCGCCAGCGCAATTCCACCTACCGCCTCGTGATCGCCTGACCGCGGGGCCACGAGGATCACCCGCGCCCCCGCCCAGCCGCGCTCGCCGAGATAGGCCACCAGCGTTTCATCCTCGCGCGAGAGCACGACAATCGCTCTAGCGCTCTGCGCTGGAGCCGGTGGTAACCACTCTTTCAGTGTGACCCCGGACCACCACCCGGCGAGGACCGCGATCGCCCCCACGCCCCGAGAGGCCGCGTGCTCTTCGGTCTCGATCACCACAGCGCTCGTTCCCTCGGTGCGCGGCGCTCGCCACGTCGCGCTGTCGAGGCAAGCCGGCCCGAGCGCTTGATCGAACAGCCGATCGACTGCCGTCCCCCCGCTCGCGACGACGGCGTCGGCCTCGCCCGCGACGATCAGATCCGCGGCGCACGCGACCGCCGTTCCCGGCGAGGCAGCGAGGTCGGACGTCGTGAAGACCGGCCCGTGGAGGCCGAGGTAAACCGAGGCGTGGCCGGCGGGCGAGGAGAGCAGAAGGCTCGGGAAGATCGCGGGTTTACCGGCGCGCCACCCCTGCTCGAAGATCGGCGCGAGGAACTGCGCGGTCTCGAGCGCGCGCAGCCCGACGCCGTTGACGAGACCCACCCGAGCGCGGTCGGGGAGGACGGCTGTGCCGAGCGCGTGCGCTACGGTCGCGGTGAGCCGCGCGGCCCGCTCGTCGAGGCGACGCGCGCGACCGGGATCGAGGTGATCCTCGGGAGTGAACGGTGACGCGCCGGGTGCCGGCGCCGGCCCGGGATCGAGGTAATTCGCCGATCCCGGAGCGTCTTGCAGGCCCGCGGGGCCGTGGGTCGAAGCGCTGGTGATCACCAGGCGACGGCGGGTGAGATCGCGTGGAGCGAGCGGCTCCTCGAAGACGCCGGGCTCGGTGATCGCCAGGACCGTGTCGCTGCCACCGAAGCCAAACGAGCTGGAGATCGCGGCGCGGAAGCGATGGTGACGCCCGCGATCGAGGACGTGCTGCGCGTCGCAGAGAGGGTCTGGATCCACGAGGCCGCAGGTGGGCGTGACGACGCCGTCGCGCAGCGAAAGCGCGGTGATCGCCGCCTCGATCGCGCCCGCGGCGCCGAGCGTGTGGCCGATCTGTCCCTTGTTCGAGGATACCGGGATCGTCGCGAGGCTCTCGCCGAACGCGAGGTGCAGCGCGGCGCACTCGGCGCGATCGTTGTGCACTGTCGCGGTCCCGTGCGCGTTGATGTAGCCGACGTCGCGGGGATCAATCCGGCCGCGCGCGAGCGCGGATCGCATCAAGCGCGCGGCGGTGGTGCCGTCGGGCTCGGGCTGGGTGATGTGCTTTCCTTCGGAGCCGATCGCCCAGCCGGCGAGCTCGGCGATCGGGACGGCGCCGCGCGCCTGCGCCTCGTCCGCGCGCTCGAGCAGGAGGAAGGCCGCGCCCTCACCGAGGTTCATCCCCGCGCGGCGCGCGTCGAACGGCTTGCACGGCGCGGGGTCCATCGCCGCGAGCAGGTTGAAGCCAACGAAGGTGAGGCGGCAGAGCGCGTCCGTCCCGCCCACGAGCACCCGCGAGGCGCGGCCGGCGCGGATCCAGGCGTCTGCGAGCGCGATCGCGTTGGCGCCGCTGGAGCAAGCGCTGGTGAGCGTGAGCGTGCGATCGAAGGGCCACGCGGCCTCGCACAGGCGATCGGCGGTCGCCGAGATCGGGTGCGGGAGGAGGCGCGATCGCGGCGGCACGAGCGTGGGATCCCGCAGCATCGCCACGAGCAGGTGCTCGGTCTCGAAGGCCCCGCCGGTCGTCGCGCCGACGATGAGCGAGACCGGCGTCCCGCGCGTGAGCCGGGCCTCGGCAAGGGCCTCGCGCGCGGCGACGACAGCGAGCGCGTCGCTGCGCGACCAGCGCTCGGCCTCGCCCGCGGGCGCGACGTCGCCGACGCGGAAGCCCGTCACCTCCGCGGCGACGCGGGCTTCGAGGCCGGTGACGTCGAACAGCGCTATCGGCCGCTGCGCGCGCTCTCCCGCCATCAGCGCGCGCAGCGTGCCGCC
>JBDTXR010000600.1:0-4499 GCA_040006075.1 Byssovorax sp. | reverse complement strand
CGCGCTGGGGGTTCTTGACGATCACCTCGACGATGGGGGCCTCCTCGCCGCGGAGGGCGCGGACGACCGGCGACTCCTCGTGGTGGAAGGGCGTCACGCCGTCGGTGCGGAACATCCCGTAGCGGCGCTCGGCGCCGCCGTCGACGACCGCCGGGGAGGTGCCCACGAACTCCCTGGCGGCGCGGTTGAAGATGGGGAGCTGGCCCTCGGGCGTCATGGCAAAGACGACGGCGGGGAGGGCGTCGATGGCCTCGCGGTAGAGGTTCTCCGCCCGCTTCTGCTCGGTCACGTCGAAGGACTGGCCGAAGACCAGGAGCGCCCCGCTCTCCTCGCGCTGGAAGCGCACCCGGGTCTCGACCCAGCGGACCTGCTGCTCGGGGAGGGCGACGCGCTGGAACCAGCCCATCGGGCTCAGCGTGGCCATCGCGGCTGTCAGCCGCTGGTGGAGCGCGGCGGCCTCGTCCGTGGGCAGCCGCTGGATCAGGTCGAGGGGCGAGCCCTGCATCTCGGCCTCGGTGAGCGCGTAGGTCTCGGCGAGCTGGGGGCTCCGGTAGAGCCACGCCGAGGACCCGGTGCCCGGGTCGCGGCGGACCACCCAGGGCGCGCCGGGTACCTCGTCGAGGATCCGTTGCAGCGTCTCGGCGTCGAGCTTCTCGGGCATGGTTCGATCCTCTTCGTGGACGCGGCCTCAGGCCCGAGGCGCGCCCTCGCGACCGCGCGCGGCCCGCTTCTTTGCGGGCGCCGCCGCGGGAACCGTCCCTTTTACCTCGTTCTTCGCCGCCGCCGCCACCCTGGGCTCGCGCGCCAGGAGCGGCGCGAGGAACTCCCCGGTGAACGACGCTTTGTTCCGGGCTACCTCCTCGGGCGTCCCCTCGGCGATGATCCGCCCGCCGCCCGCCCCGCCCTCGGGGCCGAGATCGATGACCCAGTCGGCGCACTTGATCACGTCGAGGTTGTGCTCGATCACCACCACGGTGTTGCCGGCGTCGACCAGCCTTTGCAAGACCACCAGCAGCTTGGCGATGTCCTCGAAATGCAGGCCGGTCGTGGGCTCGTCGAGGACGTAGAACGTCTTGCCGGTCTGCGATTTCCCGAGCTCGCGCGAGAGCTTCACCCGCTGGGCCTCGCCGCCGCTCAGGGTGGTGGCGGCCTGGCCAATCTTCATGTAACCCAGGCCCACGTCGATGAGTGTTTGAAGCACGCGCCGCAGGGCAGGGAAGCTCCCGAACAGCTCCAGGCAGTCTTCGACGCTGCTGGCGAGGACGTCGGCGATGCTCTTGCCCTTCCAGCGCACCGAGAGCGTCTGGGCGTTGTAGCGCTTGCCCTCGCAGACCTCGCAAGGCACGTAGACGTCGGCGAGGAAATGCATCTCGACCTTCACCACCCCGTCGCCGTGGCAGGCCTCGCAGCGGCCTCCCTTGACGTTGAAGCTGAAGCGACCGCCGGTGTAGCCGCGAGCGCGGGAGTCGGGCAAATCGGCGAAGATGTCGCGGATCAAGTCGAAGGCCTTGGTGTACGTGCCCGGGTTGGAGCGGGGCGTGCGGCCGATCGGCTTCTGATCGATGGCGATGGCCTTGTCGATCTGCTTGATGCCCTCGATCCCGCGGTGCGCGCCGATCTTCTCGCTGGAGCGGTAGAGCGCGCGGCTCAGCGCCGGGAGCAGGATGCCATTCACCAGCGAGCTCTTGCCCGCGCCGCTGACGCCGGTTATCGCCGTCAGGACCCCGAGCGGAAACCGTACGTCGATGTCGCGGAGGTTGTGCTCCCTGGCGCCGAGAATGGCGATCTCGCCCTTCGGCGAGCGGCGCCTGGTGGGCTTCTCGATCCGCTTTTTCCCGGACATGTACGCGCCGGTCAGGCTCCGGGGATCCTTCTCGAGATCGGCGGGAGTGCCGCTGAAGAGCACCTTGCCACCCAGGTGCCCGGCGCCCGGCCCGAAGTCGACCACGTGGTCGGCGGCGCGGATGGTCTCCTCGTCGTGCTCGACCACGACCACGCTGTTGCCGAGATCGCGCAGGCGCCGGAGAGTGGCAATCAGCCGCTGGTTGTCGCGTTGATGGAGTCCAATGCTGGGCTCGTCGAGCACGTACATCACCCCGCTGAGCTCGCTCCCGAGCTGGCTGGCGAGGCGGATGCGCTGGGCCTCGCCGCCGCTGAGGCTGGGCACGGCGCGGCTGAGCGTGAGGTAATCGAGCCCGACGTTGAGCAGGAACGAGAGGCGCGCGTCGATCTCGCGGAGCACGCCCACGGCGATGGTGCGCTGGTTGCCCGGTAAATCGAGGCCGCCGAAGTACTCCGCGGCGCGGCGGACCGTCATCTCGGTCACGTCGGAGATGCTGGTGCCGCCGACGCGCACGGCGAGCGACTCCGGCCGCAAGCGCAGGCCTTTGCACGCGTCACAGCCGCGCTCGCTCATGAAGACGCGGAAGTGCTCGCGGGCCTGATCCGAGCTGGCCTGCTGGTACCGCCGCATCAGCCCGGGGATCACGCCCTCGAACTTCATGCCGAAGGTGCCATGGCTCTCGCTGCCCTCCTTGCCCCAGGAGACCGCGATCTTCTGCCCTTCGAGGCCGGTGAGCACCGCGTCTTGCTTGGCCTTTCCGAGCTTGCTCCAGGGCGTGTCGAGGTTGACCTTGCAGGCCTTGGCGACGGCGTCGGCGATCCGGAACGTCCACCCTTCGCCGCGGGCCATCGCCGTGGCCCAGGGGGCGATCGCCCCGCCGCGGATCGAGAGCGAGGGATCGGGGATCACCAGCTCGGGATCGACCTCGAGCTTGGTTCCAAGCCCGTTGCACGCGTTGCACATCCCGAGAGGGCCGTTGAACGAGAAGCTGGCGGGGGTGAGGGCAGGGAAGCTGTGGCCGCAGTGGGTGCGGAGCTCGCTGTAGGCGACTGGCTCTCTCTTGCCGTCTGACTTCCCGTCTGACTTCCCGTCGGAGAAGGCCACCAGCATCTCGCCTTTGCCTTCTTTCAAGGCGATCTCGACGCTCTCGGCGATCCGCCCGCGATCGGCCAGGGTGACAGTGACCCGATCGGCGACGAGGCGAATGGTGTGCTTGAGCTTCTTGTCGAGCTTCGGCAGATCGTCGGGATCGAGAGTGACAATCTTGCCGTCGATCTCCACCCGCGAGAAGCCGCGCCCGCGCAGCTCTTCGAAGGTCTCGCGGAACTCGCCCTTGCGGTGGTCGACGACCGGCGAGAGGAAGACCAGCCTGGTCCCCTCGGGCTGCTCCAGGATCTCGCGGACGATCTGATCGGCGCTCTGCGCGGTCACGCGCTGGCCGCAAAGGTGGCAGAACTGCTCGCCGACGCGGGCGTAGAGCACGCGCAGGTAGTCGTAGATCTCGGTGATGGTCCCGACCGTGGAGCGGGGGTTGCCCGAGGCGCTCTTCTGCTCGATCGCGATGGTGGGCGAGAGCCCGCGGAGGTGCTCGACGTGCGGCCGATCGAGCTGCCCGAGGAACTGCCGCGCGTAGGCGCTCAGCGTCTCGACGTAGCGCCGCTGCCCCTCGGCGTAGAGGGTGTCGAACGCCAGGCTGGATTTGCCGGAGCCGCTGACGCCGGTGAAGACCACGAGCTGCCGCTTGGGGATCTCCAGGCGATCGATGTCGAGGTTGTGCTCGGTCGAGCCGATGATCTCGATGAAGTCCGGCTCGCGCGCCGGGGTCGCGATCGCGACAGGCTGGTAGCTGGGGGCGGCGGGAGCAGTCTTCTTGGCCATCGGTCAGGTCCGGCGTCGCTGTGCCTTTCGGCCCACGTTCTCGGCGTTGAACGCGCTCGGGCAAACGTCGCTCACGACGCACCCGGCGCACGCAGGTTTGCGCGCGAAGCAGACCCGGCGCCCGTGAAAAATCAGCGTGTGGGAGAGCATGTCCCAGTCTCGCTGCGGGAAGATCTTGCAGAGATCGATCTCGATCGGCCCGGGCTCGCGGTGCCGGGTCCACCCGAGGCGCTGCGAGAGGCGCATGACGTGGGTGTCGACCACGACGCCCTCGGGCATGCCGAAGGCCACGCCGAGGACGACGTTGGCCGTCTTGCGGCCGACCCCGGGCAGCTCGACGAGCTCGGCCAGCGTGCGCGGTACCCCGGCGCCGTGGCGCTCGACCAGGAGGCGCGCGAGGCCGACGATGTTCTTCGCCTTCTGGTTGTACATCCCCATCCCGCGCTCCATGAGCAGGCGGGCGACGTCGGCGGCCTCGGCGGCGCCGAGCGATCGGGCGTCGGGGTACTTCGCGAACAGGTGCGGCGTGACCTTGTTCACCAGCACGTCGGTGGTCTGCGCGCTGAGCACCGTGGCGACCAGGAGCGTGAACGGATCGCGGTGATCGAGCTCGCAGTGGGCCTCGGGGTGCGCCAGCCGGAGCCGCGCATAGGTGTCCCGCGCGAGCGAAATCGCCTTCGATTTACGGCTCGCTGCGACGCTCGGCGGCTTCTTCGCGGCCGCCTTCTTCGCGGCGACCTTCTTCGGCACCCGCTTCGCGAGCGGGGCCGCTGCGGTC
>JBDTXR010000599.1:0-4521 GCA_040006075.1 Byssovorax sp. | reverse complement strand
CTCTCGCACCTGCGCAAGGGCGGGGTCGTCGCGGTGCAGATGGATCGGCTTCCACAGGGGATGCGCGGCCGCAAGGTCGAGCTCTTCGGATCTCCGTTCGAAGTGCCCGAGGGTCCGCTCCGGCTCGCCGCCGTCAGCGGCGCCCCGATCGTCCCCGTTTTCACGCGCCGCCTTGGCTACATGGAGTACGAGGTCGTTCTCGGCGAACCGATCCGCCTCCCCCGCCGCCCGGCGGAGGCCGATCTCGACGCGGCTGCCCGGAAGGTGATGAGCGAGATGGAAATCTTCGTGCGCAACAACCCCACGCAGTGGTTCCACTTCGAGTAAAGAGGCACGCGATGGCCCGCCTCCTCGTCGGACTCCCCGCCCTCCAGGGCGATCTCGAAAAGTACAAAACGCGCTTCGACTTGCTCGAGCTCCGGCCGGTCGACACCACGGTGCCGCGACCCGGGACGCTGCGAAAGTGGCGCAAGATCGTGGGCCCCGGCTTCGTGTTCAGCGTCGTGCTGCCGAAGGCCGTCGGCGATCTCACGCCGGGCCCCGCGCTCGACGCGGCCCTCGCCGAGTCGCTCGAGATCGCCTCGGCCGTCGAGGCTCGCTGCGTGGTGCTGATGACGCCGGCGACCGTGCGGCCGACGGCCACCAACCGGAAGCGCCTCGCCGCCGTGTTCGAGAAGATCGCGCCCGAGGGCATCGTCCGCTGCTGGGAAGCGCAGGGGATGTGGGAGCGCGAAGACGTGCTCGAGACCGCGCGATCGATCGGCGTGCTGCCGGTGCTCGACGCGGCCCGCGACGCGCTGCCCAACGGGCCCATCGCGTACACGCGCCTCCGCGCGCTCGGCAAATCGGCCGCGCTCGGATCGGCCACGCTCGACAAGGTGGCCGATCGGCTGCGCAAGCGGCGCGAGGCGTTCGTGGTGGTCGACGGCGCGCCGGGCGAAGCGCAGCGCGTGAAGACGGCGCTCACCGCGGCGCTCGTGAAGAAGGGCGCGCGATCGGCGGGCCCGCTCGTGGTGCGACCCTCGGTGCCGACGCTCGTCGCCGAGGACGAAGAGCAGTGAGCCTCCGCGCCGCCGCGTCCTCCGCGAGCTCGGTCGCCGCGCGCGCGGCCGCGGCCGAGATCCTCGCCGAGGGCGGCACCGCCGTCGACGCGGTGATCGCCGGCTTCTTCGCGGCCGCGGGCGAGCGCCCCGGCGTGCTCCTCGCGCCCGCGGTCGCGCTCGTCGCGGGCACCGGCGCCGGCGCGCGCGCGTACGACGGACGATCGGCGCAGCCCGGCCTCGGATCAGCGCGCCCGCGGGGCTTCGTCGCCGACGCGGCCATCCCCGACGCCGCCTACGCCGCGGCCCCGCGCACCATCGCCATGCTGGTGCTGCTCCACGGCCACCGCGGTCGCACCTCGCTCTCGGTGCTCACCCGCGCGGGCGTCGCCGCCGCCGACGCGCAGGACGAGAAGTCACGCGCGGGCTTGATCCGCCGCGTCGGAGCGTCGGGCGTGCTCGCGCTCCGATCGACCGAGGTCGCGCGCGCCCTCGTCGCGGCCGGCGGCAGCGTGGCCGGCGGGATGCTCACCGAGCGCGATCTCGAAGAGGCGCGCCCGGCCGAGACCGACGCCGTCACCACCCAGCTCGCGTCGGGCGCGAACGTCTTCACCTCCCCGTGGGCGCCCGCAGAAGGCTCCGCCGCGGGCGCCGAGGCCGTCGTGGCCTGCGACGGTCGCGGCATCGTCGCGGCCATCGCCTACGCGCCCTCCAGCGCCGGCATCGTCGTTCCCGAGCTCGGGATCACGCTCGCGCGCGACGCGGTCCCCGTGCTCCGCGGCGTGACGCGCCTCGCCCCCGGCACCCCGCTCGCGTCGTGCGCGCCCATCGCGCTGCTCGGCCGCAAGGGCTTCTGGGCCGCGGTAGGCCTCACGGGCGTCGCCACCCTCCACGCCGAGGCCCTGGAAGGCCTCGCGAGCGGCCAGGCTCTGGAGACCGCGCTTGCCGAGCTGCGAGGCCGCGAAGACGCCCGCATGGCCGTCGCCGCGACGAGCGACGAGCGCCAGGGCCGTAGCGCCTTCACCGAAGGCTGAGCCGCGATCGGCTCGGACTCGGATCCGGACCCGGGGCGAACAAACGGCACGAGGCGCAAAGGATGTCCTCTGCGCCTCGTCTTCGAGCGAACCTCGTAGCTCGAGGCTCGCCCTGGATCCCTCGCTCGCGCGAGGGTCGCCTGCGTTACAGCGACACGCCGTAGCGCTTCGCGTACGCCGTCACGCCGACCTTGTCGATCGTGCGGATGTCGCGCGTCGTCAGACGGAGCGTGACGAAGCGGCCGAGCTCGGGCACCCAGACGCGGCGCGTCTGGATGTTGACGTTCTGCCAGCGCTTCGTCTTGATGTTCGAGTGGGATACGTTCTGGGCAAGCAGCTTGCGCTTACCGGTGATGTCGCTCTTTGCCATGACGTCCTCGCGTTGCGCTCGACCCCTGGAGCCCGGCGCGATGGCCGGGGTCCGATGGGCGAGGGGGGTGGGGTCGGGGGGCGGGAAACTGAAGGAAACCGCCCGGTCTGTCAAGAGGTTCGAGAGGGGCCGCGTGCCATTTTCTCCCTCGCCCCCGTTCGTCGCGCGATCAGGGGGAGCAGGGTGCGCCCCGCGGCGTCGTGGGTGCCGGCCTCTCCGTGACGGCCGTGCCCCACGCCGCGATGAGGCCCAGGTGCTCCACAACCCTAAGGCAGGGTGATCCGGCCCGGAGCACCGTTGGCGCCGGCGACCGTATGGCAGCTGTTGCAGTCGCCGGTCGACTGCGCACCGAGCATGATCTTGCTCTTGCCCCCCGAGACGATCCGGGCCTGGTAAGGCATCTTGACGGCGAGCTCGGAGTAGAAGTTGCCCGCCTCGTTGCCGGCGATGGTGATCACCTTGCCGTCGGCGCCGGTGATGACGATCGACGTGTCCTTGGCGCCGAGGCAGTCGTCGTTGGCCTTGGCCGCGAACACCGTCCCCGCGAGGGTGTACTTCGGGCCGCCGTTCTGGGCGTGGCAATCGATGCAGGCCACACCGGGGTGCATGTTCGGAGAGGCCCTGTCGCCGCCCGTCCACGCCAGGCCTGCTGCGCAGACGTCGGAGCTCACGTAGGATACGTCGTAACAGCCAATCAGCGCGACGGCCGCGGCGGCGGCGAGGGCCGGGTACAGCGATCGATTCGAGGCTCGGACGAAGCCCCGACGCCGACGGACGACGGCGATCGCGGCGACGAGCGCCAGGCCCAGCGCGGCTCCCGAAGAGGGGATGGGACCGCCCGGAGCCACGGTGGCCGCACATCCATACGTGAGGTCGGGCTTGGCCACCACCTTGCCGCCGCCGGCCACGTTGGGATCGGTCCCGGCGATGAGCTCGTCGATGTCGCCGACCATGTCACCATCGCTGTCGACGCCGTCGGCCTTCATCTTGTCGAGCACCGACGTGAGCAGCGCCGTGTCCCCCGGAGTGAGGTTGTACTTGGTGCGGGCCGTGGTGCCGAAGAGGGTGTTGACGGTGCCGAGGCCCGTCATTCCGCCGCTGTGGCAGAGCGCGCACTCGGGGGCGCTCCCGAGGGAAAGGTGGCTCTTGACCGTGTCGGGGTAATTGGGCGAAGCCGACGCCGCTCCCGCGAAAAGAAGGGTGCCGGCGAGAGCAGCCGTGCTTGCGAACCAACGCATCTTCACAGCCTCAGAGGAAAAAGTGGAGCTGGCCAATAAACGATGTAACGAGCGACCTCGGCCCGCCCGAGGCCGCGACGCTCTGGAGGATCCCGTCGATGCGCGCGTCGGCGTGGGGGAGGAAGAACCAGGCCGCGCCGAGCCAGCCGCCCCCCGAGACCCCCGTGCTGTCCGCGCGGATCTCGCCGGTGCCCAGCACGTGAATGCCTTGCTTGGGCTCGTAGTCGGCCTGGAGCATCCCCACCATCCCGAGCGAGATCTTCGTCGCCGCGGGAGCGTTCATGAGCATATCGGCCTCGGCCATGAGCACCAGCGGCAAGGTCGGGCTGCCGCGGCCGAAGATCCCGGCCGAGCCGCGCCGCATCGTGGTACCGGTGAGCGAGTCGAGGAGGGCAGTCGTGAAGAGCCCATTGACCCCGACCGTGTAGTGCGGAGAGAGGGTGTATTCGAGGAAGCCCACCGCGCCGCGCTTGCGGTAAGCGTCGGGGTGGATCTGGAAGTTCCCCAGGATCCCCATCACCTCGCCTCGGACCGAGTCGCCGTTGTAGGCGAACGAGACGCCGTGTTGCTGCGCGCTGTTGATGTCGGTGAAGGTGTTTTTGCGCACCCAGAGCGTGTGGTCGATGTTCCGGATGCCAAACGGGAGGTTCATGCGGCCGGCGCGGATCAAGAGCTGATCGTCCTTCAGGGCGACGCCGGCCCAGTGCTCGCGCGAGACCAGGTTGTTGGCCGTGCCCGAGGTCAGCGCGGCGGGGAGCGCGCCCTCGTGAGCGAACCCGATCGCGCCGCCGGCCCGGAAAAACGAGGGGCGAATGATCGCGCGGAGATCGGCCTGCATC
>JBDTXR010000598.1:0-4564 GCA_040006075.1 Byssovorax sp. | reverse complement strand
TCGGCGCGGTCTTCCTGGTCCGGTTCAGCGAGTACCGCTTCAAGCGCTACCTCGCGTTCATGGACATGGAGAACAACCGCAACGACATCGCCTACCAGCCCTTCCAGTCGGTGATGAGCTTCGGCTCCGGTGGCTTCTCGGGGCTCGGCCTCGGGCGCGGCTTGCAGGTGCTCTACCTGCCCGAGGCCCACACCGATTTCATCTCGGCGATCGTCGGCGAGGAGCTGGGTTTCCTCGGTATTCTCGGCCTCTCCGCCGCGTACATGCTCATCGTCTCGCGCGGCGTGAAGATCGCGCTCGAGGCCCAGGACGACTACGGCAGCTACCTCGCGTTCGGGATCTCGACGCTGTTCGGCGTGCAGTCGCTGACCAACCTCGCGGTGGCGATGGCCATCTTCCCGACCAAGGGCCTCACGCTCCCGTTCCTGAGCTACGGCGGATCGTCGCTGCTCGTGAACGCCATGGCCGCGGGCATCCTGCTCAGCATCAGCCGCCCGCGCAGCGCGACGGCCGCCGCGGGATCGAGCGAGCGAACGAAGCGCAACGCGCCGAGCGCCTCGGCGCTGGTCGCGACGTCCGCCGACGAAGGCGCGGTCGGGGGCGCGGGATGGTGACGATCCTCATCGCCGGCGGAGGGACCGGGGGCCACGTGTTCCCGATGATCGCCGTCGGCGACGCGGTGCGATCGCTCGAGCCGTCGGCGCGCGTCGTGTACTGCGGTACCTCGCGCGGGATCGAGGCGCGGGTGATCCCCGAGCACGGCGGCGAGCTCGAGCTCTTGCGCGTGCTCCCGCTCCGCGGCGGCGGCGTGCGCGCGTTCCTCAAGGGCGTCACCCGCGCGGCCGGATCGATCCCCGAAGCGCGCGAGCTGGTGCGGCGGATCCGCCCCGACGTGGTGCTCTCGGTCGGCGGCTACGCGGCCGGTCCGGTGTCGCTCGCGGCTCGTTTCTCCGGGGTTCCGGTGACGGTGCTCGAGCCGAACAGCGTGCTCGGCCTCGCCAATCGCTTGCTCACGCCCTTCGCGGCGCGCGCTTACCTCGCGTTCCCCGAGACCGAGCGCTTCCTTCGCCCGAGCGTCGTGCGCCGCAGCGGCGTGCCTCTCCGGCGCGCGTTCTCGCCCGCGGCGTACGCGCCGAAGCCGGGCCCGATCACCGTGCTCGTGCTCGGCGGGAGCCAGGGATCGGTGGCCCTCAACGCCACCGTCCCGAAGGCGATCGCCGAGGCCGCGCGCCGCGGCGTCGAGGTCGCCGTCGTTCATCAGACCGGCCGCGATCGCGAGGCCGAGGTCCGCGCGCTCTACGCGGCGCAGGGCGTCGCGCGCGCGCAGATCGTCCCGTTCATCGACGACGTCGCCGAGGCCATCGGCGCCGCCGACGTGGTGATCGAGCGCGCGGGCGCGTCGTCGCTCGCGGAGCTCTGCGCGGTGGGGCGGGCCTCGATCCTGATCCCGTACCCGTTCGCGGCCGACGATCACCAGCACAAGAACGCGCTCTCGCTCGCGCGGCTCGGCGCGGCCGTCGCGCTCGAGCAGTCGTACGCCACGCCGGCGCGCGTGGCCAACGAGCTCTTTCGCCTCGCGCGCGATCCCGATCTGCGCGTGCGCATGGCGAAGGCCGCCGGCGCGCTCGGCAAGCCCGACGCGGCGTTCTTCGTCGCCCGGGATCTCTTGAACCTCGCCCGCCACGGCTCGTGGGCGAAGGAGGCCAGCTGATGTTTCGCGGACGCGTCCGGCACGTACATTTCGTCGGCATCGGGGGCGTGGGGATGAGCGGCCTGGCCGAGATCCTCCGCTCGCTCGAGTTCGACGTGTCGGGCTCGGACATGAAAGAGAGCAGCACCACGCGTCGCCTCCAGACGCTCGGCGTGCGCATCGATCTCGGGCACCGCTACGAGAACATCTCGGGGGTCGACGTCGTCGTCTACTCGAGCGCGATCCGCGCCGAGAACCCCGAGATCACCGAGGCGCGCGCGCTCGGCATCCCGGTCATCACCCGCGCCGAGATGCTCGCCGAGCTGATGCGCGTGAAGTACGGCGTGGCCATCGCCGGCTCGCACGGCAAGACCACGACGACCTCGCTCGTGGCCACGGTGCTCCGCGCCGCCGGCCTCGATCCCACGGTGGTGGTCGGCGGCAAGATGGCGGCGCTCGGATCCAACGCGCGCCTCGGCGCCGGCGACCTCCTCGTGGCCGAGGCCGACGAGAGCGACGGGTCGTTCCTGCGGCTCACGCCGACGATCGCCGTCGTCACCAACATCGACGCCGAGCACCTCGATCACTACGGCTCGCACGAGAAGATCAAGGACGCCTTCGTCGAGTTCGCGGCGCGCGTGCCGTTCTACGGGCTCGCGGTGCTCTGCCTCGATCACCCCCACGTGCAAGACATCTTGCCGCGCGTGCAGCGCCGCCACGTGACCTACGGCGTCTCGCCGCAGTCCGACTACGCGGCGCGCGGGATCCAGTTCCGCGGCCTCGAGACCAGCTTCAACGCCTACCGCCGCGGCGAGCCCCTCGGCGGCTTCACCGTCCGCATGCCGGGCGCGCACAACGTCTTGAACTGCCTCGCGACCATCGCCGTCGCCGACGAGCTCGAGGTCCCGCTCGACGTGACCAAGCAGGCGCTCTCCACCTTCGGCGGCGTCGCGCGGCGCTTCACGGTGATCGGTCAGTCCGGCGGGGTGACCCTGGTCGACGACTACGGCCACCACCCGGCCGAGGTCAAGGCCACGATCGAGGCCGCGCAGCGCGCTTTCCCCGGGGAAAATCACCGGATTGTGGTCGCCTTCCAGCCGCACCGGCACACCCGCACGCGCGATCTCTTCGACGACTTCACGCGCGCCTTCAACCAGGCCGACGTGCTCCTCGTCACCGACATCTACGCGGCCGGCGAGGCGCCGATCCCCGGGACGTCGGCCGAGAAGCTGGTGCAAGCGATCCGCGAGCACGGCCACCACGACGCGAGCTACATCGCCGACAAGCTCGATCTCCCCGAGGCGCTCGAGCGGATCGTGCGCCCCGGCGACGTGGTGATCGCCCTCGGCGCCGGCGACATCAACGCCGCGGTGCGCACGCTCAAGGCGCGCCTCGACGCCAAGAACGGCGGCGGCACGCCGGTGCCTCCCGCGGTGCTCGAGGTGCCCCCGACATGAGCGTCAGCGCCTCGGGAAATCGCCGCAACAAGCCGGCCAGGGCGCGATCAAAGGTGATCGACGCGCCGGTGGATCCGATCATGGGGGGCGACGACTCGCCGCTCCCGGGGCCGGCGACGACCACCGTGCGCCCGCCGCCGGGCGCCGCGCCGAGGCGCACCGAGAGCCGCTTTTCCAAGGGTTTGCAGCTCGTCGCCGGCGCGGTCGTGGTCCTCGCGGCGTCGATCGGCGTGGCCTGGGGCGCGCGCCGCTACGTCACCACCAGCCCGCGCTTCGCGGTCCGCACGATCCAGATCGAGGGCGAGCGCCGCCGCAGCGCCGGCGCCGTCGCCGACGCCGCGGGCATCGCCGTGGGCAAGAACATCTTCGCCCTCGACCTCAACCGCGCCGGCCAGATGCTCGCGCAAGATCCCTGGATCGAGCGCGCCACCGTGACCCGCAAGCTCCCCTCCACGGTGGCGATCACCGTGGTCGAGCGCGAGGCCTACGCGGCCGCGGTGATCGGCGGCGAGCTCTACCTCGCCACCCGCGACGGCGATCTCTTCAAGAAGCTCGGCGAGGACGATCCCAGCGATCTCCCCGTCGTCACCGGGATCACGCCCGAGCAGGTCGCGCGCGATCGCCCGGGCGTGGTGCTCGCGGTGAAGCGCGTGCTCGACGTGGTCGAGGACTTCGAGCGCACCGGCATCGCCAAGCGCTACCCGGTGGAAGAGCTCCACCTCGAGAAGGACGGCGTGCTCACGGTGACCATCGGCAAGGAGGCCATCGCGCTCCACCTCGGGATGCCGCCGTACCGCGACAAGATCGAGGAGGCCTCGCGCGTGCTGAGCGAGGTCGCGCGCCGCAAGGCCAGCGCCCAGGTGATCTTCCTCGACAACGACGCGCACCCCGAGCGCGTCGTGGTGAGGATGCGATGAGCGCGCGAAACCGCTGGCAAATCACCCGGCAAAATTTGGCCCGGATCCACGCGTCATGGCACCTACGGCTGGTGATTACGCGAGGAAGCCCGCCGCACGAGCTGGGATGCGAATGAAGACCCGTATCGAGACCTCCGAGATTGTCGTCGGCCTGGACATCGGGACCACCAAGGTCACCGCGGTCGTGGGCGAGGTCGACTCCGACGGGATCACCATCCTCGGCGTCGGCAACGTGCCGTGCCGTGGCCTGCGCAAGGGCGTCGTCTCCAACATCGACTGGACGGTGCGCGCGATCTCGGAAGCGATCGAGGCCGCGCAGACCATGGCCGGCGTGGAGATCCGCACCGTGTACGCCGGCGTCGCCGGCAGCCACATCCGCTGCCAGAGCTCGGACGGCGTCGCGGCGATCGCCGGCGGCGAGGTCACGCGCAACGACGTCGACCGGGTGCTCGAGGGCGCGCGCGCGATCCCCGTCGACGCCGATCGCCAGATCCTCCACG
>JBDTXR010000597.1:0-4567 GCA_040006075.1 Byssovorax sp. | reverse complement strand
GCCCCGCCGCGCGCCGCCGCTCCGGCCACCACGGTGCCCACGCGCCCGGTCGCGTCGCGTCCCGGCGCGAAGGTGCCGACGCCGCCGGCCGCCGCGACCGAGCGCCCGCCGCCGAGCCGCAGCGGCCGCGCCTTCGAAGAGGTGCTCGCCCTCCAGACCCAGCAGGGCGGCCTCTCGTTCGACGATCTCGACGAAAACACCCAGGTTTTGCAGGCGATCCGCGCCACGCCGTCGCCCCGTCGACCCCACGTCCCGCAGTACGAAGAGAGCTTCCAGAGCGTCCTCGCCGAGGCGGCTCCCACGGCCGAGGTCGTCGACGAGCGCACCGATCCGGGCCTGCACGCGCGGCCGATCGACGACCTCCCGCCCGACGATCAGACCGGTCCGATCTCCGCGCCCGAGCGCACCGCCGTGACGAAGTGGACCGACGCCGAGCGCGCCGCGCTGATGGCGGCGCCCGACCCGCAGGCGCCCGAGACCACCAGCCGTCGCTTTGCGCCTCTGCTCGCGCATCGGGTCGCGGTGGTCGCGGGCCGCGCCGGCGAGATCCGCCTCGTGCCCCTCGACGCCGCCGGCGCGCCCCCGGTGGGCGCCGCGATCGCCTTGCTCGTGCCGCTCAGCGCGGCCGACGGCGACGTGGTCGCGCAGCTCTTCGGATCCCTCGAGTAACCGTTCAAGGAGCCACCACGATGAGCGAGAACAACGATCGTACGCCTCCCAAGCGAGTGCGCCTGACGGGCCTCCAGGAGGCCCAGGTCCCCGAGCTGCTCCAGGTCGAGGCGAAGTGCGCCGCGATGTACCACGCGAAGGGCTTCGACGCGGCCGAGGTCCCGGTCCGCGCCGCGGCCGATCTCGCGGGCCTGGTGCGTCATCACAGCGTCCACGTCGCCGAGGCCGATCACGTCCCGGTGGCGCTCCTGGCCTGGCGCGACGAGTCCCCCGGCGTCGCGTACCTGGCCGATCTCCAGGTCCACCCGGACTACCAGCGCTTCGGCATCGGCACGAAGCTCCTCGCTCAGCTCAACACCGAAGCGCGCGCCCACGGCTTCGATCAGATCGTCGTCCGCGTCTGGGAAAAGGCCACCTGGGCCCTCGCGTTCTACCGCCGCCACGGCTTCGTCGTGCTGGGCGACGTCGTCCCCGAGAAGGTGGCGCTGTGGAAGGACGAGCGATCCCAGGGCCGACCGATCGTGCGCCCCGGCGAGGTGTTGATGTGGGCCGCGGTCCCGCCGGCTCCTCCGATAGAAGAAGAAGAGACCGAAGAGGCCCCCCCGACGGAGTAGCGAGCTCTTCGCGGATCGGAGCAGACCCGGATTTCAACGCAAAGGCGCAAGGGCGCAGAGGCGCAAAAAGGCGAAGAAGATTTTTTCTTCTCCGGGCTTTTTTGCGCCTTTGCGTCTCCGCGCCTTTGCGTTGAATTTCTCCTTCATTTGGGGCTGATTTCGCCCGATCACGCGGCGCGCTTCGCTCGCTTCTTCTTCACGTCGGCCCCGAGCGCGAACAGGAACCTCAGCGCGTCGGGCGCGCGCTTGCGCCAGTGCTTCTCGCTGTGGGTCCCTCGCTTCGCTGCGACGAAGCACAGCGAGGCCTCGTCCCATCCGCGCCCGCGCAGGTGATCGGCGAGCCGCTGCGTCGCCGCGAGCATGCGGCCTCCGCCTTCGAGGCCGCCGGCGTCGAGGTAAATGCGCGACGTCCACGGCTTCGACGCCGCCGCGATCAGCTCGAAGATCTTCCCGTTGCCGAACCACAGGGAGGGCGACATCGCGAGCACCACGCCGAAGAGCTCGGGTCGCTTGAAATGCGCGTAGAGCGCGCCGAGCCCGCCCATCGACGAGCCTCCGATCCCGACCTGCGCCGGATCGCCGGAGGCGCCGTAGTCGGCGCGGATCTTCGGCAGCAGGGTCGCGCTCATCCAGTCGAGCAGCGCGTCGGTGCGGCCTTCGCCTCTCGCCCAGCCGCCGAGCTCGTCGACGCGCGAGGCGCCTCCGTGATCGATCCCCACCAGCATCGGCGCGGCTCGCTTCTGCGCGGCAAAGCGCTGCGTCGCGCGGTGCAGGTGCCAGCCGCCGGCGTACGAGGGCGCGTCGTGGAACACGTTCTGGCCGTCGAACAGATAGAGCACCGGTCGCGGCGTGGGAGTCGGTCCGGCAGGGACGTAGACCCGCACGTGGCGAGGTCCGACATGAGGCACCTCGAACGGGCCGAGCTTCTCGATGATGTGGTCAGTCATGGACGGCCCCACCTTGGTTTCATCGAGGCGCGAGGACAAGCTTCGAGAATTGTGCGACACGGCCCGGCTTTGAGATAGGCTCCGCCCCGCTTTGGACACCAACCACCATGTCGAGTCGAGCGAGCCGGTGAAGGGCAGAACGATCCTCTGCGTCGCCAGCTATTTCAAGGGCAACCAGTTCCTCGAGCAGTGCAAGCGGGAGGGGTGCCACGTCGTGCTTCTCACGCTCGAGCCGCTGCTCGGCAAGCCCTGGGTTCGCGACCACATCGACGAGGTGTTCGCGCTCCCGTCGTTCGCCGATCGCCGCGCCGTCGTCAACGCGGTCAGCTACCTCGCGCGCACCCGGGATTTCTCGCGGATAACGCCGCTCGACGACTACGACGTCGAGCTCGCCGCGCACCTGCGCGAGCACCTGCGCATCCCCGGCATGGGCGAGACCACGGCGCGCTACTTCCGCGACAAGCTCGCGATGCGCGCCCGCGCCAGCGATCGCGGCATCGCCATCCCCGACTTCGTCCACGTGCTCAACCACGGCAAGATTCGCCGCTTTTTGGAGACGATCCCGGCCCCGTGGCTGCTCAAGCCGCGCTCCGAAGCGTCGAGCGTCGGGATCAAGAAATTCGAGCGCGCGGAAGACGTGTGGCAGGCGATCGAGAAGCTCGGCGACGCGCAGTCGAACTACCTGATCGAGCGCATGGTCCCGGGCGACATCTTCCACGTCGACTCGATCGTGGCCGAGCGCAAGATCGTCTTCGCCGAGGCGCACCAGTACCGCAAACCCCTCTTCGAGCTGATCAACGCGCAGGGCGGCGGCATCTTCGCGACCCGCACCGTGCGGCGCGGGAGCGAGCTGGAGAGCAAGCTCCTCGAGGCCCACGCCCGGGTGATCGAGCACCTCGGCCTCGTCCGCGGCGTCACCCACACCGAGTTCATCCTCGGCAAGGACGACGGCAAGGTCTACTTCCTGGAGACCGCCGCGCGCGTCGGCGGCGCCCACATCGCCGATCTCGTCGAGGCCTCCACCGGCGTGAACCTGTGGCGCGAGTGGGCGAAGATCGAGATCGCCCAGGGCGAGGAGGGTGCCTATGTCGTGCCCGAGCGACGGAGAGACTACGGCGGGCTGATCCTGTCGCTGTCGAAGCAAGAGCGGCCGGACACGTCGGCGTACAACGATCCGGAGCTGGTCTGGCGGCTCGACGGGCAGCCGGCGCACCACGTCGGGTTCATCGTCAAGGCCGACACTCCGGAGCGCGTGGAGGCGTTGCTGGACCAGTACGAGCCGAGGATCGCGCGCGATTTCATGGCACACATGCCGGCGCCTTCGATCGCGACGTCGTAGGGGCGGCGAAACGCGGGGATCTGGGGGGATCGGAGCTTCCCGGATGGCCGGGGAGCTTTCCGCGCGGCGCGGAGGGCTTTCTGCGCGGGAAATATGGCCTCCGGCGCGAGCGGGAAGGCGTTGTGCGCCGGCGGGAAGGCCATTCCCGCGGGAATAAGGGCCTCCCGGGCGTCCGGGAAGCTTCCGGAGCGCGCCGGAGGGCTTCGCGGCCGCGGCGGAAGGCTTCAAGGCCGTGGCTGAAGCTCGGGGACGGCGGCGAAGGGCTTCAAGAGAGCGCCCGAGGGCTTCGCCGGGAAGGCAGCAGCGGCGGCGGGGGTGCGGTAGGCTCGCCGGATGTCGAGCCAAGCCGTCACATCGCAGATGCCGCGGGTCTTTGTCGGCCGTGAAGCAGAGCTCGGCGAGCTAACGAAGGCTGTGAGCAACAATCAGATTTGCGCAATCTCCGGGATGCCAGGGATTGGTAAGTCGTATCTGGTCAATCAGTTCGTGGATAATACTGGTGCGCGCTCGGCGACGTTATCTTTGTATCGCGTGACTCTATCGAGCCAATACATTTTGGGTAGTGGGTCTGTTTGGCCGCCCCGGCTGTAATTCTGGCAAACAGGCCCACCCACGACGCCGCTCGATTCAACTAGACCCACCCCCGCCCAACGGGACACAACGTCAACGCTGACAACGTCGTCAACGGTGATGGTCGCGGCGCACGATGAGCGTCCACCATGCGTCGCCGCCGAAGCCCGAACGCATTGCTCATTGGCAACACGTTGCCGCGAAGCACGCTCAGATCGAACGGCATGCCATCGCCTCGTAGGTCGACCCACGGGGCGATGGATCGCTCAAGACCCCCTTCCGAAGCCGCCGGTCGCGATCTATTTCTCACCAACAAAAACGCATCAATTCTCGGGAATAACGCAACGGCGAGCACCTTCGAGCTACCCACGGGATCGCGTTGCCCTTGACGCGTGCGGGAAGGCACGACACCGTACGCCTCTACCCCG
>JBDTXR010000596.1:0-4578 GCA_040006075.1 Byssovorax sp. | reverse complement strand
TCACCAGCACGCGATCGTGGGTGATCTCGTCGATGCGCCACGACGACGCGCCGAGCAGGAACACCTCGCCGACGCGCGCTTCGAACACCATCTCCTCGTCGAGCTCGCCGACGCGGCGGCTCCCGCGGGTCTCCTCGGAGCTCAGATACACGCCGTAGAGGCCGCGATCGGGGATGGTCCCGCCGTTGATGATCGCGATGCGCTTGGCGCCGTCGCGGGCCTTCACCGTGCCTCCTTTTCGATCCCAGGTGAGCCGCGGGCGGAGCTCGGCGAACTCGTCGGACGGGTAGCGTCCCGAGAGCATGTCGAGCACGCCCTCGAACGATCCACGCGGCAGCTCGGCGAAGGGCGCGGCGCGGCGCACCAGCGCGAAGAGGGCGTCGACGCCGATCTCGGCGTCGCTTCCGATCGCCACGATTTGCTGGGCGAGGACGTCGAGCGGGTTCCGCGGGTAGAACGTCTCCTCGACCGCGCCCTTCATCATCCGCGCGGTGACCGTCGCCGCCGCGAGGAGATCGCCGCGGTACTTGGGGAAGATCACGCCGCGCGAGACGGCCCCGACCGAGTGGCCGGCGCGGCCGATGCGCTGCAGCCCCGAGGCCACCGAGGGCGGCGACTCGATCTGCACGACCAGATCGACCGCGCCGATGTCGAGCCCGAGCTCGAGCGATGAGGTGGCCACGATCGCCGGCAAATCGCCTCGTTTCAATCGCTCTTCGATCTCGACGCGGCGCTCTCGCGCGACCGAGCCGTGGTGCGCCAGGGCCAGCTCCTCGCCCGCGGTCTCGTTGATCGCCGAGGCCAGCCGCTCGGCGAGGCGGCGGCTGTTGGCGAAGATCATCGTCGACTTGTGCGCGCGGATCAGCTCGACCAGGCGCGGGTGAATCGAGGGCCAGATCGATTTGCGCTTGGGCGGAGCCTTGCGCGATCCGCGCCCCCTGGGCTCGCTCTCACTCTCGATCTCGCCGAGCCGACTCAGGTCCTCCATGGGCACTTCGACCCGCAAATCCCAGGCTTTCTTCGATCCCCCGTCGACGATGGTCACCGGTCGCGGCATGAACGATCCGCCCCCGCCGACGCCGACGATCTCCCCGCCGCCGAGGAGCCGCGCCACCTCGTCGAGCGGGCGCTGCGTCGCCGAGAGGCCGATGCGCTGGAGCTTGGCAGAGCCCGGCGGGCGCAGCGCCTCCAGGCGCTCGAGCGAGAGGAAGAGGTG
Organism: Byssovorax sp.; assembly: GCA_040006075.1. Lineage (GTDB taxonomy): Bacteria > Myxococcota_A > Polyangia > Polyangiales > Polyangiaceae > JANYGI01. The sequence continues at coordinate 3,362 of JBDTXR010000596.1, read as the reverse complement.
CGCGCCGCGCTTGGTCGGGACCAGCGAGTGGATCTCGTCGACGATCACCGTCTCTACCGAGGCGAGGATCGATCGCGCCTGCGACGTGAGCAGCAGGTAGAGCGACTCCGGCGTGGTGATGAGAATGTCGGGCGGCGTGCGGGCGATGCGGGCGCGCTCGCTGCTCGGAGTGTCGCCGGATCGGATCGCCACCGTGGGAACGCGGAACGCGACGCCGGTCTCCGCGGCCACCTTCGCGATGCCGGCGAGCGGCCCGCGGAGGTTCCTCTCGACGTCGGCGGCGAGCGCCTTGAGCGGGGAAACATAGAGGATCCGGCACCGCTCGGACTTGTGGGGCTCGGGCGAGAACATCACCCGATCGACGCCCGCGAGGAACGCCGCGAGCGTCTTGCCCGAGCCCGTCGGCGCGAAGAGCAGGGCCGACGAGCCCGCGAGGATCGGCGGCCAGCCCTGCGTCTGCGCCGCGGTCGGCGCGGGGAACGAGGCCTCGAACCAGGCGCGCACCGGCGCGTGGAACCCGGCGAGCGCGGTGGAGATCGGAGCCTTCTTCGGCGGCACGCGCCGACTATAGTCGAGCGCGCGGGGCGCGCCTTCCGGGGTGCACGTGCTCCCTCGCCTCGCCGGCGCGAAGCGATAGAATGGCGAGCGTGCCCGATACCCCCGATCCCACCCTCTATGCGATCCCGTTCTTCCTCGTGTCGCTGCTCGTGGAGATCTTGCTGATCCGGCGCGCGCGCTCCCGCACGGTCGACGTCATTGGCTACGACGACCGCCGCGACACCTGGGCGAGCCTGGCGATGGGGGTCGGATCGGTGCCGCTGGTGGCGCTGATCAACCTCGCGACCTACCTCCTGGCGGGCGTGCTCTGGCGCCACCGGCTGACCGATCTCGGCGAAGGAGCCCTGGGCTGGGCGGTGGCGATGATCGGGTGGGACCTCGGCTTCTACTGGCACCATCGGATCGAGCACGAGGTCCGGCTCTTCTGGGCCTGCCACGTCAATCACCACTCGAGCCGGGCCTACAACCTCTCCACCGCGCTGCGGCAGCCGTGGACACCTTTCCTGGGGATCGCGCTCTATCCGCCGCTCGCGCTCGTGGGCGTGCGCCCGTGGATGATCCTCTTCGCGGGCGGGCTCAACCTGGTTTACCAGTTCTGGATCCACACCGAGCTGGTGGGCAAGCTGCCGCGGGCGATCGAGCTGGTCTTCAACACGCCCTCGCACCACCGCGTCCATCACGGCGCGAACGCCGAGTACCTCGACAGGAACTATGGAGGCGTCCTCATCGTGTGGGATCGCCTCTTCGGCTCGTTCCAGGAGGAAGAGGCGCGCGTGGTCTTCGGGTTGACGAAGAACATCACCACGTACAACCCGCTCCGGATCGCCTTTCACGAGTACGCGGCGATCGGGCGCGACCTCGGGCGCTCGCGCTCGATCGGCGAGGCGCTCGGCTACGTGTTTCGCGGGCCGGGGTGGAAGCCGCGCGAGGCCGCGCCCGCGCGATCGAGCTGAGCGCTTCCTTCTGCGGACCGCAGAAGCGCGCTTCGTGGTAGAGCCAGCGCCGGCTCCCATGCTCCGATCTCCGCTTCTTCCGATCTTTCTCACGGTCTTCGTCGACGTCCTCGGCCTGACGTTGATGCTCCCGCTCTTGCCCTTCTACACGGTGCACTACGGCGGGACCCCGCTCACGGTGGGCCTGCTGATCGCGTCGTACGCCTTCTGTCAGCTCATCTCCGGGCCGATCCTGGGGAGGCTCTCGGATCGCGTCGGCCGCAAGCCGGTGCTGCTCGTCAGCCAGATGGGGACGTTCGTCGGGTTCCTGGTCATCGGCCTCGCGCCCCGCATCGGCCTCGCGCTCGGCGTGCCGGTGCTGGCGATCCTCTTCGTCGGGCGGATCATCGACGGCTTCACCGCGGGCAACCTCACCATCGCCCAGGCGTACATCAGTGACGTGACGCGGCCCGAGAACCGGACGCGGGCCTTCGCCTTGATCGGGATCGCGTTCGGCTCCGGCTTCCTGATCGGGCCGGCGCTCTCGGGGATCCTCGCGAACCGCTTCGGCTACGGGACGCCGGCCTTCGGGGCCGCCGCGCTGTCGATGCTCTCCATCGTGCTCACGGCGACGCTGCTCCCGCGCAACCCGGTTCGCCCCGACGACGACGGCGTGCCCGGCGCCCCGCGCCCCGCGCCCACCGGGAGCCGATCGGCCGCGTTCAGCACCTTCTTCTCGCGCCCGCTGCCGCGCCGTCGGCTGCTCGAGTTCTTCGCCTTCACCCTCTCGTTCTCCACGCTCCTCGGCGGGCTCGCGCTCTACCTCCACCAGCGCTTCGACTTGAACGTGGAGAACGTGGGCTGGGTCTATGCCTTCTCGGGCCTGATTGGCGGCTTCATCCAGGGCGGCGTCATCGGCCGTCTGGTGAAGCGCCTTGGCGAGGCCAGGCTCGCGCTGCTGGGCTTCGTGACCATGGCAATTGGCTATGGCTTCCTCGGCGTCGTCTACACGATACCGCTGCTCCTCGCGCTGGTGGCCATCGCCGGCTTCGGCGTCGCGGTGACGCGGCCGGCCCTCACCACGCTGATCACCCGGAGCGTCGCGCGCGACGAGACCGGCGCGGCCCTCGGAGTGAGCCAGTCGCTGTCGAGCATCGCCCAGATCGTCGGGGCGCCGGTGGCAGGCCTGCTGATCCAGCATGGTAAGCTTGGCTGGTATGGCCTCGCCGCGGGCGGCGTGGCCCTCCTGGGCGTGGCGATTGGCCTGCAGCCGGAGCCGGCGGCGTCGTGAGCGCCGGGTCGGTCGCTCGCGGGCTCGCGGGCGCGGCCTTCGCCATGGTGGCTGTCGCGGCCTCCGCTCCGGCGCGCGCCGAGCCAATCGCCGCGCTGACGCGGCCCCCGCGCAACGCCCTCATCGCCGATCTCGGCCTCCACGTGATCGCCGGGGGCTATCAGCGCTCGCTCGCCCCCTGGCTCTCGGCGCAGATCGTCGCCGGCCTGTATTCGCCCTGGACCCAGAGCAACAACTCTCTCGGGCTCTCGCCGACGCTGAAGGGGGGAGATCTGGTCGGCGCCGTCGTCCGCACCCGGATCTTCGTGTACCCGTTCGCCTCGGCTCCTGCGGGGCTGTGGATCTCGCCGTTCACGCAGTACGGTCTGGGCTGGGCCACGCGCGATGGGCAGAAGCGAATCGGCGCCGTGGGCGCCGTGGGCGCGAGCGTGGGGTACACTCTCTTGCTCTGGAAGCACGTCCTGGCGGGCCTGGGCGGAGGCCTTCAGTACCACGCGGCGCGGATCCCGCGCGGGGAGGGGCCGCCGAGCTTCGGGCGGCTGTTTCCGCAGCTCGAGATCCAGGTGGGGTATGCGTTCTGA
>JBDTXR010000595.1:0-4582 GCA_040006075.1 Byssovorax sp. | reverse complement strand
TGCCACCGCGCACGAGCATCGCGACGTTGCGGGATCGAAGTACGCCTGCGTCGTCGGCTTCTTGATCGAGCCGGCGTTCGAAGGCTTCCCCAACGGGGTCTCGGTTCGCATCTCCACGAAGAGCGACGGCAAGCCGGTCGAGGGAGCGGAGAAGACGCTCAAGGTCGAGGTACGCAAAGGCAATGAAGCGAAAACGGCGACGCTGCGCCCCGTGCATGGAAGCCCGGGCTCGTACGCCGCCGATTTTCTCCCGGCCCAGCCGGGGGCCTACACCTTCGTATTCAGCGGAAAGGTGGGCGACGACCCGTTCGAGGCGACGTTCGAATCAGGCCCCGGTCGCTTCGGGGATGTCCTCCCCTCTGCAGATCTCGTGTTTCCCCGCGCCGAATCCCCGGAGAAGCGGCGCCTGACCGCCGCGGACCTGGAGGAGATGCAGACAGCCTTGCGTGGGGCGCGCGATCACGCGGTCGACGCCGACGCGAGGGCGCGTCGCGCGCTCACGCTGAGCTTCTTTGGAGGAGGCTTTGGGTTGATTGGCATGCTCTTCGGAGTGATCGCGATGATCAAAAAATCCCGGTCTCCGGCATGATTTCGCCTGTTCCACCCATTACAACTCCGAGGAGCTCACCAGCGGAGCGCGCGACACCATGAACCCTCGCGACCCCTCCGGCTCGACCCGGATCGCTGGGATGCGTGCCAGCAGCCGCAGGCCGTTCAACGTCACGAGCAGCGTACTTCCCTCATGGCCGAGAACGCCCGTCGGGAGGTTGATCCGTCCGAGGAGATCGGCGACGACGAGGGTGACGATCACGCCGAGCGCTACGACGAGGTTCTGCTTCACGACCCCGAGCGCGCGGCGGCCGAGCGAGACGGCGTACGGAATTTTCCCGAGGTCGTCGGTCGTCAAGACGACATCCGCGGTCTCCAGCGCGACGTCGGTTCCCGCGGCTCCCATGGCGATCCCCACGGTCGCTGCCGCGAGCGCGGGAGCATCGTTGACACCGTCACCAACCATCGCAACCCGGCCGTACCGCCGCACCAGCTCCTCGACGACCCGCGTCTTGTCCTGCGGAAGCAGATCGGCGTGGAGCTCGTCAATCCCTGTCTCCTCCGCGATGGCGCGAGCGGAGGCTTCCCCGTCGCCAGTGAGCATCACGACGTGCCGGATACCGAGCTTGCGGAGGGCCGCGACGGCGGCGCGCGCCTCGGGCCGGACGGTGTCGCGCAGGGCGAGTAACCCCCATACCGCCTGATCGCCGACGAGCACAACGGTCTTGCCCTCTGCTTCGAGGCGACGACGTTGTTGGAGGACGTCGGTAGGGACCGACGCGAACATTCCGGGTTTCCCGATCGCACAGCGCAGGCCGCCGACGGCGGCGTGCGCGCCCACACCGCCGACGGCTTCATGATTGATCGCTTCGGGCACCTCGAGGCCGCGGCGCTTCGCTTCCGCGACGATCGCGCGGCCGAGAGGGTGATTGGAGAGGCTCTCCACCGCGGCGGCCATCGCCAGAACGTGATCGGCTCCTGCTCCCTCGAGGGAGATGACATCGGTGACGCGCGGCGCCCCCGTCGTGAGCGTCCCGGTCTTGTCGAAGGCAACAGCATCGAGGCGCCCCATGGCCTCGACGAACGAGCTCCCCTTGAAGAGAACACCGTTGCGCGCCCCGTTCGACAGCGCGGACAGCAGCGTCGGCATCATCGCGGCGGCGAGCGCGCACGGCGAGGCGACGACGAGGAAGATCATCGAGCGGTAGAGCGCCGCGTGGAACGTCCACCCGAGGACGAGCGGGGGGAAGATTGCCAGGAGAAGCGCCCCGGCAACGACGACCTTCGCGTAGCGCCGCTCGAAGCGCTCGATGAAGAGCTGCGCAGGCGGACGCCGCTGCTGAGCCTCCTGCACGAGCTGGACGATGCGCGCGAGCACGGTCTCGGCGGCTGGTCGCGAGGCGACGACGCGCAACGCCCCATGGCCGTTGATCGTCCCCGCGAAGACCTCGTCGCCGACGTGCTTGTCAACAGGCATCGATTCGCCCGTGATTGACGCTTGATCGACCGTGGTGAGCCCCTCGACGATTCGCCCGTCCGTGGGGATGCGCTCTCCGGGCTTCACGATGACGAGGTCGCCGACCGCAAGCATCGACGCGGCAATGAGCACCTCCCGGTCGTCCCGCATCACGAGCGCTTCGTCGGGGTGGAGCGCCATCAGCGCCTCGAGATCCCGCTTGGTCCGAGCGCTCGCGTACCCTTCGAGCGTCCCGCTCAGCGCGAAGATCAAGATCAGGAGCGCGCCGTCGGCCCACGCTCCGATCGCCGCTGCACCGATTGCCGCGACGACCATTAGCAGATCGACCTCGAGCTCACGCTCTCGGATCAGCTTCGTGACCCCCTCGATTGCCTGCCGGTACCCCCCGACCCCGTACGCGACGAGAAAGAGCAGCGAGGTCACGTAGCCACTCGCTCCTTGCCGCGCCGCGAGCCAGCCGGCGAGGACAAAGACGGCGCACACAGCCGTGGTGAACGCTTCGCCGTGGCGGTCCCACGTGGAGCTCAGGCGGGACGACTGATCAAGGTTGGACACGATTCATCTTTCTCTGCGTTCGCCGACGCTACTTCACGTACGCCCGCACGACCTCGATCAGCTCTTCGGCCGCATCGGCTTGCTTCTTGGTCGGCTTCGCCTCGGGATCGAGCACGTGGAAGCGGACGTGGTCCTCGATGATCTCCGCCACGAGGCCGTTCAGCGCCCCTCGCGCGGCGGCGACGGTCTGGAGGATCTCGTAACAGCCTTTCTCTTCCGAGAGCGCCGTTTCGACCGCTTCGAGCTGGCCACGAATACGGCGAATGCGGCTGATGAGCTTCTTCTTTTCACGGGCGGTGTGCATCGTCGGGCAGCCTGTGTAGCATACCCCGGTAGAGTATCAAAGGTTCGCCGCCGGGCGCGCGCCGAGCTCGAGAGCCAACGAGGGAGCGAGCTCGACCTCGTGGACGTATCCGAGCGTCACGCTGCTCGCGTCGAGACGCTCTGCTCGCCGGGCCGCCGCACGGCGAGCGCCCTCCCGATTCGCTGCACGTGCTCTGCTCGACCAAAGAAGATGTTGCGGCCGTCCAGATCGAGATCGGTCTCGAGAAGCTAGATTGACGTCGGCGACGAGGCAGGTCACGGCGGTGGTGAGGTGTGACTGGATGGGTCACCCCCGGCGCGGCGCGCAACGCTCAGTTCTTGGATCCATCCAGCGTCCGCCGCTCCTCGCGAAAGTCGTCCGCCGAAATTCCGCAACGTCGGAGAAGACGGTAGAAACTCTCTCGCTCCACGCCGGCATGCGTGGCCGCTTTCGAGACGTCACCGCGGAAGCGGCGCATCACAGCCTCCAGGTAGCGTCGGTTCGTCTCCTCGCGCGAGGCATCCACGGCTTCGCGATAGGAGAGCTGGGCGAGGTCCACGTCGCTGGCGCTCGTCAGCCGCAGCGGGCTCGAGCTCTGCACCTCGGGCGGGAGCGATTCACTCTGGATTTCGCTCGTCGTTTCGAGGATGGCAGCCCTCTCGACGGCGCTCTTCAGCTCGCGCACGTTGCCAGGCCAGCGGTACGTTTGGAGCGCGCTCATGGCGCCATGAGAAAATCGCGTGGCGGCGACTCGCCCCTGGGGCGCGCGTTCGGCCAGGAAGCGCTGGGCGAGGATTGGAATGTCCTCGACGCGGTCCCGCAGCGGCGGCAGCTGGATCACGCAGACATTGAGACGAAACCAGAGATCCTCGCGGAAAGATCCGGCCTTGATCATTGCCCGGAGGTCGCGGTGCGTGGCCGCGATCACGCGCACGTCAATCTTCCGCTCGCGAGTCTCGCCGATACGGCGTACCGCCCGCTCTTCGAGCATCCGCGTCAACGTGGCTTGTACGGTCGGACGAAGCTCGCCGATTTCATCGAGGAAAAGAGTGCTGCCATTCGCGTCTTCGAACAGGCCAGCCCGGTCCGCGGTCGCGCCGGTGAAGGCGCCACGAGCGTGCCCGAAGAGCTCACTCTCCATGAGCGATCGGGGAATGGCCGCGCAATTGACCGCGATCGGACGCGACGACGAGCGGGAGGAGCGCTCGTGGACGGCGCGGGCCACGAGCTCTTTTCCGGTGCCAGTCTCACCCATGATCAACACCGTCGCGTCGGTCGGAGCGACGCGATCGATCATCTGGTAAACGGCCTGCATCGCGGGGGAGCGACCGACCATCGCTCCGAAGCCCGTGGCCTCCAGGGGCTGCGGCGTCCCTTCGAGCACGACCGCCTGCGCCACCGCCCTGAGCACCAGGCGGCGGAGCTCGTCCGGGTCGAATGGTTTGGTGATGTAGTCGTGAGCGCCTTCTCGCATCGCCTGAACTGCGGTGGGGACCGTCGCGTAGGCGGTCATCAGGATGAACGGCACGCCCGGCCAACGAGAGCGGACGGCACGAAGCACCTCGAGCCCGTCGCCATCATTCATGCGCAGATCGCAGAGGACGACCGTCACCGGCTCGGCCTCGAGCACCTGCAACGCGGCGCGGACGCCGCGGGCGGTGAGCACCCGAGCACTCTTTCCCAGGACCTTGGTGAGT
>JBDTXR010000594.1:0-4594 GCA_040006075.1 Byssovorax sp. | reverse complement strand
CCTCGACGTCGGCGTCGAGGCGCCCCCGCCGCCCACCGCGCCGGCCCCTCCGCCCGAGCCCGCGGTGGTCGAGGCTCCGGCGATCACGCCCTCGCCGCCGGCCCCTCCGCTGATGAAGCCTCCGGAGCCCACGCCGCCCACGCCCGCGCCGATCCGCGAGGCGATCGAGAATCATTCGCATCGCTTGTTCGAGGCCGCCGCCGACGCGGTCGCGCAGGCCGGCAAGGCCCTCACGCGCGACGACGAGCCGGTCGGCGGCGACTCCATCGCCAGCGGCGACTCCAGCGATCCCATGTACGGCCTGGTCGCCGGCAGCGGCACGGGCAACGTGCCGACCCGGAACGCCAGGGCCAAGATCGGTGGCAAGGTCGGCGGCCACGGCACGAGCACGCGCGCCGACGCGGTGCTCGATCCCGATCCCGATCTCACCCGCGGCGCGCACGCCCCGAGCGTCATCACCGACGACTGCCCGTTCCCGGTCGAATCGGATCTCGCTGGCATCGATCACGCGGTGGTCTTGCTCGTCGTCACCGTCACTCCCGAAGGCCGCGCCGGCGCGGTCACCGTGCTCTCGGATCCCGGTCATGGCTTTGGCCGCGCCGCGATCGCCTGCGCCAGGATGCAGGTGTACACCTACGCTCGGGACCGACACGGCACCCACCTGCGAGCCGACACCGCGCCGTTCAACATGCGCTTCACTCGCTAGGAGAACGGTACATTTGCGGACGCCGGCCAGGAATCACGGCGTAGCCGCGACTTTTCAACGCGGCCCGGGAGCAATTCTCGAGGTCGTCTTGTGACGCGTCACCCGGGCAGGTGCATCTGCCGGGCGATCGCCGTCGCGGTCGCCTCGCCTTCGAAGCGCTCGACCAGGTGAAGTCCCACGTCGAGCGCGCAGGTGACGCCGGCGCCGGTGACCAGCTGCCCCTCGTCGACGACCCTTGAATTCAGGGCGATCGCGCCGAAATCAGCCAGCCGCGCGAGGGCGGTCGGGTGGGTCGTCGCGCGCTTGCCGCGGAGGCGCCCGGCGGCGCCGAGGAGCAGCGCGCCGCTGCACACCGAAGCGGCGAGTCGGTTCGCGGGGAAGCCCCGCAGCCAGTCGATCACGGCGCCGTCGCGCTCGAGCGCGTGCGTCCCGTAGCCGCCCGGGACCACGAGGACGTCGAACGCGTCGAGCGGCGGGCGCACGGCGTCGACGGTGATCGTGGCGCCGCCCTGCGCCCAGACCCGGGGCCCCGTGGCGCTGACGATCGCGCACACGCACGTGGGATCGAAGCCCATCGAGGCGACGCGAGAGAGCGGATCGTGGACGCCCACGAGATCGAGCAGCGTCATCCCGTCGAAGGCCACGAAGGCGATCCGCGTCCCCACCACGCGATCGGGCGCCGCGTCGATCGCCTCGATTTCAAGCTCCTCCGCGATCGCGTCACGCGGCACGGCCCCGTGGAGGTGCGGCATCGGACCGCGCGGCGTCGCGGCGATCTCCACGCGCGCGTCGAGCCGGCGGGGATCGATCCGGAGCACGCGGAGCCTCTCGCCCGCGGGAAAGTAGAGCCGCGCGCTCTCGCGCACGTCGCCCTGGAACGACGCGTGGAGGAACCCTTCGCTCGCGAGCGAAGCGGGCGCGTAGACGTCGGGCAGCGGCGATCCCGAGGCCGCGCGGATGTGATAGAGCCAGCGCATCGCGCCGAGCGTACAACACCCCCTTGGCGCCGCGCAGGAGCCCTGATGTCGTCTGCCGCCCCCACGCTCCGCGAATTTCTCACCGAGCGCCCCTTCGCGCTCGGCATGTCCTCGGGCTTCTTCGGCTTCTTCGCGCACGCCGGCGTGCTGTCGGTCCTCGAGGACGAAGGCCTGCTCCCGTCGCGCCTCACCGGCTCCAGCGCCGGCGCCCTGGTGGCCGGCCTCTGGGCTTCGGGGCTCTCCACCGCGCGCCTCCGCGACGAGCTCTTCGGCCTGCGCCGCGAGCATTTCTGGGATCCTCGCCCCGGCCTCGGGCTCTTGCGCGGCCGACTCTTCCGCGAGCGGCTCGACGCGCTTCTCCCGGCGCCGACGTTCGGTCACTGTCGGGTCCCGGTGGCCATCTCCGTCTACGACGTGCTCTCCCGTTCCACGAAGGTGATCACCTCGGGCGACCTCGCCCCGGCGATGCAGGCCTCGTGCGCGGTGCCGTTCCTGTTTCACCCGATCTGGCTCGCGGGGCGCCCGCTGCTCGACGGAGGGATCCTCGACCGCCCCGGCCTCGACGGCCTGCCGGTGGGCGAGCGCGTGCTCTACCACCACCTCTCGTCGCGATCACCGTGGAGGCGCCCCGGGAGCCCCTCGCTCGACGTCCCGGACCGCGCGGGGCTCACGGCCCTGGTCATCGACGATCTCCCGCGCGTGGGGCCGTTCCGGCTCGAGCAAGGGCCCAGGGCGTTCGAGGCCGCGCGGCGGGCGGCGCGCGCGGCGCTGTCGCGGCGGGTCGAGGGGCGCGCGGTCCAGATCTCGGCGGCCTGAGCCGCGCGCCGACTTTCCACGCGGCCTCGTCGCATTTCACGCAACTGTTCTTCGCCTCGTGTCGATGAACAAGCGTGACCCTCCTCGACCATTCTCACCGCGACGCCGACCCCGGCGCTCCCTGCCAACCCCTGTCCAGCGGAGGCCGCCACGCCGCGGCCGCGCCTCCCGGGCGCGGACCGCCGCATCCGCCCGATCCAGGTGGGGCTTGCGGGCGCGGGGCCGACGAGTATATTGCAAATATACCCATGCCGACCAGCGTTCACATCCCGAAGCAGCTTCTCGAAGCGGTCGACCGGAGAGCTCGCGTGCTCCGGATCAGCCGCAACCACCTGATCGTGCTCGCTCTCGAGCGCGAGATGAAGCAAACCGCGGCGTGGTCGCCGGGGTTCTTCGAGCGGCTCGCCGAGGTCGACGAGCCCACCTCGAAGGCGGTTGACGATCTGATGGCCGCGGTCCGGGCCGGACGGCGCTCCAGGGAGCCCCGGAAGCTATGAAATACGTGCTCGACACCAACGTGCTCTCGGCCCTCATGAAGGGCGATCGTCACGCCGTCGACCGGCTCCGGGCGGCGGGCAAGGACGAGATCGGCGTGCCCCACCCGGCGCTCGCCGAGATCGCCTACGGGATCGCGCGGCTCGCGCGATCGAAGCGGAGAGACGCGCTGCAAGAGCGCTTCGATCTCCTGCAAACGGAGCTCCCGCGGGTCGAGTGGACCGACGAGGTCAGCGAGACCTTCGGCACGATCAAGGCGCTGCTGGAGAAGCAGGGCGAGCGGATCGAGGACTTCGACGCGGCGATCGCGGCCCACGCGCTCTCGCGCGGCGCGGTGCTCGTCACGGCCAACGTCAAGCACATGGTCCGGGTCCCGGGCCTGGTCGTCGACGACTGGTCGGCTCCGGCCACCGGCTCGCCGAGGGCCTGACGGCGCGGCTTCACCGGGGCTCGAAGCCGCCGCGAATGGATCACGGCGAACGATCCTTTCGCGTGGACCGGGCGATCGGGGCTGGATTTACGGGTGTTCGCGGCGAAGAGGCGTTGTCGTTCAAGCCTCCTCGCGGCGGGCTGGGAGGGGCCTTTGCGGGCGCCTTGCCCGGCGCGCTCTTCGCGGCGACGCGCGGCTTCGGCTTCGGCAGCAGCGTCGCCATCAGCTCTTTGCGGTACTCCAGCACACGCCAGGTCTTGTCGCCGGGGGAGCACCAGCGATCGTTGCTCGGGGAGTTGTAGCCCTGGTAGCCGGCGAGCCACTGCGGCGCCCAAGCGGTGCCGGTTCGCTCGCGGCACATCTCGCGGTTGGCGGTGATGATCGTCGCCATCCGGCGGATGTTGAAGGCGCCGTCGAGCAGGTTCGATTTGGCCGCCTGGCACGCGGCGCTCGGCGCGCCGACGGGATCCTCGTCGCTGCGGCAGGCCGCGAGGTAGCGGCCGCGCACCTGGCCCAGGCCGTAGTCCTCGCCGTCGGGGGAGATCAGCGCCGGCCGCCAGTGGGTCTCGAAATGGATGATCGCCACCGCGGTGAGCGGATCGAAGTCGTGCTCGAGCGCGACCTGGTTCAGCACCGTGGCGTAGCGCGCGGCCTCCGGCTTCGGCATCGTCGGGTGCGAGAGGAGGATCGCCGACACGAGCACGGGGATGGATCGGATCATGGAAGGACCTCGCGTTCCTGCGGGCAGCCGCGGGCTCGCTTGTGCCACGATGGAGCGCGCCGCGTCAAAAAACGCGGCGTTCGGGAACGATCCGGCGCGCGCGGTGACGAAGGCCGAGGCCGAGGAGGTGGGCTCTGAAATCGACGCACACCGCGGGGGGAGGGCGGCTCGGCCGCGTCGCGGCGGTCGTCGTGGTGTCGGCGCTCGCGCACGCGGCGCTGCTCGGGGCGCCGCAGATCCGCGCGCGCTTCGCCGCTCGCGAGGATCGGCCCGCGCCGATCGTGCTCCAGCGCGCGGGGTACGCCGCGCGCGTGGCGCCGATCGTCGCGCGCGTCGGCGTGGCCCTCGATCGCGCCGCGCTGATCGAGCGCGCTCGCGCGGCGCGGCGCGAGGGCCGCCTCGCGCTCGGCGAGTTCCTCCTCGACGCCGCAGCGATCGACGCGCGCGAG
>JBDTXR010000593.1:0-4601 GCA_040006075.1 Byssovorax sp. | reverse complement strand
GTTGGCCTCGTCGTCGACGACGAGGATCTGCTTCTTCTCGGGGAGCATCACGGCCGGGGAGGGTAGCAGAAGGCCTCGCGGAAGGGGCGCGGCCGCGCGATCGAGAGAGCGGCCTCCGGGCCGCGCCCGGCGCGCATTGATTTTCTCACGGCTCGCTTCGCAGATCAGTATGCTGGCGCCGAGTTCCCGACCCCGACACCTCTGGGAGGTCATGGCATGCGTTTGCTTCGGTTTTGGCGAATTGGGCTCGGCGCGGCGATCGCGCTCAGCGTAAGCCTCGCATTCGCCACCGATCCGGTGGGCCCGTATCCCGAGTGTACCCACAAGCCCTCCCCGGCGGACCAGGACGGCGCGAAGGGCGCCCACAAGGCGGCGTCGCAGTTCTACGACCGCGGCGACTACGAGAAGGCGATCCGCTACTGGAGCGACGCGTACAGCTTCGACTGCACGGCCCACGGGGTGCTCATCAACATCGCCAACGCCTACGAAAAGCAGGGGGACAAGGCCTCGGCCGTGGTCGCGCTCGAGACGTTCCTGAAGCGCACCAGCAGCGATCCGACCATCGAAGAGAAGATCCGCAACCTCAAGGCCTCGCTCGCGCCCGTCGCCTCGGCCTCGACCTCGGCCAGCGCGGCTCCCACCGTCGCGCCGACGGTCGTCCCCAGCGCGGTCCCCACGGCTCCGCCGGCAGGCACCAAGCCCTACGGCTACACGCCGATCATCGTGGCCGGCGGCGGCGGCGGGCTGGCGCTCATCGGCGGCATCCTCCTCGGCGTCGGCAGCGGCGCAATCTCCAGCGCGGCCAAGAGCTGCCCGCAGCGCGCCTGCAAGACGCAGGCAGACGTCGACAAGGGCAACGCCGGCCGCACCGAGCAAGGCATCGGCGCGACGGGCCTCGTGATCGGCCTCGCGGCGGCGGGCGGCGGCCTCGCCTGGGAGCTCCTCTACAACAAGCCACGCCCGGCGGCCGCGTCAACGAAGGCTTCAGTCCACGTCATTCCCGTCGCCGGCCCACACGATGCGGGCTTCTCGATCTCGGGCGCGTTTTAGCGCAATCGGCGCGGAGCCCGGCCAGCGTGGGTCGGGCTTCCGCGGCGACTGGCTACTTCGCGACGACCTCGCACGAGAGCTGCTCGGTCACCACCTCCATGGTGGTGCCTTTGGGGCGCAGGAACACCACCATCAGGCCGACGCCGGCGACCTCGACGATGGTGGCGTCGGACGCGCGGTCGTCTTCCTCGGTGATCGAGAACGGGCGGCCCGTCGCCTGGAAATCGGCGTTGATGGGGACAATCTCCAGGTGGCCATTGCCACGCTCGCCCTCGATGTAGCTCATCCAGCGCTGGCCCTTCTCGTCGCGGAGGAAGTCCGGCTCGCTCTCGGAGTCCTTGTTGTCGTCGTCGGTGACGATGGGCACGAGCGCCCTGGGGAGGACGGGCTTGGCGCCGGAGATACGGAGTGCGCGCAAGGCCACCTCCTTGTTGCCTTTCTGCATCGACGTGGCGATGACGGTGTCATTGCCGTCTTCGGCCACGTCGGCCCGCGCGGGGTAGCCGGGGTACTTCACCACCGGGCCGGACAGCGTCTTGTTCGCCCCGAGGATCGCCGCCAGCATCGAGTCGGCGTAGCGCGCGGTGAGCACGTACGAGCCGTCGTGGAGCGGGTGGAGCATGGGCACCTCGAAGTTGATGAGGTGGGGCGGAGCGCCCTTGAGATCGAGCTCGTGGAGGTGGACCTCGTGCACCTTCGGGCCGCGATCAATGACCAGCGAAGACTTCCACTCGACCGTACCGTTGTTGTCGGTGGCGCGAAGCTCCGAGCCCACAATCCAGGTCTCGTTCTTCGAAGGATCGGAGAAGGTGCGGCAGTCGCGGAGCTCGTGATAGCCGGTGTCACCGTCGGGGTCGCTGGACTTGAAGAGCTTGGCCCGCTCCTCGCCGGTGGGCTGCTCGGCGCGATCGAGCAGCGGGACGCCGTCGAAGTTGATCCACGCGGCGTCGCCGTCGGCCGGCCCGCAGGCCACGTGACGGCGCTTGTCCTTGTAGTCATCGTGGTAATCGACGAAGGCCTCGACGTGGGTGGCGTCGGCCTTGACCGGGGTCACGCGCATCACCGAGCGCACTCCATCGGCGGGGGCGATCTTCTTCGCCAGATCGGTCCCCGCCCTGGCGACGACGCGGGTCAGCTTGCCGACGCCGCCCTTGCCGATCACCAGCACGTGCGGATCGTTCCCGAGGGCCAGGCCAATGGCCACACCGCCGTCGGGAAGATCGACGTCGGTCAGCCCGGTGACCTTGTTCGCGCCGGTTCCCCACACCTTCTGTCCGCTGATTTTGCAGGCCGGCGGGGCGCCGATCGGCGGCAGGGCGAGCGCGCTCGCCGCGGCCGCGGGGCCTCCTGCGCTCACGGCCCCGCCGGGCGACGCCGCGCTCGACGAGAGGGGCGCAGCGCTGGTTCCCGAGGCCGCGGGGTGCGCGTCGCCGCCGGGCTTTTCGCCGGAGCAAGCCGGGAGCGCGAGTGTGCCGAGTACGAGGAGGGGTAGAGTGCCGCGTTTCATCGCGGCACTCTAGACCAGACCGGGGACGAGGAAACAGCGATAACGTCGGGGCGCCGCGGGCGGGCTCGAATTCCGGCTACCGCCCACCCTCGATCCAGTCCATCATCGCGCCACAGCGCCCGAGCGGGGCGGTCGCCTCACCGCGTCCCCCGCCGCCCCCGCCCGAGGTCTCATGTCCCAGGTCGTCACGCTCGACTCCACGGTTGCGGCCCGCACCCGCGCCGCCGCCCAGATCCTCGCCACTCCGGCTCTCCTTTCGACCTACGAGGCCAGGGGCGGTATCCCGGAAGATCTCCAGAGCATCCGCGATCAGGGCCTGACGGCCGAGGCGCTGAGCCAGGCGACCTTTGGCGGCGCCGCGACGCTCGCCGTGCTCGGGCCGTTCGTCGCGCTCCAGAAAGAGTACGCGGCGATCCTGGGCGTGGTCCAGGCCGTCCATCACGATCTGGTCCGCGCCAACGCGCCGGCCGAGGTCCGGAGCGCCGTCGACGAAATCCTCGCGAACGAGGCGGAAATGCCCTCGAAAACCAGGATCGAAAAGCCCGGCAAGGCGCGGAAGAAGGCCTCGAAGAGCGTCAATCCAGCGGCGCTGCTCGCGACCATCGCCGGGCACGCTCGCGCCCTCCTCAACGTCGCGTCGATTCACAACGCCCTCGATCGGCGGAAGGTCAATCGCCCCCGGCTCGAGCAGGTCATCCTCGTGGCAGAGTCGCTCTCGAACAAGATGACGGGGCACGCGGGCGCCCGAGGCGAGGAGACGACCGCGACCGCCGCGCTGGGCTCTGCCATCGACGAGCAGACCCGGGTTTGGAGCGCCTGCTCTCGGATCCTCGCCGCCGCCGGGAACGACGACGTGCGCGTCGCCCTGCTGCTCTCGAACGCCGCTCCTCCGCGATCGAAATCGAAGAAGGCCAGAACGAAGCAGCGGTGATCCGCCGTAGAGAGCCACACTCCGGAAAGAAGCCCCGATGACCGTCGAAGCCACCCCCACCGAGCAATCGCCCCTCCGCACCCGCCGAGAAAAGCTGGTCCGCGACCACTTCGAGAACGAGGTGAAGAAGGCCTGGCCCGAGGTCCTCGCCACCTTCCCGCACCCTCGCTACGAGCTGATCCCCACGGGCGTGATCCACGACGGCCGCGAGGACGTGGAGCGATATTACCGCGAGACCCGCGTGGCGTTTCCGGACCAGCATCACGAGATGATCGCCCTGCGGCACGCGGACGACGCTGTGATTACCGAGTTCTATTTGCTGGGCACGCACCTGGGTCCGCTGGGGCCGATCCCGCCCACGGGGGCGAAGTTCAAGGTGCGGATGACGGCGTATTTCATCTTCGAGGGGGATACGCTGGTGTGCGAGCGGATCTACTTCGATAGCCTGACGATGCTGAAGCAGCTCCTGGGCGGGTTCGATTTGAAGAAGCCTTCGGACTGGGCGCGGATCGCGCGGACGGTGCTTGGAGCGGGGCGGATGCTGCTGTGAGGTCGCGATGAAATCGACCAAGATCACGACACGACGGACCCAGACAGCCTCTCGCGCCACGCCCCAGAATCTCGCGTTCGCCGAGGTCGTGGGGATGCTCCACGCCGCTCGTGGGCGGGCGTTGGCCGCGGTCAACACCGAGCTAGTCGACCTCTACTGGCGCGTGGGCGAGCACATCTCGCGCCGGATTGGCACGGATGGCTGGGGGAAGGGTACGGTCTCGGCGCTGGCGGAGTACATCCAGAAGCGGCACCCCGGCACCCAGGGCTTTTCTCCCCAGAATTTGTGGAGAATGCGCCAGTTTTTCGAGGCGTACCGCGCGCAGCCAGAACTCTCATCACTGATGAGAGAACTTCCGTGGACGTCGAACTTGCACATCCTGACCAGGTGCAAGCGAGCGGAAGAGCGCGCATTCTACCTGCGGATGGCGGTTCAGCAGCGGTGGTCCGCGCGGGAGGTCGCTCGCCAGATCGATGGGGCGCTGTTCGAGCGCGCCGTACTCAATCCGCCGAAAGTCTCAGCAGCGCTGAGAGAATTGCATCCGGGCGCCGAGGCGGTGTTTC
>JBDTXR010000592.1:0-4604 GCA_040006075.1 Byssovorax sp. | reverse complement strand
GCCAGAACTTCGGCGTCTTCTCGAAGAAGGCCGTGTCGTACTCGTCGCCCTCGACGACGAACGGCGTGTGGCGCAGCGCCATGCCTTCGCGCCCCACCTGCGGCAGCTTGCGCTCTTTCACCACGTTGCCCGGCAAGCGAAAGCTCCCGTCGAAATTCTTCGGCAGCCCGCCGATCAAGAACCCCGGATCGCGCCCGGCTTCGTGCATCAACCACGCGCACATCGAGCTGGTCGTCGTCTTGCCGTGCGTGCCGCCGACGACCAGCGGCGAGGTCCCCGTGAGCAGGTGATCGGCGAGCGCGTGGGCCATCGTCGTCACCGGGATCCCCGCTTCTTTCGCGGCGACCGCCTCGACGTTCCACGGTCGGCAGACGTTGCCGACGATCACCAGATCGGGCCGCGGATCGAGGTGCGCGGCGTCGAA
Organism: Byssovorax sp.; assembly: GCA_040006075.1. Classification (GTDB taxonomy): domain Bacteria; phylum Myxococcota_A; class Polyangia; order Polyangiales; family Polyangiaceae; genus JANYGI01. Next base: position 4,180 of record JBDTXR010000592.1, on the reverse strand, counting down.
CCCCGTCATTAGCCGGATGCCCCAGCGCTCCAGCGCCGGTCCCATCGGCGGATAGAACGCGGTGTCGGATCCGGAGACGTCGTGCCCGGCAGCCCGGAAGAGACCGGCGAGAGCGCCCATGCCCGTGCCGGCCACGGCGACGAAGTGAACGTGCATGGGCGATCGTGTGCTTCGGATGCGCGGGTGCGGCAAGAGGGCAGGCGAGGGGACCGGCGCGGTACGCTCCCGACTGCGTAGTCAGCGCCCCACGCGTCAGCGTCGATGCGGCGCCGCGAACCCGTTGACGTCGAGACTTCGACACGAACCCCAGGATCGAGGTCGCGTGGATCGCCTCGATGGGCGCAATCCATCTCACGCTAGGGCACACGCTTTGCTGAGCGCCCGGCCGAGGTCTCCATGTCGCGTATCGCATCACAAGCTCCTCGCCCCTGGATCTCTGGCCTGCTTGGACTGGCCATCTTCGCGCTCGCCGGGTGCTGCGAGCCGCACCGGAGAGCGGGTCAGGGGACACTTCATGTTGCCGTCGGTGTCGCCTGTCCGTCAGGCGAGGACGCCAATGACCGCTTCGCCCGCGAACGGTCCGAGTCCTGGGGTGAAATCGAAGGCGACGCGACGGCGCATTCCCTGGCTGCGCCGATCCAGCAGTGTTGCTACTGGGCGCGCGTGCGCGGCCCGGTCGAGCACGACACGCTGCTCTGCTACGAGAACGCCGCTCCGGACGCCACACCCCCTCTCGCCTATCCGGCGTGCGTCTCTCCCGATCTCGCGCCGAGCAAGCTTGGATCGACCTACGGTTACGGGACAGCCGACGTCCTCGGCGGCCCGTGGCGCGGCGCGGATCTCGTCGTCGAGTGCTCGTACGACATCACCGAATACGAGTGGGCCGACGTCTGCGGGTAGCGGTCGTCGCGCTTGTTTCACCGGCAATTTCGAGTAGGCTCCCGCGCATGATCAGCCACGGATCCGCCCCGGTGCGCCCCGACGAAGGCTACGGGCGCGATCGCGCGGTGTTCGTCCTGCGCCGCGAGGCGGGCTGCCCGAGCCAAGCTGCGCATCCAGCGGTCGCGCACGATCACCTGGTGGTCGCGTTCTGCACGGGCGGCAGCGCGGTGATCGAGCAACAAGGCCGCTGGTCGCTGGCGGAGGGCGACATCGTGCTCATCCCCTCCGGCGCGGCGCACCGCCACCTCGAAGAGAAGGATTCGGAGCTCTGGTGTCTGGGCCTCTGTCCGGTCTGCTTCCGCGCCGAGGGAGGCGCCGAGCTGCTCTCTCCGCTCGAGCGGGTCCGCGCCGGTGCAGCCTCGGTCGTCAGCATTCCAGTCCATCGCCGCGCGCTCCTCGCGTCGTTCTATGCCGAGCTCCAGCGGGAGCTCGACGCGCCGACGACGGGCACGCTCACGGCGCAGAAGAGCTTTGTCTCTCTCATCCTCACCGAGGTCGCGCGCGCCATGGCCTCTCGCCCCGAGGCCGCCGGGCCCAGCAGCGTCGTCAACGAGGCGCTCAGCTACATCGAGAGCCACTGCACCGAGTCCATCTCTCTTCAAGACGTCGCGGCGGCCGTCCACCGCTCTCCAGGGTACGTCACCACGCTGGTGCGCCGGAGCACGGGGCGCTCCGTTCAGGCCTGGATCATCGCCGGGAGGCTGGCCGAGGCGCGGCGGAGGCTCCGCAACACGGATGAGATGATCGAGATCATCGCCGAGCGGGTCGGGTACGCCGACGCCACTCATTTCATTCGCCTCTTTCGCCGCGCCCACGGGGTGACGCCGGCGGCGTGGCGGACTGGCCACCACGGCGCGGCGTCACCGCCGCCGGTCAGCCGCCGAGCGCCGCGGCGAGAGTGACGCTCTCGGCCTCACGGCTCACCGCCTCGATGGTCAGCGCGTAATTCAGGCCGGCGGCGGCGAGCACTCCATCGTTCGCGGCGCCCACCGCGCCCTGGCGCATCGTGGTCAGATCGCCGGCCGCGTGGATCCCGGGCACCGACGTCTTCTTGAAGAAGGCGTCGACCTTCACATAGCCCATCTCGTCGAGCTCCAGATTCAACGACTCCACCAGCGGAACCTGCTTTTGCGGCGGGTGCGCGAACAGCACCTCGCGCGGCACCCGATCGCCGCCGAGGACCTCCACCGCTTCCAGGTGGCCATCGCGCCCGTGAAGGGCCATGATCGGCCGCTCCTCGATCCGGATCCTCGCCGCCGCGAAGCGCGCGCGGAGCTCGTCCGGCACCGCGAGCGCGCCGCCGGTGAACACCACGAGATCGCGGGTCCACCCCGTGAGCATCAAGGCGAATTCGAGCATCATCGGGTGCTGGGCGACGACCCCCCACGGGCGATCGCGGACCTCCCAGCCGTGGCAATAGGGGCACTGGAAGATGCTCTTGCCCCACAGCTCCTTGTAGCCAGGCACGTCCGGCAAGACGTCAATCATCCCCACGCAGAGGAGCACGCGCCTGGCCTGGAGCGTCCGCTCGCCGACGCGCACGACGAACGGGGCCCCTTCCGGAGCAATGCTGTCGACGCGGGCGTCTTGCACCTCGATCGACGGATACGGGACGAGCTGCTCGCGGCCGATGCGGCGAAACTCGGCCGGGGCGATCCCGTCGCGGGTGGCGAAATTGTGAATCTCGGTCGCGGCGGCGTTGCGAGGAGAGCCCGCGTCGAACAGGATGGCTCGCTTGCGCGCGCGCCCGAGCATCAGAGCGGCGCTGAGGCCGGCGGGGCCGCCTCCCACGATCACCACGTCGTACGGCATCTGTTCGTTCATGACGAGAGGATGGCTGAAGGCGCCACGGCGCGGCAGGGCGACGCTTGCTGCGGAGTCGGCGGATCTTTGGATCGCGCGGCCGAGGCGCGGCGATCCCTGCCCGCGCGAGGGTGTGCTCCCCGGGCGATCCTTGCTAAGGTCCCGCCCAAATCGTGTCGAAATCTCTCCGCGAAAAGGCTTCGCAAGACAACGAACGGCGGGGCGTGCGCCTCGCCCCCGGCGGGCTCGTCGTCGGCGACGAGGCCGTGCCGCTCCTCGCCGGGAGCGTCCACTACTGGCGCCTCGATCCGCACGATTGGCGCGCTTGCCTCGAGGCCACGCGCGCCCTCGGCGTGCGGCTCATCGACGTGTACATCCCCTGGAATGTCCACGAAATCGCGCCCGGGAAGCTGGAGCTGGGGCAGGGCGATCCGCAGCGCGACGTGGGCGCGTTCATCCGCCTCGCGCACGAGCTCGGCCTCTACGTCATCGCGCGGCCGGGCCCGCACATCAACGCCGAGCTCACCTTCTTCGGCATCCCGGAGCGGATCATCTGGGACGTGAGCTGTCAGGCGCGCACCGCCAAGGGCAACCCGGTGATGCTGCCGATGCTGCCCTTCGCCTTCCCGGTACCGAGCTACGCGAGCGAGGCCTTCTTCGACGAAACGGCCCGGTATTTCCAGCTCCTCGCGCCCGAGCTGCGCCCGCTGCTCTACCCCGAGGGGCCGATCGTCATGGTCCAGATCGACAACGAGGGCGCGCTCTACTTCCGCGACGGCGCCTACGATCAGGACTACCACCCCGACGCCGTCCGCCTCTATCGCGCGTTCCTGCGCGAGAAATACCGGACGATCGACGCGCTCCAGGCCACCTACGCGCCCCGGTCGCCGTCGAAGCCGCCGCCCTCCGAGAGGAACGGAGGCGACGTCGTGAGCGAAGACGACACGGAAGAGCGGCGCTTCGCGACGATCTTGCCGCCGACGCGCTTCGACGCCGAGGGGACCGGCGATCTGGCGCGGCACCTCGACTGGGCCGAGTTCCACGAGCATTTGCTGGGCACGTCGTTCGAGCGCTTCGCGAAGATGCTGGTGGCCGCGGGCATCGACGGGCTGCCCACGTCGCACAACCTCCCGCCCGGGCAAGAGGCCACGCCGCTCAACGCGGCCCGCGTGAAGCACGCCGTCGACCTCGTCGGCCTCGACTACTACCAGAAGGCCGGACCCGAGAGCCGGGTCATCATTCGCCGCCGCACGAGCGAGCTCGCGCTCCGCTGCGAGGGCCTCGATCACCCGGCGTTTGCCTGTGAAATGGGCGCGGGGTTCCCTCCGTTCTTCCCGCCGCTCGACGAGCGCGACAGCGCCTTCACGGTGCTCGCGGCGATGGCCTACGGGCTCCGCGGCTACAACATCTACATGGCCGTCGAGCGCGATCGGTG
>JBDTXR010000591.1:0-4641 GCA_040006075.1 Byssovorax sp. | reverse complement strand
CACCACGGCGAAGAGCGTCATCGCCTCGGCGAAGCGGTTGATCGAGGTGCGCCACCGCGCCTGGAAGAGCAGGAGCACCGCCGAGATCAGCGTGCCGGCGTGGCCGATACCGATCCACCAGACGAAGTTGGTGATCCCGAAGGCCCAGGCGACGGGGATGTTGTTGCCCCACGAGCCGATGCCGACCGTGAGCGTCACGTAGACCGCGAGCCCGAGCAGGCCCGTGAGGCCGACACAGGGGAAGAACAGCAGCCACCACCCGAGGCCGGGCCGGGTCCACACCGGGGCCATGAGCGCGTCGGTGACGGCGGCGTCGCCGCGATCGCCGTCGAGGATCGAGGCCGCGCGCAGCGATGGATCGAGCGACGGCTCTTCCACTCAGCCGAGCTCCGGGTGAGGGTTGCGAACGCGCGCGAGGTGCTCGGTGCGCGGGCGGGTCCCGAGCTGGTGGAGCAGGCCGTAGCTTCGGGGATCGGCGCGGAGGATCGAGACCTGCGAGGCGGGATCGTGGAGCGATCCGAAGGTGATGGCCTGCGACGGACAGGCTTGCTGGCAGGCGGTGACGATCTCGCCATCGGCGATCGGTCGCCCCTCGATCTCGGCGCGGATCCGCGTGCCCTCGATGCGCTGCACGCAGTAGCTGCATTTCTCCATCACCCCGCGCGCGCGCACGGTGACCTCGGGGTTCATGGCCAGCTCCTCGGACTTCGAGAGATCCTTGGCGTAGTCGAGGAAGTTGAAGCGACGGACCTTGTACGGGCAGTTGTTGGAGCAGTACCGCGTGCCGACGCAGCGGTTATAGACCATCTCGTTGAGGCCCTCGTCGGAGTGGACGGTGGCCGCGACCGGACAGACCACCTCGCAGGGCGCGTCCTCGCAGTGCACGCAGGCCAGCGGCTGCACCAGCACGCGGGGATCGTCGAGGCTGCCCTCGAAGTAGCGATCGACGCGCAACCACTGCATTTCCCGGCCGAGGCGCACCTGCTCCTCGCCGACAGGCAAGGTGTTGTTCTCGGACTCGCAGGCGAGGATACAGGCCGAGCAGCCCGTGCAGCGGCTGGTGTCGATGGCCATCGCCCACCGATAGCCCGTCTGCGCGACCTCGGGATACACCGTCGGTTGTGGGCCCTTTTGCGTGTCGAGGACCGGTAAGTGACGTCGGATCACGTCAGGTGCGTTGACGACGATCGCCACCGGGCGTCCCTCGGTTGACCAGTGCTCCTGGGTGAGCGCGAGGAGCTTCTTGCCGCCAATGCGGGTTACCGTCGCGCCCGGCGCGAACCACGGCGCGCCGCCGGTCCGCAGGAGATAGGCATTCGCGCCGAGGCCGCGCGCGACGATCTCCTCGCCGCCGCGGCCATACCCGAGCGCCATCGACGCGGCGTCGTCGGCGTGACCCGGGACGATCAGCACCACCGAGATCACCGCTCGGCCGCCGAGCTTGACCTCGACGCGATCCTCGGTGGCGAGCCCGAGGCGGGCCGCGGTCCGCGGGCTGAGCTGGAGGGCGTTGGACCAGGTGAGCTTGGTGATCGGATCCGGGAGCTCTTGCAGCCAGGCGCAGTCGGCGAAGCGCCCGTCGAGGATCCGGGCGTCGGGGCGGAAGTCGAGCTCGATCCCCTCGGCGCGCGGCGCGGGCACAAAGGCGGTGATCGCCCCGGTGAGCGCGGTCCAGTCGAGAGTGGCAGTCTCGCGCGGGAACGCGGTTCCTTCGATGATGCCGCGCTGCAAGGAAGCGCCCCACCAGGCCTCGAAATCAGCGCGCGGCGCCCGCTCTGCCCACGATTCGCGCAGCAGGCGCAAGGGACCTCGCTCAGCGATCCCCACGAAGGCCGCGAGCACCTCGGGCGCGCTGACGCCGCTCCAGAGCGGCTCGATCAAGGGCTGCATCAGCGACACGGTTCCATCGAGCGCGCGCGCGTCGCCCCATGACTCGAGATCGTGAGTGGCCGGGAGGAACCAGGCCGCGCGGCCCGCCGTCTCGTCGTCGAAGAGGCCGTGATAGATGGTTGTGGGGACTCGCTTCAGCAGATCTGCGAGGCCGAGATCGGCCGGCGCGGCGTAGGCGGGGTTCCACGCGGTCATCACCAGGGTGTCGACGCTCCCTGCCTCGATCTCGCGGGCGAGAGCGGTGATCGACGCCGGCCCCGCCGCGAGATCGTCGAGTGCCGGCTTCACGTAGCTGACCGCGGCGCTGCCGAGCTCGGCGTTGATCGCCGCCGCGATCGCATGGACGAACGGAGGCTGGCGCGACCCCACGATCACCAGCGCCGCGGCGCCGCGCTCGCGCAGATCGCTGGCCGCCGTGCGCACCCAGGCGCTCCCCGCGAAAGCGTTGCTCGCGCCGGCTTTTCCGCGATCGGGCGCCACCGCGGCGAGGAGCGCCAGCCCGAGCTCGGCGATTTCGCTCGATCGCACCCGCAGCCGGTGATCGGCGTTGGCACCGGTGATCGTCAGCGCGCTCTCGGCCGCATAGAGCCGGTTGATCGCGCCGTCGGGCATGCGGTGATCGGAGAACCTCCGCTGGTACCGCAGTCGGAACGGGCCCTCCGAGAGGAAGTCGGCGTCGAGCGCCACGATGGTTCGGGCCTTGTCGAGATCGAGCAGCGCCTCGAGCGGGCGCCCGAACGAGAGCTTCGTGCCCGCGAAGACCGCGTCGCGCGCCAGGGGATCGAAGGAAAAAAAGCGCGCTTTGGGCAGCGCTGCGAGCACCTTCTCGCGCAGGGACGCCAGGAGCGGCGATCCGCTCGGCTCGACCAGAAAGCAGAGCCCGGCCCCGCCGTCGCGACGAAACGACGCCGAGGGCGAGCCCACCTCGGCGAGGAACGCGGCCCACGAGCCGGGGCGCCCCCTGCGCTTGAAGGTGCGCGCGCGCTGGGGATCATACAGGTGGTAGATCGCCGCCTGCTCGTAGATCCCCGAGGCGCCGAGGCTCGCCGGGTGCTCCGGGTTGCCCTCGATCTTCACCGGCCGCCCTTCGCGGCTGGTGACCAGGAGGCCCGAGGCCGCGCCGCCCAGGGTCATTGTCGTCGCATAATGAAGCGCTACGCCGGGCTTCACGTCGCGCGGCTGGCGCGTGTAGGGGCGCACCTCGGGCGGCGGGTTACGCGTGCAGCCGGCAAGCCCGGCGACGCCGAGCGAGGCGCCGAGGAGCGCGAGAAAGTCGCGCCGCGATGCTCCGTCGAGCTCCGAGGCGCCGGGCGGAAATTCGCCGGTGGGCTCGCGCTCGCCCCCGCGCTCCTCGGGGCTCCTCCAGAGCTGCGGCGCGCTCATCGGTGGCACGCGGTGCAGCTGGTGCGGGTGTGAACGTCGAGCGCCTGCGCGATCTCGTGTCCGACCGCGGCAGGATCCTCGGCCGTCCAGCCGAGGTCGGTCACGTGCTCGCGCGGCCGGAGCTGCGGCGCGGGATCACGATGGCAGTCGACGCAGAACCCCATGGTCAGCGTGGCGCTCTGCATCACTTCCGGCATCTGATCTACGCGCCCGTGGCAGGTGACGCAGCCAACCCCTTTGTTCACGTGAATCGAGTGGTTGAAATACACGAAGCCCGGGAGCTGATTGACCCGCTTCCAGGTGAGCGCGCGCCCGGTGAAGTAGCTTGCGCGCACCGGCGCGAGCAGCGGGCTCTGATTCCATATCTGACCGTGACAGCCCATGCAGACCTCGGTGGGCGGATAGCCGGCGCTCGCCGCCGTCTCGGCGGTGAGGTGGCAATACCGACAGTCGACCCCAGCGTCCGTGACATGATGGCGATGATCGAACTGGAGGGGCTGCTCGACCGGCTCCGATTGTCCGGTGAAGAGGGGCGATCGCACGTAAATCATTGGCCCAATGATGGCGCCGACCACCAGCCCGAGCCCGAGGAGCCCGAGTGCCACCCGGAGCGCGGTCGTGGTCCACGGAGGAAAGAGGGTGCCCGTGGGGAGTGGATTCGACAAGAGGCCCTCGCGGGAGGTAAGGCGCAGCGGCCCTCGAAAAGAGCGAGTCGCGAGGCAGAGATCAGAGCACGCCGACGCTGCATCGCACGCGCCAACGCTCCCGCCCGCGTTTCGTAGGACGATGGTCGACGGCACTGGATTGCTGCGCGTGTCGCGATCCGCGTCATTGAGGCGATCTTGCGCGCCTCACTTCCCCCGCCGTCCCGACGGCGTTGCTCCCGCAGACCCCAGCTGCGCAGGGCGAGATCAACGCCGAGGTCGGGCCAACGGCGATCTGAAGCTGACAATCCAGGTGAAGCACCATCGGTACAACGGCTGCATCGTTCGGGTCGCAAGCAGCTTTGTCTTCAAGGAGCCAGTCTTCAATTGCTCGAACGACTTTCCGCTCCTCCGGGACGAGATCACCGTTCCGGGCAAAGTGGCGATGGCGTCGATGACGGTGCATCGGGTCGCGTGGCCGCGGCTCGACGTGCGGCTCACGGGCGAGGTGTCACCGACACCGCCGGCGAGCCACGGCTGATGGGCTCCTGGCAGCGCGGCCGGCGCCGGGGGCGGCGATGAGCGGCATCGAGATCGCGGCGCTGATCATCACCCTCGCCGCCGGCTTCGGGTACATCAACGCGCGGGTGTTCAAGCTCCCGTCCGCCATCACCCGCAAGTACATCGATCTCTTCTGGAAGCTCATCGACGAGATCTTGAACGC
>JBDTXR010000590.1:0-4645 GCA_040006075.1 Byssovorax sp. | reverse complement strand
TGGGGCATGTCGGTGACCTCGATCATCGGCGAGATCCGGAGTCCCCTGCTGGCGGTGATATCGAGTCGGCTGTAAAAGCGGCTCCCGAAGTACTGCTGTCCGATCCCGATGGTCTCGAATCCCAGGGTGAGCTTGGAGCCGTAGGGATCGCCGATGAGGAGCGCGCCTCCGCCGCCGACCGAGAAGCCGACCTCGGTGATGCTGGTGAGGAGCGAGGTCTCCAGGTGCCAGGAGTCGCCGAGGCGGAAACGCACCGACGGAGAGGCGTAGTTGAGGCCGACCTTGTAGCGCTCGACCTCGTAGGTGCTCACGCTCCGCGCCAGCGACTGACCACGGACGACTCCGCCCCTGAGGCTGAACTCGGCGATGGTCCGCAAGGGTCGATAGGTGTAGCCGACCTCGACCTTCCAGTACTGATCGGCCACCGTGGGGAGCACCGGCGCGCCCGGGACACAGCCCACCTGGTTCGCGCCGCAGGGGATGGGATCGCGGCCCTCGGTCTTGCCGAAGCTCGCGAACTCGGCCCCTGCCGTCGCCAGCGATCGTCGGCCGAACAGGCGCTCCAGGGCGGCGCGCTCGCGGACGTCGGCGCGCTCCTCGAGCACCTCGACGGCCCACGGAGCCGCGCGCGAGGCGAACACCGCGCGCGACTCGCCCGAGGTGCGCTGAAGCTCGATGGTGTACACCAGCCCGGGCGCGTCGACCTCCTCGGCGGGGATCAGCGCGACATAGGCGCTCGACGCCCGCAGGAAGGGCACGCTCCGCCACTGTCCGGCCGCGCTGCGGTAGACGAGGCCAATCCAGCGCACCAGCTCGGGGTGATCGATCTGCACCTCGAAGCGGATCGGCTCGTGCGCGAACGAGCTGGTGACGGGCGCGTGGTGCACCTCGGGATCGACCGGCTCGGGCGCCGCGACGGCGGCCGGGGGAGCGGCCTTGTCCGCGGGCGCGGGCAAGGCCTCGTCCGCGGCGGCGAGCGCCGGGAGCGCGCCGAGCAAGGTGCCAATGGCGATCGAGAGCAGCGCCCTCGGGAGGTTCGTGAGCGTTACCATGCGTAGGTCACCCCCGCGCCGATCCCCGGCCCGGCGTGGTTGATCGTTCGTCCCTGAAACGAGCCGCGGACGGCGAGCGTGAGGGTCGGCAAAGCCTTCCAGCCGAGCTGGGCTATCCCGCGCGCGCCCACCTGCCCGGCGTCTTGCGCCACCCCGGCGGGCGTGGTGGTGAAGGCGCCCGAGCCGGCCGGTTGATTGCTGACCTCGGAGCGGACCAGGATGGGAAAGCGCGGGAACACCGCGAGCTCGAGCTGGGCAAAGGTCCTGATCCCGATGCCCCCGAGAAACTCGCCGCCGAGCAGGAGGTTGGTGGCGCGATCGCTGCCAATCCGGAGCAGCGCCTGCCCGCCCGCGGCGATGCCGTCGTCGAGCAGCCCGACCGCGAGGCGGCCGAGGAGCGAGAAGCTCCGCGTCAACCCGATCTCGGTCTCCAGGTATCCATACGTCAATCCCACGCTCCGCCCGGCGCGGTGGAGCACGTCTAGCTCGTGAATCGAGCCGCCGATGCCGCGATAGACGCCGAAGCCCGAGCGCACCGCGCGTACGCCGGTGTCGCCGAAGCGCATCCCGAAGAACCCCTCGGTCTGCCAGACGCGATCGTTGCCGCGGAGACGGTTGTAGTCGGCCAGCTCGGTCGCGAGGCTCACCGTGGCGTCCAGCCGTTTCGGAGGAGAGGCCTTGGGCACCGGGTGCACCTCGATCGAGCGGGGATTCTCGGAAGATCCCACCACCGACTCGGCGTGTCCGTCGGCGGCGATACCCTCGATGAAGTACTCGACCCCAGGCGCGTTGAGGCGCTCTCCCGGGAGAGTGGCGCCCCAGTAGCCTTTGCCTTCGGACGTCATCGGGAACGAGCGGTACGAAGGAGCCCCGGTGTCGCGCGCGTGGAGGACTCCGCCCGTGAGCGGTCCTCGCAGCTCGATGCCGAGGCGGAGCGGGGCGCCGGCGACCGCGTTCTTCGGCTCGGTGAAGCTGACGATCTGCGGGCGCTTCGGCGCCGCGGGCTCGTGGCTGGGCCGGGCGCGCGCGGGATCGAGGAGCTGCCGTAACGCCGCCGCCTCCTCGACCAGCGTGCGCGTGTACTTGCCTTGAGGCCGGGTCCGCGCGAGCTCCTCGTAACGCCGGATCCTGGTGCTGAGATCCGCGCCGGTGAGCTCGGCGAGCATCACGCCGATGGCGCGCGCCTCGACGTCGTCCGGCGAGAACATCAACTCGGGCGCCGTCGCGCCGCCGACGCTCGTCGCCGCGCTGGTCGGGCTCGCTTTTGCGGCCCCGCCGCGCTCGGTCAAGACCACGTCGCCTCGCTCGGGCTTCCGCAGGAGCGTGCCCGACGGCGCCGCGAGCGACATGCTCTTTCTGGCCTGGTTGATCTCGAGACTGCCAATCCGGAACCGATCGGTGAGCACCTTGCCCGTGACCGGGTGCTTGATCTTGATCGGCCGCCACAGCTCGACGACCGCGCCCTCGGCGAGGCCGTCGGCCGCGCCGACGTCGAGGATCAAATCGTCGCCGTCGAGGCCGATCACCGAGCCCGTGAGCTCGGTCGCCGCGGCCGTCGAGGGCGCGGGTGCGGGCTGGGCGAGAGCCGTTGTGGAGACGCCCGCGAGCGCGAGGCCGATCGCGAACGCGAGCGCAGGTGAGGATCGCTGAGGAGGCCGGTCCATGTGGCCGGCCCCTTTCGCAAGAGCAGAGCCCGGCGGGTGTCCGGCTTTCGACGTGGCGAGGATCGGCTTGATTTATCGGGCGAACGTGCACGATTCCGCCGCTCCGCGGCGCGGCGTTCGCGGCACCGCGGGTGCGCACGGGCTCGTCCTTTTCACAGCCGGGCGCGAAGCGGGATTCCCGATCCGCGCTGCTCGGGGTCGTCGAATCGTGCAGAGCGCGAGCGCGCGCTGACACGGACACCGCGTAGTCGACGCCGCGTTCGGGTGGGGAGGCCGGGGAATCAGACTCGATATCCGCGCCAGAAATTGCGCCGGCGTCATCACGAGGTGCGTTGCGCCTCGAGCCGTCGTGCCCGGATACTACCGGAGGAAACAGGGTATCGGCGCGCGGCTCGAACGTTCGAGTCGATCGCGCGGGACATTCACGTATGCCGCGCGAACGTCCTCTCGATCTCGGGCAGCAGCTCGGGATTCTCGAGGATGCTGGTATGGCTCCCGGCCAGGTGGGGAACCGCGAGCGTGAGCAGCCCGAGGAGGCGCGCCGGCGTCAGCCTTCCTCCCGCAGCGTCGCTCCGGAGCTGCTGCTCGAGCGCGGGATAGTCCTCCTCGCTCGCGAGGGCGCGGAGCTGGTTTTGCAGGCGCGCGTGGTGGGCGAGCGCCTCCGCGTCACCGGAGAAGTGGTTGATCAGCCGTGTGATGTCGGCCTCCGGGAGCTCGCAAAGGCCGATGACCTTGTCGCCGTCCACGCCGGCAGCGCGGTTGTCGGCCTCGATCTGGTTGAGCGAAAAATGCGCCGGGAGCGCGACCCCGGCGAGGTGGCTCAGGACGGCGCTGTTCGAGACCATGTCGACGAAGCTCGCCTGGACATCCATCTTCGCGCGCACCTGCATCGGGGGATCGGCGAAGCCGTGCCAGGGCGTATCGATGGTGATCAGATCGACGCGGCGAAAGGCGTCGGCGAGCGGCTTTTCCAGGCGGATCCCGCGGACCTCGTCCTCTCCTGTCCCCCGCACGCGGAGCGGCTGTCCCGCCTCGTCCTCGCCGTGGAAGCAAGGAAACCAGCCGGGGCTCACCAGCGAATCGAGCGCGCAGCGGGCCACGATCCCGCCCATCGAGTGAGCGATGACCCGGATCGCGGGGCGTGGATCGGAGAGCTTCGCCCGCAGGTCGCCGAGCGCCCGAGCGAGATCGTCGCCGCAGCGATCGAGGTAGCGCGCGGTGTCGTCGTACACGAACAGGTATACCTGCTCACCGCCGCGCTCGACGAGCTGATCGGCGAGGCTGGCCATCGACGACGCGGAGACCTTGAAGCCATGCACCAGCACGATCGGGGGCAGCGCGGGATCGAAGCCCCGGTAGGCGACGATCTGCCCGCGCCCCTCGTTTTCGAGGAGGAGACGCTGCTCGGTCGCCTCGTCGAGGTCGGCTCTCTCGAGGAAAGGATTGGCCATCCCTGGCAAGCTACCGTGATCACCGCTTGACGAAAAGCCGAGCTTTCTCGCATCCTGTGCCGTTCGCAAATTCGCCGAACGATCCCGCGAAAGGACCAACGAAGATGGAAAACGATCGGGCAACGCTGGTACGCGATCTCAAGCAGCTGATGGTGACCGAGCTCAAGCTGCAGAAGGCGCCGGCGGACATCAAGGACGACGCGCCGCTCTTCGGGCCGGACGGCCTCGGGATCGACTCGCTCGACAGCCTTCAGCTCGGCTCGAGCGCCGAGCTGAAGTATGGAATCAAGATCCCGATCGAAACCGACGAGGGCAAGGCGGCGCTCGGCTCGGTGAACGCGCTGGCCGACTACATCATGCGCACGCAAAGCGCCGCGAAGTAGCCCGAGTGCGCGTCTGGATCACCGCCGTCGGCATCGTCTCGCCCCTCGCGAGCTCGGCCGGCGGCACGCTGCGCGCGCTGATGGCAGGAGAGCGC
>JBDTXR010000589.1:0-4645 GCA_040006075.1 Byssovorax sp. | reverse complement strand
AGAACCTCAACACCGATCACGGCCCTCTCATCAAGCTGATGAAGTCGGTGCGCGAGGAGCAGGGCGTGGGCAAGGTCTACATCGCCTCGGGCATTCGCTACGATCTGGCCGAGCGATCGCCGAAGTTCATCTCCGAGCTGGCCAAGCACCACACCGGCGGGCAGCTCTCGGTCGCCCCCGAGCACAGCCGCAAAGAGGTGCTCGATCGCATGAAGAAGCCGGGGATCGAGAGCTACGAGCGCTTCGCCGAGCAGTTCAAGTGCGCGAGCGAGGACGCCGGGAAGAATCAGTTTCTGGTGCCCTACTTCATCTCCGGACACCCGGGCTCGACCCTGGCCGACATGATCGATCTCGCCCAGTATTTGAAGCGCAACGGCTCGCGCCCGCGCCAGGTGCAGGACTTCATCCCCACGCCCATGTCCATGGCCGCGTGCATGTACTACACGGGCATCGATCCCTTCACCCGCAAGCCGGTCTACACGGCCAAGGACATGAAGGAGAAGCGGCTGCAAAAGGCCCTGATGTTCTACTGGGACGTGAACCACCACGACGAGGTGCGGGAAGCGCTGGAGTCGGCCGGGCGCTACGATCTGATTGGTACCAAGCCCGACTGCCTGGTTCCGCCGGCCACCGGCAAGGGCGCTTTGCCGCGCTACATGGTGCGCGCGAAGCAAGAGGGTCGCCGGCCGACGAAGGCGCGCGGCCCGGCGGGGGCGCGTCGGTGAATGGTGCTGCGCTCGTTCAAGCTGCGTCTGCGCGATAACCATGTTCGCGTGGTCCCGAAGACGGACGCCCTCGGCTGCCCGTTCTCGGGCCCGGGCGCCGATCTCTTCGGCGCGGACGCCGCCGAGGCATTTCGGCTCGCAGCGCCGCTCTGCGAGCTGCTCGTCTCCTTCGAGCCGGGCGTCGTCGTGCGCTCGATCGCCGTCGATCTCGAGCGACCGCGGGTGACTGCCACGCTCGATCCCACGGTCCCCGAGGCCGATCCGCGCGCCCGCGTGGTGCGGCTCGACGACGGGCCCATGCTCCGCCGTCTTCTGGACCAAGCCGATCCGGTGATTGACTATCTGGCCCTGGCCGCCGCGCGCACCCTCGCGGCGCGGGCCACGGCCTCGGAGGACTCGTGACCACGTTCCGCGCCAAGCTCGGCGATCGCAGCCTGTTCCCGCACCTGGAAGCCCGCGTTTACCTCAACCACGGTGGCATCTCGGCCCCTTCCGTGGCAGTGCAGTCTGCCGTGAACGAGGTCCTCGACGACTACGCGCGCCGCGGCGGCAACGCCTTCCCGCGCTGGAACGATCAGCGCACCCGCCTGAAGGGCAAGCTCGGTGCGCTCATTGGCGTGTCGGGTCAAGACATCGCCCTCGTGCCCAACACCACGCGGGGAGTCATCGACATCGCCATGTGCTTCCCGTGGTCGCGCGGCGATCGGGTGATCGTGTTCCAGGGCGAGTTCCCCGCCAACGTGACTCCCTGGCAGCGCGCCGCCGAGACGTTCGGCGTCGAGCTCTGCTTTCTCCCGCTCGACGAGTGGAATCGCGACGTCGAGCTGGGCCTCTCGAGCCTGGAGCGCGAGCTCGACCGGGGCGCGCGCCTCGTCGCCTTCAGCGCCGTCCAATTTCAAACGGGCCTGCGCATGCCGCTCCGCGAGATCACCAGGCGCTGCCACGCCCGCTCTGCGCAGGTCTTCGTCGACGCCGTGCAGGCCTGTGGATCGGTGCCCACCGACGCCGGCGCGGCCCTCGTCGACTACCTGGCCTGCGGCAGCCACAAATGGTTGATGGGCCTGGAGGGCTGTGGCTTCCTCTACGCTCACCCCAGCCGCGCGGGCGAGCTCCGCCCCAACACCGCAGGATGGCTCAGCCACGAAGAGGGCCTCCGCTTCCTGTTCGAGGGCCCGGGACACCTCCGCTACGATCGGCCGATCCGGCGAAGCATCGATTTCCTCGAAGGAGGCAATTACAACACCGCTGGGCTGGCCGGGCTCGAGGCCGCGCTCGATCTCATCCAGCAGCTTTCTGTTCCGGCTATTCACGAGCACGTCAATGGTTATCTCGACGTGCTCGAAGCAGGCCTCGTGTCGCGTGGATTCCGGAGCTTGCGCGCCAAGGACGCGCGCTATCGGTCGTGCACGCTCGGTCTCACGCCGCCTGCGGGGGTCTCGGTCGTCGATCTCCAGCGCGAGCTCGGCGCCCGCGGCGTTGCCTGCGCGCTGCCCGACGGGGTGCTCCGCTTCACTCCCCACTGGCCCAACAACGTGACAGAGATTCCCTTCGTCCTCGAGTCGGTGGATCAAATCCTCGCCGCGCTTCCCCCGCGCTGAATTTCTCCCTACCTTGCGGGCCACGATGCTGGACCGCTCGAAGAAGCTCCTCGCGAGCCCGCGCTTTCCCTGGATCGCGGCGGCGATCGCCGTGGTCCTGTTTCTGCCGGTGCTCAACGTCGGGCTGATGATGGACGACTACGTTCATCGCGCCACGTTCGAGGGTGGGCTCGCGGTCGCCCCCCGACCCGACTGGGATCTGTTCCGGTTCATCGGGCCCGATCGAGCGGAGTTTGCGCTGAGCCAGGCGCGCGGTGAAATACCCTGGTGGGCTCCGCCCGATTTCAAGCTCGCCTTCTTCCGCCCGCTCTCGGGCCTGTCGCACGCGTTCGATTACCACTATCTGACCGACCACCCGGCGGTGATGCACGCCGAGAACATTCTGCTCCTCGCCGGGATGGTGCTCGTCGCCGCGGTCCTCTACCGTCGCTTGATCGCCACGGCCTGGGTCGCCGGGCTCGCCGCGCTCCTCTTCGCCTGGGACGACGCTCACTCGTTCGTCGTCGTGTGGATTGCCAATCGCAACGCCATCTTTGCAGGCCTCTTCGGGCTCCTCGCCGTGTGGCTCCACGATCGCGCGCGCAAGGACGGCGCCCGCGCCGCGGCGATCCTGGCCCCGTTCGCGCTCGCGCTCGGCCTGCTCTCGGGCGAAGCCGCCTTGGCGACGCTGGGCTACCTGGCCGCCTACGCGATCTTCCTCGACGACAAGGCCCCTCGGGAGCGGTTGAGATCACTCGCCCCCTACGCGGTGGTCGCGGCGATGTGGGTCGTCGTGTACAAGGCCCGTGGCTATGGCACCTCGGGGAGCGGGTTCTACGTCGATCCCGCGGGCGAGCCGGCCACGTTCGCGCTCGCGGTGGTGCAGCGATTACCGATCTTGCTGCTGGCGCAGTTCGGCCTCCCGCCCGCGGATCTGTGGCCGCAAACGGCCGATAGCAAGCTGGTCCCGCTCCTGATCGCGACGGCGTTCCTGGCGGGCCTCGCCCTGGTGTTCGCCCGCGTCCTCCGCAAGGATCGAACGTGCCTGTTCTTCGCGACAGGGATGCTGATCTCGCTCGTCCCCGTCTGCGCCACCTGGCCCAACGACCGACTCCTGCTCTTCTCGGGGTTCGGCGCCTTCGGGCTGATAGCCACCTTCCTCTCGCGCGCCTTTGCCATCGAGAAGCCGGGACCGCGGGTGGCCTCCCGGCTCGTGGCGGGCTTCCTGATCCTGGTTCACATGATCCTCGCCCCGCTGCTGCTCCCGCTCCGCGCCAGGACGGTCGGCGTGCTCTTGCACGACTACATCGAGAACGCCGCGCGCGAGATGCCGACGCGGCCGGCGTCGCACCTTATCGTCGTCAATGCCCCGGATCCGCTGATCGCCGGCATGGCGGGCTCGATCCTCTTCTACGAAAAGAAGGCTTTCGCCGATCACCTGCGCCAGCTCGCCGTCGTCGTCTCCGGCGAAGAGACCGCCGAGCGCGTCGACGATCACACGCTGTCGCTGACCGCGACCAAAGGCTTCTTCCACGATCCCTTCAGCCAGATCTTCCGCAGCCCGTCGATTCCATTTCACGCGGGTGACGTGACGACGGTGCCGGGGATGCGCACCGAGATCATGGAGCTCAACGCCGAGGGCTCGCCGACGCGGATCCAGTTCCGCTTCGACGCGCCGCTCGACGATCCTTCGCTCTTCTGGGTCACCTGGAAAAAGAGCGGCTTTGTCGCCTTCAATCCGCCCAGACAAGGAGAGAGGGTATCGATCTCCCCGGCCAGCCTCGCCGAGGTGCTGACCGGGAAGGCCCAGTGATCACTTGGTCGGGAGGCGCATACCGGGCAGCGTCTTGTGCTGCTTCACGGTCTCCTCGAACGACTCGCCACCGATCATGAGGTGCGCTGTGGCGCTGTCGCCCACGGCGTCGAACGTCTTGCCCTGGAAGACCACCTGACCGCTCGAGGTGGTCGCGAGGGCGTAGGGGCCGAAGTAGCCCTGGAGCATCCGCGGCTGCGGCTCGGGCTCGGGATCGTGGCGCTCGGGGTTGTTGCCGGGGAACGGGTCCGGCGGCGGCGAGGCGAACGTCTCGACGCTGCGGGTGGTGCCGGCGCCCGAGGCGACGAACTCGATCGAGGTGCCTTGTTCGAAGCTCACGGTGATCGAGTGATCGCTGACGGCGACGGCGATCCCCGGGGTCTTCGCGTCGATCACCACCTCTTCAATCGTCTTGCCGGCCACGACGACGAGCCGGTGATTGCCCGTGATCTGCTTGCCGCCCGACTCGAGCTCTCGGCGGAGGGTGATGGTGCTCGAGGTGTAGTATTGAAGGTTCTTGAGCTCGTCGC
>JBDTXR010000588.1:0-4700 GCA_040006075.1 Byssovorax sp. | reverse complement strand
CACGTGATGCTCTTCGCCGGCTGGGCCAGCGCCGACCACAGCCAGCTCTACTTCATGCACCACTCCAAGACCGGCACCCCGGTCTCGCTCCTCCAGGTCGCGCGGAGCGGGCTCGGCGATTTCACCCCGATCCGCTCGGTCAACGCGCCGGATCCGATCGCCAACACGGCGCCGCCCCCGCCCGTCGATCAGACGCCGCCGCCGCCGGCCGATCAGACCCCGCCGCCTCCTCCCGCCGACGGGACGAAGCCGGTCATCGGCTGTGGCGCGCTGCTCCCGGGCCAGCAGCTCGGCGTCAACGAGGGGATGACCTCGTGTGACGGGCGATTCACCCTGATCCAGCAGGGCGACGGCAACCTGGTAATGTACCAGAACGGCGTCGAGGCGCTGTGGTCCTCGGGCACCTCCGGCACCGCGGCGCAGACGACGGTGATGCAGGACGACGGCAACCTGGTGACGTACACGGCCGACTCCAAGGCGGTTTGGAGCTCGCAGACCAACGGGTACGCGGGCGCCTGGCTCTCGCTCGACGATCACGGCAGCATGGTGATCCACGCCGGCGAGAAGCTGGTCTGGTGGAGCGGCACCGGCGGCAAGTGACCCCGATCGGGTGAGGCGAGCGCGCCGCGGCGGATCCCTGGATCCACCGTGGCTCGCGCCATTTTGGCGGCCGGGATCAGGCTTTCTTGTGGGCGCCTTTGCGCGAAGAGCACTTGTGCTTGAGGCGATCGAGCTCGCTGTCGGCGCGCCCTGCGGCGTGCTCCAGCCGATCGAGCAGCCAGCGGCCCGCGGGGCCCGGGAGCTCGTCGGCGCGGTGGATCCCGAAGAGCGGGACGTCGCGCGGCGTGGTCCCCCACTCGGCCGGCGAGATCCACACCAGGCGTCCGGCCTCCAGATCTTCGGCGACGAGGTGCAGCGGCATCCCGCCCCAGCCGAAGCCGGCGCGGAGAAACTCGTGCTTCGCGCCCAGATCGGCGAGGCGCCACGTTGGCCCCTCCAGGACGCCGAGATCGATCCCCTCGGTGAGCCGGCTGCGATCGGAGAGCACCAGCTGCACGTGGGCCTGCATGGTCTTCGTCGGGATCGGGCCCTTGAATTTCGCGAGCGGGTGGGTGGCTCCGGTGACGCTGATCATCGCCACCTGCGTCAGCGGTCGACGGGTGATCCCGGCTGGAAACTTCGGCAATTCGGAGCTGACGCCGATGCGGCACGTGCCGTCGAGCACGAGCTGCGCGATGCCACCCAGCGCCTCGACGTGGAGCACCAGCGACACCGCGGGGAACGCTTCGCGGAAGGCGCCGACGGCCTCGACGAGCGCGCTCATCGGGAACATCACGTCGACGGCGAGCGCCAGCCGTGGCTCGACGCCCTCGGCCATGCTCCGGGCCCGCGCGGTGAGCTGCTCGACCTGGCCCTGGATCGCCCGGGTTTCACTCAGCAACGAGCGCCCGGCCTCGGTGAGCGACGGCACCCGCCCCTCGCGCTCGAAGAGCAGCACGCCGAGGACCCGCTCCAGATTGGCAATCGCGTAGCTGACCGCCGACTGCGCCCGTCGGAGGCTGCGCGCCGCAGCCGAGAAGCTGCCCTGCTCGGCGACCAGGAGGAACACGCGGAGCTGATCGAGGGTGACCGCATCCGGCAAGGGGGCCAACGGGGCCATCGAATTCATAGATGGATAGTACCGATATTTTGCCGATTGTGGAGATAGGCCCTAGCTTTATGCTCGAGCCTCGAAACGAGGCGGAGGACGCAATGAGCACAGCGAGCGAGCCCAGCAAGGGCAAAGTGATTGCGACGTGGATCCTGAGCGGGCTGGTGGCTCTGGCGATGATCGGCGCCGGCGCGATGAAGCTGCCGGGCAAGATGGCTGATGAGTTCATCCGCCTCGGTTTCCCCGGGTGGTTCAGCTACGTCGCCGGTGTGATCGAGGTCGCGGCCGGCGTGCTCATCCTCATCCCGAAGGTCGCGGTGGTCGGCGCGGCGCTCACCATCTGCACGATGGTTGTGGCGGCGGGAGCGCTCATCCGGGTCGGCGAACCCAATCACATCGCGCCGGCGCTGATCATCGGCGTGATGGCGGCCGTCGTCGCGTTTCTCCGCAAGGACGCGTTCCTGAAGCTCATCGGCCGGTAGCGGGGACGGCGCGTCGCGCGGGGAGCATCGAGTTTTCCGCGGACGCCGATCCGTGCGATGACGCGCGCTTCGTGGAGAACGCCGCGCCCCCGGAAGCACCCTCGCCCGCGCGCTGGCTGATCGCGGCGGCGCTGATCGCCGTGTACGTGATCTGGGGCTCGACGTACCTGGTGATGCGGGTCGCGCTCGAGACCATCCCGCCGTTCATGATGGGGGGCTCGCGCTTCCTGATCGCGGGCGCGCTGCTCTTCGCGTTCCTGCGGCTCCGCGGCGCGCCCTCGCCGTCGCGGGTCGAGTGGATCGCCTGCGCCAAGGTCGGCGTGCTCTTGCTGGTGATCGGCAACGGCTTCGTGGCCTACGCCGAGCAGCGCGTGAGCTCGAGCGTCGCGGCGATGGTGGTAGCGACGATGCCGCTGTGGATGGCGCTCCTGTCGAGCTTCACCGGGCAGCGGCCCTCGCGCCTCGAATGGATCGGCCTCTTGCTCGGCTTCGTCGGCGTGGCGCTGCTCCAGCTCAGCGGGCAGATCGACGCCTCGCCGTGGATGGTGATCACGCTGCTATTCGCACCGGTGAGCTGGGCCGCGGGCTCGGTGTGGAGCAAGAAGCTTCCGCTGCCGAAGGGCCCGATGGCGACCGCGGCGGAGATGCTCATCGGCGGGACGTCGATGCTGATCGTGAGCTTGGCGCGCGGCGAGCACGTGGTCGGCGCGGCGTCGGCGCGATCGATCGGCGCCCTCGCGTTCCTGATCGGGTTCGGATCGATCGTGGCGTTCTCGGCCTACGGCTTCCTGCTGCGGAGCACGCGGCCGGCGATCGCCACCAGCTATGCGTACGTGAACCCGGTGGTGGCGCTGGTGCTCGGCGTCGCGCTCGGCGGCGAGCACGCCGGCGCGATGACCTGGATCGCGGCGGCGATCATCCTCGCGGGGGTGGTGATCCTGTCGATCCAGCGGGCGCGCTCGGCGCCGCCGAAGCCGGCGTGACGGGGCCGGATCGTCGCGTGAGACGCAGCCCCGCGGGCACCACGATCAGCGCCACGACCAGGCCGACGATGCTGCCGAGCGCGCCGACGTAGCCGAGGTCGCGCAGCCCGTCGAAGTCGCAGAAGCCGAGCGCGCCGAAGCCCGCCGCGGTGGTCAACGCGGTCGCGGTGATCGACGGGCCCTCGCGGCGGAGCGTGTCGCGCGTGACGTCTTCTGCCGTGGTTTCGCGCGCGTGGGCGAGGAGGAACATGCCCTCGTCGACCGTGATCCCGAGCAGGACCGGGAGCACGAGCGCGTCGTAGGCGTGGAGCGGGATCTTCAGCACCCGGATCAAGATCAGCACCGCCGCGACCTCGGCGGCGACGACCGACGCGGCGATGACGACGTCGCGCGGCTTGCGTAGCGACGCGGCGAGGGCGATGAACACCAGCACCATCGCCACGAGGCCGATGCGCGGCATGTCGTGGCGGAGCGTCTCGCGCAGCGCCGACTCGAGGCGGCTGTAGCCGGTGAGGCTCGCCGCGGGATCGACGGCGTGGACCGCGGCCTCGACGCGCTGGGCCGCGCCGGGCGCGGTGCCGGGCCGCACGTACACGGCCACCAGGTGATCGCCCTCGTCCTCGCCGAGGTAGCGCGTCACCAGGATCGCCGCGGCCGACGAGGCCACGTCGTCGAGGCGCGTCTCCTTGCGCGTGGCGTGGCGCATCGACTCGAGCGCGGCCTCGAAGCGCGCCGCGGCGAACCCGGTCTCGGTGAGCGCACGCTCGAGATCGGCTGCTTTTGCCGGCAAATCGAGCGCGTCGCGGGCGTCGTAGCGCGCCGTCTGCGTGGCCGCGGCGGGGACGATCGCCGTGAGCGAGTCGACGGCCTCGACGTCGCCCGGGAGCGTGGTGAGGCGCTCGGTGATCCGGTCGGCGCGCTCGCGCGCGTGCTCCAGGCTCGGGTCGGCGACGAGCACCACCCACTGCCCGCGCTTGCCGCCGAAGGCGTCGAAGATCTGCTGCTGCACCACCAGCGGCGCGAGCTTGCCGGGGCGCACCGCGACGATGGCCTCGGCCAGCGGCGGGCCGCCGAAGATCGCCAGCGCCGGGATGGGCGCGAGCGCGATCGCCGCAGCGAAGAAGGCCCGGCGCTTCGTCGCGGTGATCCAGACGATGACCTCGATCCAGCGCGCGCGGAGCTCGGGCGGCGGCGGCCCGCGCTCCAGCCACGCGCCAATTTCAGGGGTCACCGCGACGATGGCGATGGCCGTCAGCACCTCGCCCGCGCCGCAGAGGATGCCGAGCTGGCGGACCGCGTTGATGTCCGAGAGCGCGAGCGCGCCGAACGCGGCCGAGGCCGTGATCGCCGCCATCATCACGCTCTTGCCGGTCTTCCGTCGCGCGGCGAGCGCCGCCTCGACCGGGCCGAGGCCGTCGCGACGCGCGTCGAGCAGCGCCGCGTAGACGTGGACGCCGGTGTCGACGCCGACGCCGACGACGACCGACATGAACGCGACGGCGATGGCGCTGAGGCCGCCCGGGAAGAGCGTGGCCAGGCCTGCGGTCCACGCGGTGCCGAGGATCAGCGGCGGCATCACCGCGA
>JBDTXR010000587.1:0-4713 GCA_040006075.1 Byssovorax sp. | reverse complement strand
GATCAAAGAGGCCAGTACTCGTCGATGGCCTTGAGGTGAGCGTGGGTGAAGTAGTCGTCGAAGTCCCGCATCGGGTTGGTGATCTGATGGACCAGCCGGGCCACCGCACACTTCTTTCGCGGGACCTCCCAGGGCTGCGTCGGGCCGGGGTTGGGGACGGGGAGGATGCCCTGGCCGCCGTCGACGCTGATCAGCGTCTCGCGGAACACGAGGGCCGAGTTGAAGAAGAAGTCGAGGTAGCGGAGCGAGCTCTCGGGGTTGGGGAACGAGCGCGCGAACTCGACCTCGACGTTGGCGCGGCAGAGCATGCCGTAGGCCATGGTGACGCAGAGGTTCTTCCGGAAGGCCATGACGAAGAGGTGCGTCGAGACGCTGGCGTCGAGGACAGCCGAAGAGGCGTCGGGCGCTGGCTGGAAGAAGAGCGGACCGCTCTCCACGTTCCAGTCGGCGGGGGCGCTGCGCGCGATCGTGTCGATGTAGGTCGGGAAGTCCATCGGTGCGGGAGCGTAGCCCTACCTCTCGGAGGGGCTCAAGCTGTTCACGCCTTCGGCGCCAAACACGCGATCGAGCCGCGCGCGCAGGGCCTCGCAGCGCGCGGGCGGGAGCGGGGCGAGCTCGAACGGATCGATCGCGAGATCGTGGCACGCGTATTTCGCCTCGTGGCCGACGTAGTGGAGCTTGAGCGGCCAGGCGACGATCCCGAAGGCCTCGGCGGGGCACTCGCGCGTGGGCGGGCAGTTCCAGAGCAGCGTGGAGGGCGCGCTCGGCGCGGGGCGGAGCAGGCTGGTCCCGGCGATCGCGGCGAGGGGCGCGCGGAAGGCCGGCTCGTCCAGCGCGCCGACGAGATCGAGCAGCGTGGCGGCGAGATCGACCGTGGAAACAGGGCGAACCGGGCCATCGTCGCGGAGGCGGTCGAGGACCTCGCGCGGCAGGGTGTCGGGCGGCGCGTCGATCCAGAGCGGGACGTCGATCTGCTCGGCGTAGAGGTCGAACGAGTGGGTGTACGAGCCGTGCTCGCCCCACGCTTCGCCGTGATCCGACGAGGCGATCACGATCGCCCGTCGACCCCGCGCGCCGCGCCGGAGCCGCGCGATCAGATCGCCGACCAGGGCGTCGTCGTGGACCAGGCTGTTGCGGTAGCGGTGGCGCGCGGCGTCGTCGCCGTCGACCGGAAACGGCGTGAAACCAGGCGTTTGTCGGTACGGCGTGTGGGTGTTCGATCGGTGGACGACGACGAGCGCGGGGCCGCCCGCCTCCAGGAAATCGAGCGCTTCGCCCGCGAGATCGTCGTCGGCCGAGCCCTCGTCGACGCGCGCGTCGACCTGCCGATCGCGGGCCTCGCGCAGGCGATCGATGGCGCTGGTTTGCAGGAAGAGATCGCCCTGCTGGTAGAGCAGGTTCTGCGAGGTGAGGTACGCGGTGCGGTAGCCGCGCGCGCGCGCGTAGTCCCAGACCAGCGGGGCGCGCGCGAGGAGCGATGGCGAGGCGGTGATCGGGAGCCCCGTCCAGAGCGCGGTCGAGACGAGCTCGGTGCACGAGGCGATGGAGAAGGCCCTGGAAAACCCGAGGCGTAAGGGGGCGGCCTCGTCGACGCGCGGGCTCGCGAGGCAGGTGGATGAGCGCGCGCCGCAGACGGCGTCGCGGCGGAGGCTCTCGCCCAGAAGAAAGACGATCGAGGGCGCGTCGTCGGCGATGTGCGTCGTCGCGGTGAGCGCGTCGCGGTGGCCCGGCGGGAGGCTGCGCGGGGCGTCGACGAGGCCCGCGAGGCGCAGGAGCGGGCCGCCGGTGCCGTGGAGCCAGAGGACGTCGGGAGGCAGGCCCTGGAGGCTCTGGATCGCGAACGGCGTGAACATGCAGGCAAGCGTCGCCACGATCGCGCCCGCGGCGAAGGCGTTCGGGCGCGCGAGGAGCGGGCCGAAGCGGCGCGCGCGGAGCAGCGCGAGCGCGATCGCCAGGGCCGCGGGGACGAGGCAGACGCCGCCGATCACCAGCGCGTTCTTCGCGAAGTAGCCGGCGTGCGCGAGATCGGGGACGCCGAGCGCGAGCATCACCGCGCGACGTCCGATGTACGCGTGGGTGAGGCCGCGCGCGAACGCCTGGAGGCCGACGCCGAACGCCGCGAGGAAGCCGACGAGGCTCAGCGCGGCGACGCGGACGACGCGCCTGGGGTGGCGCGCGGCCTCCATCGCGAGGCCCCACACGAGGAGGCTGAGCAGCGCGCCGGCCGCGTAGGTGAGCCGCACCGAGGCGCCCGCGGAGGCGAGGAGGGCGCCGCGGATCCCCAGATCGGTGCCAATCCACAGAGTGGGTATCAGCAGCGCGGTGAGCGCGATCGCGGCGCGTTTTTGCGGCAAACGGAGCATCGCGCCCGGGTGACTCTCCGCCGCAATGGCCCGCTCGGCGCGGCTCAGATCCCGAACTGCCGGAGCTTCTTGTGCAGCCCTTCGCGCGTGATCCCGAGGGTCTTGGCCGAGTTGGTCTTGTTGTTCCCGTGCTCGCGGAGCGACTCGATCAGGAAGAACTTCTCGACCGAGTCCATCATCTCTTTGAGGGTGCCCTTGGCGACGCCGGCGCGGCCGACGAGGCCCTCGACCTGGCGGATGCGGGGCGAGAGCAGCTCGGGCGTGGCGAACGATCCGGCGTCGCACTGGATCACGAGGCGCTGGACCTCGTTTTGAAGCTCGCGCACGTTGCCAGGCCAGTTGTAGGCCGTCATCAGCTCCATGGCCTGCTGGCTGAAGCCGCCGATGGGTTTACCGATCTCGTCGCAGTAGCGCCGGAGAAAATGCGCGGCGATGAGCGGGATGTCGTCGCGGCGCTCGCGCAGCGGCGGGAGGCGGATCGGGAAGACCTTGAGTCGGTAATAGAGGTCCTCGCGGAAGCGGCCGCGCGCGACCTCTTCCTCGAGGTTGCGGTTGGTCGCGGCGACGATGCGCACGTTGACGTGCTTGGGCGCGGTGGCGCCGACGGGGCGGATCTCGCCCTCTTGCAGGGCGCGGAGCAGCTTCGATTGAAGCGACATCGGCGTCTCGGTGATCTCGTCGAGGAAGAGCGTGCCGCCGTCGGCGATCTCGAAGAGGCCTTTCTTCTCGTCGACGGCGCCGGTGAACGAGCCCTTCTTGTGACCGAAGAGCTCGCTCTCGAGCAGGCTCTCGGCGAGCGCGGCGCAGTTCTGGGCGACGAAGAGCTTGTCGCGGCGGCGCGAGCGGTAGTGCACGGCGGCGGCGATGAGCTCCTTGCCCGTGCCCGTCTCGCCCTCGATCAGCACGGTGACGCGGGTGTCGACGACCTTGTCGAGGTGGTCGATGACCTTGCGCATCGCCTCGCTCTTGCCGATGATCTCGACCTGGCTCCCGCCGCCGCGGCGCTTCTCTTCGCGGCCTTTGAGGAAGCTGTTCTCCTTCTGGAGGCGGTCCTCGGCGAGGACGAGGCGCTTGATCAAGCGGGCGTTGGCGACGGCGAGGGAGGCGTTGGACGCGAGCACCAAAAGCAGCTCGACGTCCTTGGCGTTGAGCATCCCCGGCGCGTTGCGGTTGTCGGCCTGGAGGACGCCGATGATCTCTTCGCCGCGCCAGAGCGGGACGCCGATCGTGCTGCGGATCGAGGCGCCCATGATCGACTCGGTGTGGCCGACGTCCTCGGGCGCGTCGGCGGCGAGCACGGCGGCGCGCTCCTTCACGACCCGGCGAAACACGGCCCGGGTGATCGGCACGGCGCCCGACGGAGGGCCGCTGGCGCCGCCCGCGATGCGGACGCGGGTCATCACCGGTACGAACGCGGCGGCGGTGTTGGCGTCGCTCTGATCGTCGTCGCGGAGGACGATGGTCACGTGCGTGGCGTTGGGGACCAGGCCGAGCACGGCGTCGGCGACCTCGATCAGCACCTCGTCGAGATCGTCGCCCGCGCCGATGCGCTTCTGCGCGGCGTAGAGGGCCGAGAGCGCGTTCGGATCGCGCTCGAGGATCGCCGCGGCGGGCTCGACCTCGTCGAGGCGGCGCATGGAGACCACGCGCGCCACGTCGGCCTCGTCGGTGACGGTGGCCCGCAGCGAGGTGACGCCGTCGCCGCTCCCGAGCTCGATCACATCGCCGGTCTCGAGATCGACCGAGCTCTGATCTCCGGTGAGCCGCCGACGCTCGCCGCGCCGCACGAGCGTGGTGCCGTTGGTCGATCGGAGATCGGTGAGGACGATGCGGCCTTCCTGCATCGTCACGCGCGCGTGCTCGCCGGAGACGTGCATGTCTTCGAGCATGAGCTCGTTCGACGGCGCCCGGCCGATGCCGCCCACCTCGGTCGTCAGCTCGAAGGTGCGCCCGGCCGCGAGCCCCTGAGTGACCTCGAGCAACAGCATGCGGCCTTCGTTACCAGACCAGCGACGGGGAGGCGAGGACCCCCGCAGGGCCCTCGCCGTCGTCGCTCACTGCGCTTTGGCGTTCAGGCGGTAGATGACGGTCTTGAAGGACGAATTGCCCTGGATCTTCAGCGTATCCTTCGTGGCCTCGCCGTCGTCGACGACCTTCTGCAGCGCCGCCGCGAGGGCCGTGTCGCCCTTGGGCGAGTGCTGATCGATGACCTGCCCGGCGATGAAGCGGAGCGCCGCGTTGGGGAGCTTCGGCAGCACGTCGATGAGCTTCTGCCGGACCTCGGGCCCGCCGAGGACGCCGATCATGTACGCGGCCTTGATGCCCTGGAACTGCGTCTTCTCTTCCTGCG
>JBDTXR010000586.1:0-4747 GCA_040006075.1 Byssovorax sp. | reverse complement strand
GCCCATCCGCGCGAGCCACGCATTCACCAGCGCGCTCTTCCCCACGCCGCCGAAGGCCACGATGGACGCCACGCGGACGCCCTCGTGCCAGCACGCGTCCAGCCGGGCAAGCTCCGCGTCCCGCCCGAACAGATCCTTGCCTGTCGCCGGCAGCCGCGCGATGGACACCTGCGGTGCTGTCGGCGCGACGGCTCTCGACGCTCGCACCAGCGCTCCCAGCTCGTCGAGCCGGCCGTTCGCTTCGAGGTAGCGCACGACGTCCACGGCGCGCGTGGCCTGCGGCGCCGCCGCGCCGGGCAGGAAGGCGACGGGCACGTCGAGCTTTGCCGCCAGGAAGTCGAATTGCCCTGGCAGCATCGCAAGCAGCGCGTCGAGGATCTCCTGCCGCGTCAAGGCGCCCTCTTTCCCGCGCCGGTGACCTCGACCTCGCGCCTCATCGCCCGCAAGCTTTCCAGGGCAGCCGCGCCCTGGCAAGCTCGACGGCGGATCGCGGAGATTTCTCTCCCATACCCCTCTGGGCGGCTACCCGTGCGCGCCCAGACCCGCCTGGCGACCACCTCATGCGTGCCCCAGGCGCCTCAGGGCGGGCACGTCGCGGCGCCCAGACCGGTCTGGCGGGCCTCTCGTGCGCGCCCAGACCGGTATGGGCGCGCCACGCGCGGTCTCCCAGAGGCCTCTGGGAAACATCTCGCGGGCCCCCAGAGGCCTCTGGGAGAACGCCGCGAGGCGCCCAGTGCGGTCTGGGAGCGGGTTTCTTCGCCGCGGCCTCGGCCTCGGTCTTCTTCGCGGCGCGCTTCCGGGCCTCGGCCTGGTCGCCGCGGTGCTCGGCGAGCTGGCTCTTGTAGCTCCCGAGCAGCGTCTTTTGCGTGGCTGCGTCGTCGCGGTACGCGGACGACACGTCGATGGCGAGCTTCACATAGAGATCGTGCCAGACGTCGCTCGGATCACGCGGCGCGCTCCCGGAGTCGGCAATCCTGCTTGGGCTTCGACTCCAATCGCCGCGGTCGGCGCGCAATGGGCTCTTCGGGAGCAAGCCGTTCTCGACCATCAACCGCGCTCTCGAGGACTCAGGGAGCCGGCCTGTCGATGGGCGATTGCCAAGGTAGGCCGCGCCAGGGCCCCCGCTCCAAACAAATGTTTGGTTCCGGGCGACCGTATTGATCTCGTCCGCGGATGCGCCCAGGGTGAATACCTCGACCGTTCGCGACCCCGGAGATCCGTCCGACCCTCGCGGATGAAGCGACGTCCTCGCGCCGACTGCGCGCCTGGGCCGCGCGGTGCTCGTCGAGAGAGACCCGCGGGAAGGACGATCATGACCACCTCCGATTCGCTGCGCGACCAGGCCGTCCGGATTGCCACCGGGCTCGTCGGTCTGGGCGAGGCCACCCACGATCCGCAAAAGGATCTCCAGTACCGTGGTCTCGTCGCGCCGGGCGAGGTGCAAAGCACCCAGGACGACATGGCCGGCCTGTCGGGGTGCGGCCTCGTGGCCGCGGGCGTCTGGCGCGCCCTCGGCGTGTGGGATCCGACCCTGAACGCGCCTTACAAGGTGCAGAGCGCCATCAGCCGCCTTTACGACCTGGCCGTCCTCCGCCGCGCGTGGGTCGATTACAGCGCTTCAAAGCGGCCTTCTCCCGGCGACACCGTGCTGCTGACCAGCGCCGAGCACGTGTACACCGTCATCGAAATCTCCGCCGACGGGCTCAACCTGACCACGGTCGACGGCGGGCAGGTCGACGCCGCGTACAACCAGATCATCCTCCAGAAGACGCGCACCTGGAATGGCTCGACCGACGTCTGCGGAGCCACGAGCCGGACCATCGTCGGGTGGGTCGACATCACCCGTCTCGGGGCCGTCTCCGCCCCGGTGATGAGCTTCTTCCAGAACGCCCCCGACAACGCTCTGGGCTTCGTCAGCCGCGCCGCGATCGACGCCGACACCGCGCGATCCAGCGTCGAGAAAGGCTACCAGTTCTGTCTCCGGAGCCTCTCGGCGGGGGACGGGGGCGGCGGGCTCACCTTCGACGAGAATCAAGCGCTCCTCGCCGCGGGGCTCGCGATCACGGGGCTCTCGCCCCGGCCCTTCGCCGGCTGGGATCCGGGCTCCCGCGACGCCGACGCCGACGCCGGGCGGGCCGTCGACGCGGCTCGCAGCGCGGGTGTCGCCGCCGCAGCAGGGGTATGGCTCGAGCTCGCGGACGTGGCCGCCGGCGCCTCGGCCGCCGCCGTCGCGACCTATTGCAACACCTGGCACGATCAGGTGGCGCTTCAGGGCTACTCGCCGGGCCTCGCCGTGGGGCAGAGCCCCGGTCTCGACGGCGATCAGCTCCACCTCTCGCTCAACGCCACACGCTATGTCCGGCTCTCGAGCGAGGCGCCCGACGTCGCCACCCGCGGCTACCAGCTCGATCTCGTGGCCGGCTCCACGACCGATCTCGTCAGCAAGCAAGATGGGAATCACGATCGCGCCCCGTGGGTCGCGCTCACTCCGATCGTCGCCGGGACCGCGGCGACCTCGGCGTCGAGCTCGAGCTCGACCTCGACGCCG
This sequence comes from Byssovorax sp., assembly GCA_040006075.1. Lineage (GTDB taxonomy): Bacteria > Myxococcota_A > Polyangia > Polyangiales > Polyangiaceae > JANYGI01. Next base: position 2,199 of record JBDTXR010000586.1, on the reverse strand, counting down.
GCCACGCCCACGTCGAGTCGACCGCTCGGCACCGACGTCTACTCCGGAATGGGGACCATCGACTGGAGCGCTGCCGCCTCGTTCGGCGTGACGTTCGCGTTCATCAAGGCGACCGAGGGCACGAGCGACACCGACTCGGCCTTTGCCACGAACTGGCAGAACGCCCGGGCAGCCGGGATCCCGCGGGGCGCTTACCACTACTTCACCCACCGATCGACCCCGCTCGACCAGGCCAATCATTTCGTGGCCGTGATGGGGAGCGACTTCGACATTCGCCCGGCGCTCGATCTCGAGGAGACGGCCGGGATCCCCTCTCCGACGGAGCTGGAGTCCAACGTTCGCACCTTCCTCGATCGGGTGGAGGAGCTCACGGGGGTCCGGCCGATCATCTACACCGGATCGGGCTTCTGGATGAGCTACATGCCGCCGTCGGCCTGGGCGGCCGACTACGATCTGTGGCTCGCGGACTACCGGACCACACCGGTCGTCCCCTCGCCGTGGACGAAGTGGACCTTCTGGCAGTTCCGGGGCGACACCTCCGTCTCGCAGACGACCAAGAAGGTTGATCTCAACTGGTTCGCGGGCACCATGGCCGATCTCCAGGCCTATTGTGTGCCCGGCGGCGCCACGACGCCTCCTGTCCCGGCGCCGCCGGCGGGCGAGGTGCCAAAGACCCTCCAGGTCACCGCCAGCAGCCTCAGCGTGCGGCTCGGAGCGAGCAGCACGGCCACCAAGATCGGTGACGCGCCCTCGGGGACGCGCCTCTCGGTCGTGGAGAGCACCACCGACAGCGCCGGCAACGTCTGGTATGGCGTCGAGCTCTGGGTGGCGGGCGTGTACGGCGGAACCACGTATGTGAAGCCCGTTTGAACCCGCCTGAAAGGAGCGCCCGCATGAACGTCAAAGGCCTCATCGCCAGCATCGAAGACTCCCTCGAAGAGTTCGTGACCCTCGAGATCATCACCGCCGTGGGGACGGTGGAGCCCACGGCCCGGGACGCCGACGGCAAGAAGACCAAGCTCGGCATCGATCCCGGCGCCAGGCTCTTGCGGACGCGGTTCTCGCTCCTCGCGGGCGACATCACCACCGAGATGGACCCGGCGTTCGTCACCGGAGAATACCAGAGCTTGCAGCAGTTTCACACCGCTCGCGAGGCCGAGGCCTGGGGGATCGTCAAGAGCAACGTCGAGGCGCTGAAGAGCATCCTCGATCTCGTCAACACCTACGGTGACAAGGGCGCTCCGCCGGACGCGCCGAAGTAACGCGAGGGGCGGGCGATGGCGAGCGACGGATCCAGGGACCTGACCGAGAGGCTCCAGAAAATGGCCACCGGCCTCTTCGCGATCGAGGTGACCACCCTGCTCGACGCCGACATCCCGGCGCGGCGCGGGACGTCCGTCGAGGAGATCGTCGAGGACCTCAAGCGCGACTACGGAGCGCTGGTGAAGGCGCATGGCGGCGGAGAGCCCGCGTCGGGCCAGGAGGCCTTCGCGCGCCTTGCCGCCGGCGCGAAGAAGGCCCTCGCCGAGGGCGCGGCCGCCGGGCGCGATCAGCCGATCTTGCGCCGGATCCAGGATAACGCGCGCGCCATCCAGGACATCCTCGCCGGGTGGAAGCCCGGCGAGGAGCTGCCGGTCGACGCCCTCCTCGCCCTGCGCAAGATGCGCGAGATCGGCACCCGGCAGATCGCCATGCAGACCGTCATTCACGTCGACGGCGACGTGATCACCCGCATCCACCCCGACCACGCGGGCCCGGCCGGGCGCGAGCTCGTGGTGATCCACCAGGCCGCGGTGCTCACCTCCACCCGGTCGTGGCAGAGCCTGATTGGCACGCTCGGCGCGTTCCTGGAGGGCGTGGGGCGGTTGTTCTTCGGCCGCTCCGCCTGAGCGCGCCGGACCATGGGCTCCCTCTCTCGGCCCGGGCGCGCGATCACCAGCTATCGTGATCTGGCGGCGCTGCTCCGCGAGCTCGCCTCCTCCGGCGGCGTCACCGTCCAGACCTGCTTCGACGATCGGCCGGCGATCGCGGCCGCGACCACCGTCGGCCTCGACGGCACGTTCGTCGTCGCCGTCAATCCCGCGCTGCGGAAGGATCCCGCGCTCTGGGAGCGCCACTGCCGCGCTGTCGAAGCACGGCTGTCGCCGCTCACCGAGCCTCGCGCCTGGTTCGCGCGGATCGCCGGGATCGCGAGCTGGA
>JBDTXR010000585.1:0-4751 GCA_040006075.1 Byssovorax sp. | reverse complement strand
CTCGAGCAGGCCCGCGAGCGTGAGCAAGAGCATGCTGCGCTGGCCGAGCGGCGTGGCGAGATCGCCCTCGTTGGCGAGGTAGCCGAGATCGAGCGCCCGCCAGAGCGCGTCGGCCGCGACGAGGAGGCGCTTCATCTCCTTGCCCGAGTGCGCGAGCCACGCGTGGAGCATCACGTCGACCTCGAAGCCGGCGAGATCGGTGGGGACCGCGTGGTAGCGGCACACCGCCGGGAGGCTCCCCGGATCCTCGACGAGCTTGCCCGCGGGGATGTCGGCCGGAGGCTCGCGATGGCTGTAAAAGCCGCCCGCCTGGAACGCATAGAGCAGCTCCGACGCGCCGGGCAACCCGCTCCAGAGATCCGAGTACTGCGTCACCCGATCCATGCTGCCCGCGGCCCAGCCGAGGCCCGTCGCGGCCTCGCCGCTGATCTGCGTGGCCGCGATCCCGGGGTCGCGCGGGGTCATCGAGGCCTGGATGTCCTCGGCGATGTCGGCGAGGCGGAAGTCGAGATAGCCATCGTATGAGTCGGCGCGGCCGTCGCGATCGATGTCGTTGAAGCGCGTGAGCACCAGCGGGTGCGAGGGGCCGACGAACTGGATGTAGTCGGGCACCGTGAACGCCTGGTTGTGGCCCCACTGCGCGAGGCGCATCCGCCCGCTGATCTGCTCGTGCGTCTCGCCGCCGCTCATGCCCTGGAGGAGCGCGACGAAGCAGTCGAGCCCCTCGGACGCGGTGACCTTGCCCTCGCCGTCGCCCTTGTCGGTGCGGAAGAAGGTGGAGTCCCACGACGAGTACACGTCGGCGTCGGGGAAGACGCGGGTGATCGCGAAGCGCGTGGTCAGGCCCGCGCACTGCGAGTTCATCATCACCTTGTAGCCGCGCTGCTGGACCGGGGTCCGGACTGCTTTGAGGTCAAACGATCCGAGCTGCGCGTGGCGGTTGATCAGCAGCCCGTTGAACGCGGCCTGCCCCATCTCGAGGTTCTCGTCGTCGGGGTTCGCGGCGCGCGCGTAGACCCGGATCGGGTCGCCCTTGGGCGTCTTGAAGGGCGCCTCGAAGGCGCTGTACTTCAGATCGCCCCAGCGTCCGTGGACGACCGGGGCGCCTTCGGGGAGGTCTACCCGCGTGAATTTGTGCGTGTTCACCAGCACTTCGCACTCGCCGTCGTGGAACTCGGCGTCGGAGCACATGGCGAAGATCCACGGACCGGTGAGCTCGGCGTAGGGCGGCGCGACGCGGAGCAGGCTCTTCACGAGCGCGGAGGCGCGGGTCTGATCGGCAGGCGCGAGCGCGGCGCCGCGGAGCTGGAGGAGAAGGATGGCGTGCGCGCGGAGCGAGGCGCGCGCGGTGTCGCCGTGCTCGTGATCGATGAGATCGAAGATCGCCGCGGCCGCGGCGTCGGCCGCCGCGCGAAAGCTCGGATCGGCGAGGACCGTGGCGAGGAGGTGCGAGAGCACGGTGAGCGCGCCGGATCGCACCTCCGCGGCAGAGGTCGCGTCCTTGCTCGCCGCGTCGCCGGTGACCGCCGCGTCGGCGAGCGCGGATCGAACCTGCTCGAGCGTCGCGTTCGCCTGGGCGACGCTGAGCCGCTCTGTGCGCAGCGGGGCTTCCGGGTGAAATGCGCTCGGCGGAAAGAGCCGTTCGAAGGTGCTGGTGCGGCGCGACGAGATCCAGCGCGCGGCGGTGATCAGCGCGTCGTGCGCGGCCATCCCCGAGGGCGCGGCGCTGCTGGTGGTGCTGAAGGTGCCGTCGGGCAAGAGCCACAGCGGCGCGGCGCCGGCGCGGCCCTGGGTGAGGTCGAGAGCGTTCGCGGCGAGCACCGGCGCCTCCGCCTGCGCGCCCGAGGCCACGAGCTCGGCGATGCGGCGGCGGACGGCGCGGCGACCCGGAAACACCACCAGGACCGACTTGCCGCGGAGCGCCTCGAGCTGGCGCTGCGCGTCGGCGCTGACCGGAGAACGAAGGGTGAACGCGTAGCTCGCGTCGCCGCCGACGAGGAGCAGGTGGACGCCTTCGGCGCCGCGGACGCGCGCGAACGCGGCGTCGGCGTCGGCCCCCGAGGCCTCCAGCTTCGCCGGTAAATCGAGCGGGTCTTTCGCCGTACGCAAACGAACGATCGGATCGCTGGGCATTCCGTGGCCTCCCTTGGGTGATTCGAAAGGGAACGGTCGCCGGAGTTCCGCTTCGAGGCAATCCCCAAAGGGCAGAGCAGGTCATTCCCTGGCCCGGCGCGGCCTGGCTCCCGGCCGGCGATCCGACGCGCCCGGCGCCGCGTCGCGACTGCCAATCATCGCCCCCGTTGCAGCGCGACCTCGTGTTAGGGTGCCTCCCGTCATCCAGGATCGCGCGATCCAGACAGGGCGCCTCGCCCTGAAGAGCAGCGCCCTCGCGCGCCTCGGCTCCAGGTGGTCGGACCAGGCCACTCGTCTCCGGCGCTGCTCGGGAGAAGGTGAAATGAAGCTCGATATCTTCGCAGAGATGCAGCAACCGAAGGCGATCTGGGACACCGACGACCACGAGCACCGGCTCGTGGAAGAGACGCTGGCGCAGGCGCGGCTCGCCGACGAGGCGGGGTATGGATGCCTGTGGATGGTCGAGCACCACGGAGCCGAAGAGTTCAGCTACAGCTCGGCGCCCGAGCTGATGCTCGCGGCGATCGCCCAGCAAACGAAGCGGATCCGCGTCGGCCACGGCGCCGTGCTGGGGCTGCACCGCATCAACCACCCGATCCGGATCGCCGAGCGCGCCGCGATGCTCGACCACCTGAGCGGAGGTCGGCTGGAGCTGGGGTTGACCCGCTCCGGCGTCCCCGAGTGGCGCCTCTTCGCCGTCGACCCCGAGAAGGCCCGCGGCGAGCTCCAGGAGACCTACGAGATGCTCCCGAAGATCTGGACCGAGGACCGCTTCACCTGGAAGAGCGCGTCATTCGATATCAAGAACGTGGCGGTCGTCCCCAAGCCCATGCAGAAGCCGCATCCTCCGCTGTGGCAAGCCGCGGTGTCGCCGCCGGCGTTCGATCAGGCCGGGAAGAACGGCGTCGGCGTGCTGGCGACCACGATGCTGGCGGCGATCGAGACCATCGCCAAGCTGGTCGAGCTCTATCGCACCTCGATCCGCAACTGCGAGCGCCCGGTGGGCAAATTCGTCAACAACCAGGTCGCCAATTTCACCTTCGTCCACTGCGCCGAGAGCGCGAAGGAGGCTCGCGAGAACGCCTGTGCCTCGGCCGTCGCCTGGTACATCCGCACCGCGGGGGAGTTCTTCGAGGTCGGGGAGATCTTCAAGCACATGGCGGCCGAGGGCGCCGCCGTGGCCGCCGGGGACAGCCTCGCGGGCAAGTTCATCCGCGACAACGCCACCGCCGCCGTCCCGCGTGCCGGCGCGCTGATCGGGCGGATCATGATGGGCGAGCGGGTCCCCGAGGACGAGATGTTCGAGACCCTGATCGACGAGCACTCGATCATCGTCGGCACCCCGGCCGAGTGCCGGAAGAAGGTGAAGACCTATCAAGACATGGGGATAGATCGGCTGATGTGCCTGCACCAGGTCGGCGGCATCCGGCACGACAAGGTGATGAAGAGCATTCGACTCTTCAGCGAGCTGATCCCCGAATTCGACCGCACCTGAACCCGCCCGCGCCGCTCCAGCGCCCGATCTTTCCCCGCCGCAGCAGTTGACGGGCCGCACAAACGGGGCTCTCTTGCCCGCCGACGATGCGCAAGCCCCCTTCTCCGACGCTGATCCTCGCCTATCCGGTCTCCGGGGGCCTCGGCCTGTTCGCCGTGGCCGTCACCGGGATGATCGCCCTCAAGCGCATGTCGATCGACCGCTTCGACGTGGCGCCGATCGCCTTCTGGCGGGAGCCGTGGCGGCTCTTTCTCTCGATCTTCCCGCACGTTGGCTTCTTTCACCTGATCTTCAACGTGTACTGGCTCTGGGTCCTGGGCAGCGTGCTCGAGGAGGTCTTTGGCCACGCGAAGACGGCCGCGCTCATCGTGCTCTTCGCCGTGGTCTCCATGACGGCCGAGTTCGCGCTCTTCAGCGGCGGAGTCGGGCTCTCCGGCGTCAACTATGGACTGGTCGGCCTGCTCTGGGTGCTCTCGAAGCGCGACCGGCGCTTCGTCGACGCCATGGATCAGCGCACCTTGAACCTGATGGTGGCCTGGTTCTTCGTCTGCATCGCGCTCACCGTCGCCAAGGTGCAGCCGGTGGCCAACGTGGCGCACGGCGTGGGCGCGCTGCTCGGCGTGCTCGTCGGCGTGGTGCTGGTCGAGAAGCGCGCGGCGTTTCGCGCGCTCGCGGGCCTCGGCCTCGTCGCGACGGTCGCGGGCTCGGCGGCGGGCGCGACCCGGCTCCGTCCGCGGATCAACCTCTCGCCCGCCGCCGCCAGCCAGATCGCCCAGGAGGGGAACGACGCGATCGAGGCCGGGCGCCTGGACGAGGCGATCGCCCGCTATCACCAGGCGATCGCCATGTCGCCGCGCGACGCCCGCTTCTGGTTCAACCTCGGTATCGCCCAGGCCCGCGCCGGTCACGCGGAGGAGTCGCGCAAGGCGTTCGAGAAGGCCTTCGAGATCGAGCCGACCAACCCGAAATATCGCGAGGCGGCGAGATCCGTGGACGATCCGTCTTCGCCTTGATCGCGCGGCGAGGACGCGCGCGACGTTGAGAGGGGTTGCCCTCGCGCGCTCGCAAGGGCACCTTGTCGCGCATGGGCATCTTCGACCGCATGGGCAAGGTCATCTCCAGC
>JBDTXR010000584.1:0-4758 GCA_040006075.1 Byssovorax sp. | reverse complement strand
CGCTACGCCTTCCGCGGAGAGCCAAAGATCGCCGCCAGGTTCGTCTCCCGCTACCGCGCCAGCCAGAGCGCCCGCGCCCGGCGGAAGAAGGCCGCCGCGAAGAAACCCGCCCCCTGACGCGGCCCGATCCGGATCCTCACACCGGAAACCGGATCCTCACGCCTCTGGAGCTGATCCTCACGGCCCCAGCGCCGATCCTCACGCCCCGTCTCACTCGCTCCGCAGCGCGGCAATCGGATCCAGCTTCGACGCCTTCCGCGCCGGATAGTACCCGAAGAACACCCCGACGCCGATCGAAAACCCCAGCGCGAGCGCGACGGCCTGCAAGGGAATGGATATCGGCCACCCCAGGATCTCCCCCAGCGCCGAGGCCCCGCTCACGCTGACGATCACCCCGAGCGCGCCGCCAAACAGCGTCAAGATCACGGACTCGGCCAGGAACTGGAACTGAACGGCCCACTCCGACGCTCCGATGGCCAGCCTTAACCCGATCTCCCTCGTGCGCTCCGCCACCGACGCCAGCATCACGTTCATGATCCCGATCCCGCCCACCACGAGCGCCACCGACGCGATGCAGATCAGCAGCAGAGCGAAGGTCCGGGCCGCCTCGAGCTGGGCCTTGATCAGCTCTTCGGGCTTGCGAATGTTGAAGTCGTCCCCGTCGCTCCCGCTCAGGTGGTGCCGCTGCCGCAGCAAAGCGCTGATGGCGTCGGCGGCGGCGTGGACGGCCTCGGGCGACGTCGCGGAGCACATGATGTCGTCGAGCCAGGTGATCCCCTTGGCGACGAGGCGCCTCTGGGCCGTGGTGTAGGGCAGCAAGATCGTATCGTCCTGATCTTGCCCCGAGGCCGACTGGCCCTTGGGCGCGAGCACGCCGACCACCTTGAAGAGCTGGATGCCAATCTGCACGTCCTCGCCGACAGGGTCCTTGTCCCCGAAGATTTTCTCGCGCACCGTCTGCCCGATCAGGATCACGCTGGCCGCGCTCTCCACCTCGTCGTCGGTGAAGGCGTTGCCGATGGCCAGCGGGAAGCGCCGGATCTCCAGGTAGGAAGGGGACACGCCGCGATAGCGCGTGGTCCAGTTGCGGTTGTTGGCGATGACCAGCACCGTCCCGTCGACCTGCGGAGTCAGGGCTTTTACCGTCGGGATCTCGGCCAGGATCGCCTGCCCGTCCTCGGCCGTCAACGTCGTCATCCCGTGGGTACCGGTGCGGACGCCGGCCACGTTGCGCGAGCCCGCCTCGATCCACACCAGGTTGTCGCCCAGGGCCTGGAGCTGCTCTTCCGAGCGCTGCGCGCCGGCCTTGCCGAGCGCCACGACCCACACCACCGCGGCGATCCCGATGGTGATGCTCAGCGCCGTCAGCGCGGTGCGCACCTTGTTGCGGAGCAGCGCGCGCACCGCCTCGGCGCAGAGGATGAGAGCAATGGTGAGGAAGCGGGGAATCGGCTCGCCCTGCTACTGCGCCGCCTTCGCCGGGGCCCCGCGCTTGTCGAGGAGGCGACCGACGATCAACACCAGGAAGAAGGCGCCGAAGAGCACGGCAGTCCCCACCCCATAGCCGAGCTCCAGGCCGTCTTCCTTGGTGAGGAAGTCGCCAAAGGTGGCGCCGACGGTGCTGGTGATCACGATCGCGATCCAGTAGCGGATCTGATTGGGAGTCTTGGCCAGCAGCTCGATCACCAGGACCACCGCCAGCAGGCCGCCGAGCATCAAGGAGCCCTTGCCCGGGCCGAAGCCGAGACCGTCGGACACGAAGTCGCCCATGGTGGTGCCGAAGGTGCTCACCACCAGGATCAGGATCCAGTACACCGCGTCGGCGAGGAGCGTGCTCCGCGGGGGAGCGGCGATGTCGACGCGCGGGAGCACGCCGTCTTTCGCGCCGTCGCGCGGCGGATCAATGTCAATCTCCGGCAGGAGCGACGGCTTCGCGGAGGGCGGGGGCGCGGTGCGATGCGCGGTGTAGAAGAGCCCCGCGAGCACCACGATGAACACCGCCGAGGCCGCGGCGTAGCCGAGCTTGAGCGTGCGGCTCGTGAAGTCGGCCATCGTCGTGCCGGTGGTGCTGGTGATGACCACGGCCGTCCAGTAGCGGGCCTCGTTCTTCACCCGGGCCTTCGTCTCGACGAGCAAGACCAGCGCGAAGAGGACGAAGAGCCCGATCGATCCGATGCCGTAGCCGAGCTTCAGACCGCGGGAAATGAAGTCGCCCAGCGTCTCGCCGATGCAGCAGGCGCTGACGATGGTGGCCCAGTAGCGAGCATTGGTCGAGGGGAGGTTGCGCACCGGGACACCCTACCCGGAGACGCCGCCGGGCGCGCCGGGTAGCTCCAGAAAAATTCGTGCCCGCCGCGGTGAGCCGGCCAATCAGGTGCCAGGATCTTGCACCTCGGCTCGGCGCCGCTGCCGCCCGCGTAGACTGCGCCCCGTCGTATGCGCGATCTCCGCAGACTCCTCGTCTTCATCCGACCCTACCGGCGCCTCTCGATCCTCGCGCTGGTGCTGCTCTGTGCGCTCGTGGTCATGGATCTCGCCCTTCCCCGCTTGATCCAGCGGATCATCGATCAAGGGATCGCTCGCCACGATCGCGGGGTCGTGATCCAGACCGCGCTGCTGATGCTCGGGATCTCGGCGATGAGCATGGTGATCGCCATCGGCAACAACGGCTTCTCGGTCCGCGTCGGCGAGGGCGTGGCGCGCGATCTCCGCGAGGCGCTGTTCCTGAAGATCCAGCATTACTCGTACGGCAACCTCGATCGGCAGAAGACGGGGCAGCTCCTGGTGCGCCTCACCAGCGACGTCGCCGCGGTGAAATCGCTCACGCAGATCTCGCTCCGGATCGGGACGCGCGCCCCGCTGCTGATGCTCGGGAGCCTGGTGCTGATGATCTCCACCGGCCGCAAGCTCGCGCTGACGATGCTGCCGCTCCTGCTCGTGACCACGCTGCTGATCGCCTTCTTCGTGATCCGGATGGAGCCGCTCTTCCGGCTCGTCCAGCAGAAGCTCGACGCGGTGAACACCGTGCTCCAGGAGAACATCGCCGGGGCGCGCCTGGTGAAGGCGCTGGTCCGCGCCGAGCACGAGGGCGCGCGCTTCGAGGTCGCCAACGAGGCGATGACCGCGCGCTCGATCAAGGTGATGCAGCTGATGTCGTCGATGACCCCGGCGCTGACGATGTGCATCAACGTCGGGGTGGTGATCGTGATCTGGCTCGGCGGAAACCAGTCGATCCGCGGCGAGCTCTCGGTCGGGCAGATCGTGGCGTTCACCAACTACCTGCTCACGACGATGACCCCGCTCGTGATGATGACCATGCTCTCGAACACCTGGGCCGCTGGCCTGGCGTCGCTCCGGCGAATGGACGAGATCCTGGGCAGCGTGCCCGACGTGGTCGACGCCGCGGACGCCGTGGCGCTGCCGGCGTCCGCGCCGGCGAGCGTGGCCTTCGACGACGTCTCGTTCACCTACGCGGGCGAGGGGAGCGAGGCCGTGCTCCGCGGCGTGACCCTCGCGGCGACGCCCGGAAAGACCATCGCGATCCTCGGCTCGACCGGCGCCGGCAAGTCGACGCTGGTGAACCTGATCCCGCGCTTCTACGACGTGTCTTCGGGGCAGATCCGCGTCGGCGGGAGCGACGTGCGCACGGTCACGCAGGACTCGCTGGTGGGGCACGTCGGCATCGTCCCGCAAGAGTCGGTGCTGTTCTCGGGCACGGTGCGCGACAACATCCGCTACGGCCGCCCGAGCGCGAGCGACGACGAGGTGATCGCCGCCGCGCGCGCCGCGCAGGCCCACGACTTCATCGCGAAGATGCCGGAGGGCTACGACAGCCGCGTGGAGCAGCGCGGGGCGAACTTCTCGGGCGGCCAGAAGCAGCGCCTCGCCATCGCGCGGGCGCTGCTGGTCGATCCGAAGATCCTGATCCTCGACGACAGCACCAGCGCCGTCGACGTGGAGACCGAGACCTTGATCCAGCGCGCTCTGGCCGAGAAAAAGGGCGAAAGGACCACCTTCGTCGTCGCGCAGCGGATCAGCACGGTGCTCGACGCCGACACGATCCTGGTGCTCGATCGCGGGCGGATCGTGGCCGAGGGAACCCACCGCGAGCTGATGACGACGTCGCCGGTGTACCGCGAGATCTACGACTCGCAGCTCGGCAAGGGACTCGCCGACGACGCCGAAGCGCCCGCCTCGGAGGAGCAGCCGTCGTGAGCGCGCAGCCTCCTCACGCGGGACCGAGCGCCGGCGCGGGCCTGCGCGGCGGGATGCGGCCGGGCATGAGCTTCGGCAACGTCGCGCGCGCGAAGAACCCGCGCGGCACCCTGGCGCGGCTCGCGTCGTACTTCGGCGAGCACCGCGACGGGCTCCTCGTCGTCGGAGGGTGCATCGTCGTCTACACGCTGCTCGGCCTCGTCGGCCCGTACCTGATGGGCCAGGCGATCGATCGGTACATCACCACGCGCGACGCCTCGGGGCTCGCCCACGTCGCGGTGCAGATGCTCGCGGCGTACCTCGCCAGCAACCTGTTCCAGGGCGGATCGAGCTGGCTCATGGCCGGGATCTCCCAGCGCGCGCTGAAGAAGCTGCGCAGCGATCTCTTCCGGCACCTCCAGACCTTGCCGATGGATTTCTTCGAGAGAAACCCGTCGGGCGAGCTGATGAGCCGCCTCACCAACGACATCGACGCCGTCAACCAGGCCGTCGCGCAGAACATCACCTCGCTCCTCGCCAGCGTGCTCTCGATGGTGGGGATCG
>JBDTXR010000583.1:0-4760 GCA_040006075.1 Byssovorax sp. | reverse complement strand
CTCGATCACCGCGGCTCGCGGCGCCTCCGAGAGAGCCGCGTGTCCGGAGCACACCGGCCAGACCACCGACGGGTCGCGCCGCAAGGATCGAAGAGATAGCCTCCAAAGCGCGGCGAGTGGGCGCGGATTGCAGGGAGCGTGCCCGCCCCGACGTCCTCCACGCTCACCCACGCGAGGATCGCAGCCGGCGAGCGGGCTGTCCCGCGAGGGGCACAGGTGTCCGGAAATCGATACAGGCCGGCGCCTGCATGGCAGTACCTTTCAGGCCTGCGCACGCGAGCACGCGCCTTGCTCACGGGCCGCCGTCCCGCCATGAAATCGTCCCTTCGTCGCCGTTTCCTCGCCGTCGCGCTGCTCAGCGTGATCACCTGCGCCGTCGCGCTGATCGCCCTCGCCCGCATTCTTTCGTTCTCCCACGCCCAGCGCGTCGAGCGTGCCCGTGACGCCGTCAGCCACGAGCTCGCCGTGCTCCGCCGCGAGGTCCCGGCTGCGTCGCCGGGGCTGCCGCGCGCGACGACGATGCTCGGGATGCGCGGCGGCCTGGTGGCCTCGGCCGCCGCGTTCGACGACCCGGCGCTCGAGCTGGATCCGGTCTCGCGGAGCGAGCTGAAGCACGGTCTGGAGAGCGCGGCCGCCTCACCCGAGGCAGCCGTGCGCGACGAGGAAATCTCGGACGAAGTCCTGGTGGTGGGCGTGTCGCGCGCGCCGAACGCCACGTTTGCGTGGGTCACCTACGCTGTCCGTCCGCCCTCCTTCGCGCTCGCGTGGAGGATCATCGTCGTCGTGCTCACGGTCGCGACGACGCTCCTCGTCGCGACGGCGATGCAGGCGGTCGTGTCGGTGCAGCGCGGCGCGGCGTCGCTCAACGCGGCCCTCGCTGCGCTCGCGACCGATCTCTCCGCGCCCGTCCCGCGCCCCGAATTCAGCGAGCTGGGCGAGGTCCGCGACGGCATCGCCGGGCTGGCCGAGGCGCTGGCCCGCGCCCAGGTCGACAAGGAGCGCCTCGCGGGCGAGCTCGCGCGACGCGAGCGCCTGGCCGCGCTCGGGCGCGTCGCCGCCGGCGTGGCGCACGAGGTCCGCAACCCGCTCGCGTCGATCAAGCTCCGCGTCGATCTCGGGCGGCGTCGCGTGACGACGCCGCCCGAGCTGGCGCGCGAGCTGGCCTCCGTTTCCGACGAGATTACCCGGCTCGATCGCCTCGTCGCCGATCTCCTCGTCGTCGCTGGACGCCGCACCGGCCCGCTGATCTCCACCGCGCTCGGCTCGCTGGTCGAGCGGCGCGTGGCCCTGCTGCGGCCGTGGGCCGACGAGCGCGGCGTGCGAATCGAGGTCACCGGCGAGGCCACCTCCGACCTCGACGTCGACGCCGTCGCGCGCGCCGTCGACAACCTGGTGCGCAACGCCGTCGAGGCCTCGCCGCGCGAAGCCACGGTCGCCGTCGAGGTCCGCACCTTCGCCGAGGCCGCGCGCGTCGAGGTCCGCGACGCGGGCCAGGGCGTCGATCCCGCGCGGCTGCACGAGCTATTCGAGCCCTTCTTCACCACCAAGCCCGAGGGCATGGGCCTCGGCCTCGCGCTCTCGCAGGCCATCGCCGCGGCGCACGACGGCGCGCTCCGCTACGAGCGCCGCGACCGCCTCACCTGCTTCGAGCTGGTCTTTCCCCGCGTGCGTCGCGCCGCGGTGGTCGAGGGTCTCTCGTGAGCGCCGTCCTCATCGTCGAGGACGAGCGCGGCATCCGCGAGGGCCTCGCCGCGGCCGTCGAGGGCCTCGGCCACACCGCCCTCGCGGCGGCCGGCCTCGGCGAGGCTCGCGAGCTGCTCGCGCGCGAGCCCGTCGACGCCATCCTCCTCGACATCCGCCTCAAGGATGGGAGCGGCCTCGATCTGCTGCGCGAGCTCCGCAAAGGCGAGCACCGCGAGATCCCGGTCATCGTCGCCACGGCCTACGGCGACAGCGATCGCACCATCGAGGCCATGCGCGACGGCGCCTTCGACTACCTCACCAAACCCTTCGATCTCCCGGTGCTCCTCGGCACGCTCGAGCGCGCGGTGAAGCAGCGCGCGCTGACCCAGACCCTCCCGCCGCGCCCCGCGAAAGAGGGCAGCCGCAGCGCCCTCCTCGGCACCAGCGCGGCGATGCTGGCGATCTGGAAGCAGATCGGCCGCTCGGCCGCGTCCGACGCGCCGGTGCTGATCACCGGCGAGACCGGCACCGGGAAAGAGCTCGTCGCCCGCGCGATCCACGAGTATTCCCCCGTCGCCAAGGAGCCCTTCGTCGCGGTCAACCTCGCGGCCCTCCCCGCCGGCCTGATCGAGAGCGAGCTCTTCGGCCACGAGCGCGGCGCCTTCACCGGCGCCGGCGCGCGCCGCGTCGGCCGCTTCGAGCTCGCGCAGCAAGGCACCCTCTTCCTCGACGAGATCGGGGATCTCGACGCGCTCCTGCAAACCAAGCTCCTCCGCGTGCTTCAAGACGGCTTCTTCGAGCGCGTCGGCGGGACGGAGCGGGTCTTCTGCCGCACCCGCGTGCTCACCGCCACCAACAAGCCAGTCCGCCCGGGCCAGCCCGGCGCCACGCTGCGCGAGGACCTTTATTACCGGCTGGCCGTCTTCGAGATCGAGGTCCCGCCCCTGCGCGACCGCCGCAGCGACATTCCCCTCCTCGTCGCGCTGGCGCTCGAGGGCGCGCCGGCCCGCGCCGTCTCCGAGGACGCCATGGCCCACCTCTCGGCCTACGACTGGCCGGGCAACGTGCGCGAGCTCCTCCACGTGATCCGCCGCGCCGCCGCGATGTGCGGCGGCGAGATCATCGACACCCTCGATTTGCCGCCCAACGTGCGCCGCGTCCCCGGCTCCTCGCCCGGCGCCCCGCCGATCGAGCGGCTCCCGCTCAAGGAGGCCATCGCCGCCCTCGAGCGCAGGATGATCATGGAAGCGCTCGGCCGCGCCGGCGGCAACCGCTCGGAGGCCGCGCGCCAGCTCGGCATCGCCCGCACCCAGCTCTACCTGAAGATGACCGAGCACGGCATCGGAGGCCGCGGCGACAAGCCCTCTGACCCGACGTGACCAGCGCTCCAGACTCGATATCTCACCTCGCCCTCCCTCTCAGGACAACACCCCCGATCCTGGGCTCACGGAGCAGATAGCCTCCGTTCAGTGCACTCATGTGCGCGCGAGAGATACCCGCGCTCACGTCGCCGCAGAATCATCGCGCGTCCATGGGTGGTGAGATGACCATTCAGCCAATCACCCTCTCCTCGCACCCCCAGCGGACAACTCCACTCCCGTCGTGCCTTTGAGGACCCGCGGGACGCTGAACGGCCCCTGAATCGCTCGGCACGCCGGCTGCACTGCGTGGTTACCGGAACGTAACCGTAACCAGGTGGCGGCGACCGCGAGCGCGGCGTCGACCCAGAGGAGGAAGCGTCATGAAGAGCACTCGAACGGGCCTGTACTTCCAGGCGATCCGCGCCGTGGCTACGCTGTCCATCGTCGGCCTCGCGGCCTGCGCGCCGGAATCGACCCCTGCGGGCGGTGAAGAGGTGGCGCAGCTCGACGACGCGGTCTCGGCGGACACCTACACGGCGACGAAGTATCCCATCGTGCTTTGCCACGGCATGGCCGGGTTCGACTCCCTCTTTGGAGTCCTCGATTACTTCTACGGCGTCGAGTCCTCGCTCACCTCGGGCGGCGCGAAGGTGTACATCACCCACGTCCCGCAGTTCAACACCTCCGAGGCCCGGGGCGAGGCGCTGCTCGCGCAGATCGAGAACATCGTCGCCGTCTCGGGCAAGGGCAAGGTCAACCTCATCGGCCACAGCCACGGTGGCTTCGACGTGCGCTATGTCGCGGCCGTGCGGCCCGATCTCGTGGCCTCGGTCACCACGGTGGGCACGCCGCACAAGGGCGCCGAGCTGGCCACGTTCCTCCAGGCCAACCTCAAGAGCGGCGGATTCAACCAGCTCGTGGTCTCCACCCTCGCGGGCAGCCTGGGCACGCTCCTCGGCCTCCTGAGCGGGCACACCGATCCTCAGAACGCGGTCGGCGCGCTCGCCTCGCTCTCGGCCCAGGGAGCGGCCACGTTCAACGCCAAGTACCCGGTCGGGATCCCCACCACCGCCTGCGGTCAGGGCGCGGCGACGAGCAATGGAATGCGCTTCTATTCGTGGGGCGGGACCTCGCCGCTCACCAACATCCTCGACGTCGGCGACGGGGCGCTCGGCGTCTCTTCCCTGATCTACAAGGAGTCGAACGACGGCCTGGTGGGCAAGTGCAGCTCCCACTTTGGCACCGTGCTCCGCGACGACTACACCATGAATCACCTCGACGAGGTCAATCAGCTCTTCGGGCTGACGGCCCTCTTCGCCACCAACCCGAAGACGGTGTTCCGGACCCAGGCGAACCGCCTGAAGAACGATGGACTCTGAGCGCAAACCGGGGCGGGCGCGGGGGATCCTGGTCCTGGCGGCGGCGCTTTTGCTGGCCTCCGGGGCCCGCCGGCTCCACGCCGAGGCGACCCCGCCGCCTGCCCGCTCCACCCCCGCGCGCGCGGAGATCCCCGCGCGCGCCGCGGCGCCGGCCGCTGCAAAGCCCTCTCCGGCGAGGGTCGCCCCTGCGGTCGCCGCGCCGGCCGATCAGGGGCCCTCGTCGCTCCGCGGGACCGACGAAGACGGCTCGCTCGCCGCCGACGAGAGTGGCAATCTGGTGGTGGGCCCGGGGATCCTGGCCTTCTTCGATTACCACCTCTCGGCCACGGGCGAGCTG
>JBDTXR010000582.1:0-4786 GCA_040006075.1 Byssovorax sp. | reverse complement strand
GGCTTCGATCGCCAGCGCGACGCCTTCACCATGTGGACTGCCCCCAAGGCCACCGACGCCGCAGCGTGCCTGTCGCTCGAGCTCGAGCTGCTCCACACCTGGCGCGACGCCGGCGTCACGCAAGACGAGCTGTCGTTCGTGCAGCGCTATCTGGTCCGCTCGCACGCCTTCGAGATCGACACCGCCCGCAAGCGCGTTCATCAACGGCTGGAGTCCGAGCTCTTCGGCCTGCCCGCCGGCTACCACGAGAAGTACCTGGCCAACGTGGAGGCGGTGACGGTGGAGAGCGCCAATGAAGCCGTCAAGGCGCGGATCTCCGAGGACGATCTGGTGATCGGCGTGGTCGGCACCCACAGCGAGATCGGCGAGGCGATCGCCAGGGCGATACCCAATCTCGCGAGCGTGACTGTCGCTCCGTACGATCTGGAGTAGCCGCGACTGCCGGAGGCGGTCTCACGACCGAGGGGAGATGGACCTCGGGCGCCGCGCCCGCTCCTGCAAGAGGGCCCGGATCTTCGCGAAATCGACGGGCTTGTCGAGCAAAGGCACGGTGACCCGCGCCAGGAACTCCTCGGCTCGCTCGGTGAAGCTCCCGCCGCTGATGAAGGCCAGATGGGGCAGGGCGTCGGGGTAGAGGCGCGCTATCTCCTCGTGCACGTCCATGCCGGTGAGCTCGGGCATCATCATGTCGCAGACGATGAGATCGAACCTTTTCCCCTCGGCGAGCAGCGCCAGCGCCTCGCGACCGCTCTGGGTGGTGGTGACGCGATGTGGGCGGAGGCCGCGCGCGAGCGCCCTCGCCACGAGCGGCTCATCGTCGATGACCAGCACCTCGAATGTCTCGTCGACGACGAGCGTGGCCTCCCTGGCTGTCTCCTTCGGCTCCGTGGGTGCCACGGCCACGGCCACGACCGGCGACAGCGGCGCGGGGGCCTTCGCCGCGTCGATCTCGGAGACTCCCCCGGACGCCGCCAGCGTCACCCGGGCGATCGTGCAGCCGGGTTTGCTGTCGAAATAGAGGGTTCCCCCCACCGACTCGAGGATCCCGTGCGCCAGCGCGAGGCCGAGGCCGAGCCCCTCACCGAGCTTGGTGGTGAAGAAGGGCTCCTTGGCGCGCGCGAGCACGTCGGCGGACATGCCGGCTCCGCTGTCCTCGATCTCGATGACCACCCGATCGTCCGAGGCCCGGGTGCGCACCTGGATCGCGTGCTGCGAGGCCTGCCCTTCGGGGATGGCCTGCGCGGCGTTGACGAGGAGGTTCAGGAACACCTGGACCAGCCGACCCTCGTTGCCGACGACGTGGCGCGGATCTCCGATCGTCGTGAGCACGCGCGCCCTCGAGCGGGTGTGGCCCTCGGCCATCTTGATCGCCGTCTCCAGCGCTCGCGCGAGATCGACGCTGCCGATCACGTCGTCGCCGGGGCGGGCCGCGCCCTTCAAATCCAGGACGATCCGGCGGATCCGCTCGACGCCGTCGCGCGCCTCCGCGAGCGCCTGGATCACCTCGGCCTGGCCCGCGAGGCGCGCCAGCGCCTGCTCCGCGAACTCGAGGTTGTTCGAAACGTAGGAGAGCGGGTTGTTGATCTCGTGCGCGGCCGCCGCGGCGATGCGCCCGAGCGACGCCAGCCGCTCCGTGCGCGCGCTGTGCGCTGCCATGACCGCCTCCATCCTCTCCCGCTCCACCGCGAGGTGGCGCGCGTCGAGCGCGGCGATCCGATCGAGGGCCCGGTGTCGCCCGATCTCGTAGAGCGCGGCGACGAGGAACAGAGTCCCGGTGATGACGAGGAGCGCCGCGTGCTCGTTGAACAGGCGAGTCCCCGGCTCCGAGGTCGGCGGGATGAGGCCCGCGTGGCCGAGCACGCCCACCGCGAGCCCGGCGAGCCCCGCGAGGACGGCCCACACCGCGCCGAAGCGGATGCCGCCGAGCAACGTCGCGTAGATGGGGATCTCGGCGATGGCCACCGTGGCGGGGTTGACGCCCGCGCCGTGGACCAGCACGAGGCTCCCCGTCCCGGCCAGGCACGCGGCGAGCACCACGCTCAGCACCCGACGGGGAGGAACCCCCGCGCGCAGGGCGAAAGGCCCGCAGGCGATCCCCAGCGCGAGCCCCACGTTGATGGCCGCCTCCCGGCCATTGCGTGCGATCGCATGGATCACGGCGAGAATCAGAAGGATCCCGACCATCACCCAGGCGGTCGCGACGCTGAGGCGCACCCGATCGACCTCGGCGGGCTCGGCCAGATCCGCGGGAATGAACCACCCGATGAACGCGCCCAGGGCCGTCACCCGAGGCGGGCTGGGCTCGACGGCTCGATCGGTCGAAGGTGTCCGCTTCGACGGAGGGCGATCGAGGTCCATTGTGCTCAGGCTACACGACGCGTGCGCGGCGAACCGAAGTTCGCCCTGGGGTGTGGCCGGGCTGACGCAGGCCCTCGCCGCGTTCGACCTCGCTCCCGCGCTGTCCCGCCCGCGTCGCTTCGCGTAGGCGGGCGGCCATGGGCACGGCCGCGCGGCGCACCGGGCTGTTGGAGCAGGATTACCTCGCCTTCGAGCGCGCCGAGCTGGAACAAGCGCGTCACGATCTCGATCTCTTCGTGCTGCGCAAGGCCCACGCCGCCGCCCTCCTGCGCTGGCGCGGCCATCCCACGGCCTCTCCCTGATCCGGAGTCAGATCACCCCGGCCCAGCCACCGCCACGCGCCGCAAACACCTCTCGCAGCGCGCCACTCCGCGCCTCGTCCAAAGTCCCGTCCGCCGCGGCCTTCACCGCTGCTTCCAGGTGCGCCACACTCGATGTCCCCACGAGCGCCGTGGTCACCCCCGGTTGAAACGCTGCAAATCGCAGTGCCAGCGCCTCCCACCCCATCGCCCCGGGATCGATCCCCATGGCCACATACCGATCCCAGTAAGTCCCAATATCCGCGCGCGCCGGCCGGCTCGCGAAGCGCCAGGGGGCGTTGCCGAGAGGCCTCTTCGCGAGGACGCAGAAGCTCTCTGCCCGCGCCGTTGCGACGAGCGAAAGGTTCCTCTGATCGAACGGGCTCACCGAGCACTCGAGCACGCTGAACGTGTCTCTCCGCGCCGCGGCCCAGGCCAGAGCGTCGCCCTCGCCCGAGTAGCCGGCCATCCGGATCTTGCCTGCCTCGCGCGCGCGAATCAACGCCTCCACCACGTCGCCGCGCTCGAGGATGCCGAGGTCGCACGAGTGGAGCAAGAACGCGTCGAGGACGTCGGTGCCAAGGCGGCGGAGCGCGTCGTCGATGCCGCGGCGGATCACCTCGCCCGTCCAGTCGGGGACGCCGTCGATGCCATAGCCACCCTTCGTCACGAGGACGGCTTCGCGCCGCCTCGGGCCGAGAGCGCGGCCCAAGCGCTCTTCCGAGGCTCCGTAGCTTCGCGCGGTGTCGAACACCGTGACGCCGAGATCGAGCGCGGTGCCGACGAGCCGGTCGGCTTCGGCTGCCGACATGCTGGCTTCCCCCAGGGGACCGGTACCGAGCCCGACGACGCTGAAAACAGGAGTGAAGATCACGCTCTCCCCGGTACCGCCGGCGATCTCGCGACACCAGCGCTTTCGCCGCCTGCGCCGCGCCCCTTGATCGCGGGCCTCCGATCCGGGTATCACAGCGGATGACCTTTCCCCGGATCGCGCTCCCCGCCGCCCTCGCTCTCGTCGTGCTCGCCGGCTGCGGCGGCGACTCGACCCCGTCGGTGAAGGATCCGCCCGCGCCCACGCCCCCCGACTACGAGACCGCCGGCCCGTACCCGGTCGGCAACGCCACGATCACCGTCGACGACACCGTCCGCATGCGCAAGCTCCGCGTCGAGATCTGGTATCCCGCGGCCGAGAGCGCCCGCGCCGACGCGGAGAAAGGCTTCCCGGTCACCGACTTCGCCGACGCCGGTCCGGAGCGTGACCAGCTCGCCGGGATCCTCGCCAAAGCCTCGGATCCAGGCACCAGCCGACAGGCCCACTCCGCTCGCGGCGCAGCGCCCGCCAGCCTCGCGACCTGGCCGGTGGTGGCCTTCTCGCACTGCTTCGATGGCACGCGATTCGCCACCTTCTCCATCGCCGAGCGCCTCGCCAGCCATGGTATCGCCGTCATCGCGCCGGACCACGCCGGAGGCACGCTGGCCGACAGCCTCAATGGCACCGACGCCGGGCTCACCGTGGCTTTCCTCGACGTCCGCGCGAAGGACATCGAGGTCCTGCTCGATCGGGTCCTCGACGCGGGCGCGACCGAGATCCCGGCGGCGATCCGGGGACATTTCGATCCCGCGCGCGTCGGCGTGTTTGGCCACAGCTTTGGCGGCGTCACCGCCGGCCTCGTCCTCACCCAGGACAAGCGGCCCATCGCCGGCCTCGCGCTCGCCGTCCCGATGGAGAATCCGCTGCTCCCCGGGGTGACCGTGGCGTCGCTCCACGTCCCGCTCTTCTTCCTGCGCGCCGCCGAGGACAACAGCATCGGAGTCGCCGGCGACTTCGTCCTCGATCAGAACTTCAAGGACGCCACCTCGCCGGTCTGGAAGGCCAACGTCGCGGACGCGGGACACTGGTCCTTCACCGACATCTGCGGCATCGTCCCCGGGTTCCAGGCCGGCTGCGGCACGGGCATGCGCCAGACCAACGGCGCCACGTTCGAGTACCTCGACATCGCCAAGGGCCGCGCCATCGCCCAGGCCTACACCACGGCGTTCTTCGCCGCGAAGCTCGCGAAATCGGCGGCCGGCGAGGCCTACCTCGGCACGTCACGACCGGAGGGCATCGTCACCGTCACCCACCGCAA
>JBDTXR010000581.1:0-4792 GCA_040006075.1 Byssovorax sp. | reverse complement strand
GTATCAGCTGAGGAGCGTGCCAGCCGCGCTTCGCTTGGTTTTGAGACAGCCTCTTGCGGTCGCGGCTACTGTTCGAGGATCGTGCTCGCTGATTTAGCCAGTCACTCGCCCTTGGGCGTGTAGGCCTCGGCCTCCTTGCCAGTCACCTGCCCGAGCTCGATCCGGATCACGAAATCGAGTAGATCTTCGCTGAGCACCCCCGAGAAGAGCCGACCGTTGATGTAGGTCCGCGGCGTGCCAGTGACCTTCACCGCGGCGCCGTCGTTGGCGTCCCTGGCGATGGCCTCGGCCACCGTGGGATCGCTCATGCACGCGGCGTACGCGGCCGCGTCGAGGCCGACCTCGGCCGCGTCGGCGTCGAGGCTCGGCCGATCGAGGTGCGTTTGCCGGTCGTAGAGCAGATCGTGCATCGGCCAGAATTTGCCCTGGCGACGCGCGCACTCGCCGGCGGCCGCGGCGTCGCAAGCGTGGCTGTGCTTCTCGTTCTTCACGTTGGGGTTGCAGCGCGGGTTCATGGGATAGTGCTTGAAGACGAAGCGCGCCTGGGTCGCGTAGGTCTTGCGGATCGGCGCCAAAGCCTGCTCGAGCTTGCGGCAGAAGCTGCACTGGAAATCGGCGAACTGCACGACGGTCACCCTGGCGTCCTTCGGCCCCACGCTGGCGTCGTCGTCGCTGATTGGCACTTGCCAGCGCTTGGTCGGGAGCTTGCGCGGGCCGGGGCGAGGGATGATGTCGTCGATGGTCATCGGCTCGTCGGGCTCGCCCGAGGCCGAGCTCGCGGGCGCCGAGACCACCGCGGCGCGCGCCTCCGCTTCGAGCGACGCGCGAAGCATGGCGTGCCCGCCGAGGCCCACCGCCAGCACCACCGCGCCGATGCCGCCGGCGATCAGCACCGGCCGCTTCCCCGGCCCATCGAGCGACGTCCAGGCCTCGGAGAGGAGCGCTTGCGGCCTGGCCCGCGCCGCGACGGCCGTGAGCACCACCGCGGCGATGTTCACCGTATCGAGGGTGAGGCAGAACAGGCAGAGCGTGTGGAGCTGGAACACCATCACGAAGAGCAGATAGGCCGTGTACGCCACCGCGGGCCAGGCCAGCGCGTGCGCCAGAGAGAGCGCCACGCGCGCCTCTTTCGCCGTCGAAACGCGCGCCCGCTGCACCAGGAAGGCCAGCATCGCGTACACCGGCAGCGCGAAGATCGAGATGCCGACGCCACGGATCTCGGACTGGTCACTGGTGTTGACGGCGTCGCAGCTCAGGTGCGCTCCGAAGTTGCAGATGCTCTTGAACGATCCGGTGCCGTGGAACAGCTCGAGGTGCGCCACGGCCATGTACGTGGCCACGACGAGCCCGACCGCGAGCAGCCCGAGGAGCGCCGCGAGCGGGCCGCGCCGCACCTCGCCCGGCGCCGCGGCGACCTCGTCCTGGGCCTCGGGCGCGTCCTCGGCCCCGGCGGCGTCCGCCTTCGAATCGGTCTTTTTGCGCGCGCGCGGCGCGTTTTCAGGGCTTTTGTTCTTCACCGGGGCGGCAGCATAGCGCGGTCGGGCGACCTCCGGGAACGCGGTACCGCAGGATCGGCTGGCCATCGGGCCCCGATCTGGTCAAGATCGCCGCCATGTGGTTCAAGACCAGCAAGAACGAGATGCCCTCGAAGTCCGACGCGCCGAAGGGCCGAGCCGAGCGCATGGCCGTGCCCGCCCGGCACTTCGTCAACGGAAACCCCCTGGTCGGCCCGTTCCCCGGCCTGGAGGTCGCCATGTTCGGACTGGGCTGCTTCTGGGGAGCCGAGCGAAAATTCTGGGAGCTGCCCGGCGTGCTCACCACGGCCGTGGGCTACGCGGCCGGCTACACCCCCAACCCCACCTACAAAGAGGTGTGCTCCGGTCAGACTGGCCACAACGAGGTGGTCCTCGTCGCCTTCGATCCGAAGCAGATCCGGTATGAAGATCTGCTGACCACCTTCTGGGAGAGCCACAATCCCACCCAGGGAATGCGCCAGGGCAACGACGCTGGCACCCAGTACCGCTCAGGCATCTACGCCCACGGCGAGGCCCAGAAGAAGGCCGCCGAGGCCTCGCGCGACGCCTACCAGAAGGCGATCTCCAAGGCCGGTCACAGCGCCATCACCACCGAGATCCTCGACGCGCCCGAGTTTTATTACGCCGAGGAGTACCACCAGCAATACCTGGCCAAGAACCCCGACGGCTACTGTGGCCTGGGCGGGACCGGCGTGGCGTGCCCGATTGGCCTCGGCGCCTGAAGCGCGAGAGAGATGCACGAGGGGGGAATCGAACCCCCAAGCCTTGCGGCGCCGGAACCTAAATCCGGTGCGTATGCCAATTTCGCCACTCGTGCGTTCCGTTCGGAAGGCGCGCTAGCATAGTCGTCCGGTCCCGTATTTCAAGGGATGAGCCCTGCCGCGGCGCTGGCCGACGTGGTCAGGCCGATGCGCCGTGCGATGCCAGCGCGCCGCGATCGGGGATGATCACCCGGCGACGATCGAAGGCGATGAGCCCGCTGCGCTTGAGCTTGCCCAGGAGCAGCGTCACCGTCTCGCGGGTGGAGCCGATGAGGAGCGCGACGTCGGCGTGGGTGAACGACGCGGTGATGGTCTCGCCGCCCGCGTGGCGCTTGCCCCAGCGCTGAACCGCGTCGAGCAGGAAGCTGACGAGGCGCGCCTCGACGCCGTGGAGGAGGAGCGACGCGAGCCGCTCCTCGGTGGCGAGGTGCATCTGCGCGAGGGCCGCGGTCATCGCCGTGCGGATCTGCGGATCGGCGAGGAGCAAGGTCAGGAACGGGTCGAGCGCCAGGGTGACGGCCTCGATCTCGTCGACGACGCTGGCCGTGTCCATGGAGTTGATCGCGCCGGCGCAGGCCGCTTCGCCGACGATCTGACCGGGCCCGCGGTGACCGAGCGGGATGACGTGGTCGCCGGCGACGCGCTCGATCTTGACCCGGCCCGAGCCGAGCAAGAAGAGCGTGCGCGGGGGTGCCCCCTGCTCGGTCAGGCGGGTGTGCCGGGGAAATCGCTCGACCCGCGAGAGGTCGAGGAGGGCGCCGCGGCTGGTCCCATTCAGTGCTCCGAAGGGCGAGCGACGGAGGATGTCTTGCTTGAGGGAGAGCTCGCTGTCTGCGGCCGCGGAGCGTGTCTTGATGTGTTCCATGAGTAGGTTTGCCCTCTTTTCCCCTGCGGTTCAGCTTCCGGCATCGTGCAATAATTCACGTTGACGGGCCAGAGAAGAACGCTCCGTAACGGAACTTTTATCAGGAGATCCCTGAACAGCAGAGCAGCCTTTACCGCGGCTCGACGGCTCCCTCCCGCGGGTGGATGGCTGACGGGTGCATCTCTGAAAAGTAAGGAATCGCGCAGAATCAGGGTCGAGCGCGGACTTTTTTTCGCCGCCCGCGGAAAGCAAGACTCGGGCCGCGAGGCATTTCGATGCTAACGTGGGTCTCGATGGGGACGAATGATGGTGGCACGAACCTCGCGTGGCCCGGGCCGCCCGATGCGGCGCCCAGCGCGCTCGCGGAAATAGGAGCTCTCTGATGGGCATGGAGATGAAGCTCCAGTTCAAGCTGTCGCAGCAGCTGGTGATGACGCCGCAGCTCGTGCAGGCGATCCGCTTGCTCCAGCTCTCGCGCCTCGAGCTGGTGGACGAGGTCCGGAAGGAGCTCGACGGCAACCCGGTGCTCGCCGATGACGCCACCGATCCGAAGGCGCGCGAGAGCGGCGAGAAGCTCTCGACCTCCGCGGCCTCGAACGAGGAGCGGCTCGAGAGCATGGAGCGCGGCGATCGGGCGACCGACATGAACGCGCGCGCCGACGAGAAGAAGGCCAAGGAGGTCGACTGGGAGCAGTTCCTCGAGAACCGCCAGCTCCAGCAGTCGCTGCCCTCGCACCGCGGCGGCTTCGAAGAGCTGCCCCCGATCGAGCAGAACCTCACCAAGCCCTCGAACCTGCACGACCACCTCGAGTGGCAGCTGCAGATGAGCGACTTCGTCGAGAACGAGCGGCGCTTCGCCGAGCTGGTGCTCGGCAACCTCGACGAGAAGGGCTACCTCGATCTCCTCGGCGGCGAGGGCGTCGACGGGGTGAAGATCCCCAACCTCACCATCGAGGATCTGGCGCTCGAGGCCGGCCTCGATCCCGAAGACGCGCCCGACGTGCTGGCGATGATCCAGCGCTTCGATCCGGTCGGCGTCGCGGCGCGCGATCTCTCGGAGTGCCTCCGCGTGCAGGGCGAGGTGCTGGGCTTCGACGCGGTGGAGATGGCGATCATCAAGGACCACCTCCACAACGTCGAGCGCCGCAATTTCGCGGCGATCTCCAAGGCGCTCAAGGTCCCGCTGGAAGAGGTCTACGAGGCCGTCCAGGAGATCCAGAAGCTGGAGAGCGTGCCGGCGCGCAACTTCGCCGAGATCGACGAGAAGACGATCGCCATCACGCCCGACGTCTACGTGATCAAGGACGCCGACGTCTTCGTCGTCACCGACAACGACAAGGGCCTGCAGCGGCTCTACATCAACGAGAACCTCGCTCAGCGGATGCTCAAGGATCCCAAGGCCAAGGAGTTCATCAGCGAGAAGCTCCGGAGCGCGCAGTGGCTGATCCGCGCGATCGAGCAGCGGCGACGCACGATCATCAAGGTGACCGAGTGCATCGTCGAGAAGCAGAAAGAGTTCCTGGAGAAGGGCGTCGGCTACCTGAAGCCGATGATCCTGCGCGACGTGGCCGAGACCGTGGGGATGCACGAGTCGACGATCTCGCGCGTGACCTCGAACAAGTACGTGCACA
>JBDTXR010000580.1:0-4804 GCA_040006075.1 Byssovorax sp. | reverse complement strand
AGCGTGCCGCCGAGGCAGAGCGGCGGGAAGAGCACGGTGTTGCCGAGATCGGCGGCGAACGTCGAGATGTGCGCATAGCTGGCGCCGGCGGGCAGAGCGAGGCGCTGGGCCACGCCGCGCACGTAGTTGACGAGCTGGCGGTGCTCGATGGCCACGCCCTTGGGCTTGCCGGTGGAGCCCGAGGTGAAGAGCACGTACGCGAGGTGGTGATCGGCGACGTCGACGTCGGGCCGCGCGTCGCTCTCGGCGGCGAGCGCGTCGGCGTCGGCGTCGAGGCGCACGATCGAGAGAGCGAGGCCTTCCGCGTCGAGGCCGACCGCGAGCGAGGCCGCGGCGGTGACGACGATGGTGGAGCCTGCTTCGCCGAGGATCTGCGCGAGGCGCGGCTTCGGGTAGGTGGGATCGAGCGGCACGTAGGCGCCGCCGGCCTTGAGGATCCCGAGGAGGCCGACGACCATCGCGGCCGATCGATCGGCGAGCAGGCCGACGACGACGTCGGGGCCGACGCCGCGCTTGCGTAAATGGTTCGCGAGGCGGTTACTGCGCTGCTCGAGCTCGCGGAATGTGAGGCGCGCGCCGCCGGCGACCAGCGCGAGGGCGTCGGGCGTGGCGTCGACGCGATCCTCGAAGAGCTCGTGGACGCGGGTTTCGAGCGGGAAATCCGCGGCGGTGTCGTTCCAGGCGACGAGGAGCTTCTGTCGCTCGTCGTCGCCGTAGAGCGCGAGCTCGCCGAGCGGCCTGGCGGGCTCCTTCACCGCGCCTTCGAGGAGCATCCGGAGCTGCGCGAGCATCCGATCGACGGTCGCGCCGTCGAAGAGATCGGTGCTGTACGAAAGCGATCCGACGAGGCCGCCCGGCTCTTCGCGCATGATCAGCGTGAGGTCGACCTTGGTGGTGGTGACCTCGGCGGCGACCCCGCGGAGCGCGAGGCCGGGCATGGCCATGCCCGCGACCGGGGTGTTCTGGAGGTTGAAGATCACCTGGAAAATGGGCGTTCGGCTCAAGTCGCGCTCGGGCGCGATCTCCTGCACCAGGCGCTCGAAGGGC
The DNA here is from genome assembly GCA_040006075.1 of Byssovorax sp. Classification (GTDB taxonomy): domain Bacteria; phylum Myxococcota_A; class Polyangia; order Polyangiales; family Polyangiaceae; genus JANYGI01. Next base: position 3,757 of record JBDTXR010000580.1, on the reverse strand, counting down.
AGGTCCTGGTGGGCGTAGGCGCCGAGGCAGACGGCCTTCACGCGCGCGAGGAGATCCTTGAACGAGAGGTCGTCCGCGAGCTCGGTGCGGAGGACCAGGGTGTTGAGGAAGAAGCCGATCAGCCCTTCGGTCTCGGCGCGGGTGCGGCCGGCGATCGGCGAGCCGACGACGATGTCGCCCTGCCGCGTGATCCGGTGGAGCAGCACGTCAAAGCCCGCGAGCAAGGTCATGAACAGGGTCACGCCCTCGCGGCGCGCCAGCTCTTTCAGGCCGCGCGTGAGCTCGGGCGAGAGCGCGATCACCCGGCGTTCGCCGCGGTTGGTGCGCACCGCGGGGCGGGCGCGATCGGTGGGGAGCTCGATCGCGCGGGGCGCGCCGTCGAGGCGCTGCTTCCAGTAGGCGAGCTGGGCGTCGAGCGTGGGGCCCGACATCCAGGCGCGCTGCCACGCGGCGTAGTCGGCGTACTGGATCGGGAGCTCGGGCAGCGTCGGCGTACCGCCGACGACGAACGCCGCGTAGAGCGCGGCGATCTCGCGGTTCAGGATCCCGCGCGTCCAGGCGTCGGCGACGATGTGGTGGGTGATCAGGACGAGCACGTGATCGTCGTCCGCGAGGGCGAGGAGGCGCGCGCGGATCACCGGGCCGTGGGCGAGATCGAAGGGGCGGGCCATCTCGGCGGCGATCGCGCGGCGCACGGTCTCGTCGCGATCCGCAGGCGAAATGGCGCTCAGATCGGTGATCGGGAGCGGGAGCTCGGCGTGGTCGTGGACCACCTGGAGTGACCGCCCGTCCACGGTGGCGAACGTCGTCCTCAGCACTTCGTGGCGGCGGACGATCTCGGCGAGCACGCGGGCGAGCGCAGCGGCGTCGAGCGCGCCGCTCATGCCGATGATCAGCGGGATGTTGTACGAGACGTCGTCGGGATCGAGCTGGGCGAGGAACCAGAGGCGCTCTTGTCCGAACGAGGCGGCGAGCTGGCCTTCACGGGCGATCCGCGCGAGCGGCGGCGCGCTCACGCCCTGCGCGGCGCGGAGCGCGTCGGCGACGCGGGCGCCGAGCTCGGCCGGCGTCGACGCCTCGAACACGGCGCCGAGCGGGAGCTCGATCCCGAACGAGGCGCGGATCCGCGAGATGGCCTGCGTGGCGAGGAGCGAGTGGCCGCCGAGCGCGAAGAAGCCGTCGTGCGCGCCGACGCGCTCGGGCGGGAGCTTGAGGACCTCGGCGTAGATCCCGGCGATCGCGTCCTCGAAGGCGTCGCGCGGGGCGACGTAGACGCGCTCGGCGGCGGCAGAGGCCTCGGGGGCCGGCAGCGCCTTGCGATCGATCTTGCCGCTCGACGTGAGGGGCAGCGCGTCGACGACCACGAAGGCCGAGGGCACCATGTACGCGGGCAAGCGCTCGCCGAGCGCGGCGCGGATCGCCGGCAAATCGGCTGCAGAAGACGCGCTCCCGGCGAAGTACGCGACGAGCCGGCGGTCGCCGGGGTTGTCTTCGCGAACGACGACCACGACCTCGCGCACGCCGGGCTGCGCGGCGATCGCCGCCTCGATCTCGCCGAGCTCGATCCGGAAGCCGCGGAGCTTCACCTGGTGATCGATGCGGCCGAGGTACTCGATCGCGCCGTCCGGGAGCCAGCGCGCCAGATCGCCGGTGCGGTAGAGGAGCCCGCCCGGCGCCGCCGCGAAGGAATCGACGACGAAGCGATCGGCCGTCAATTCAGGGCGATTCAGGTAGCCGCGCGCGACCTGCACGCCGCCGATGAAGAGCTCGCCGGGGACGCCCTCCGGCACGGGCTCGCGCCGCGGGTCGAGCAGGTAAATCTGGACGTTGGCGATCGGCTTGCCGATCGGGACGATCGCCGCGCCGGGCTGGCAGGCCCACGCGGTGACGTCGACCGCGGCCTCGGTCGGGCCGTAGAGGTTGTGGAGCGCGGCGCCGGGGAGGCGCGCGCCGAGCCCGTCGACCATCGCCGGAAGCAGCGCCTCGCCGCTGGCGAAGACCCGCGTGAGCGAGCTGCACGCCTCGATCCCGGGCTCCGCGAGGAAGACCGCGAGCATCGACGGGACGAAGTGGAGCGTGGTGATGCGCTCGGCGCGGATCAGCTCGGCCAGGTAGCCGGGATCCTTGTGGCCCTCGGGCTTCGCCACCACGAGCGTGGCCCCGAACATCAGCGGCCAGAAGAATTCCCAGACCGAGACGTCGAAGCTGAACGGCGTCTTCTGGAGCACCCGATCCGCGCCGGTGAGGCCGTACGCTTGCTGCATCCACTGGAGGCGGTTGAGGATCCCGCGGTGCTCGTTCATCGCCCCCTTGGGCCGCCCCGTGGAGCCCGAGGTGTAGATGACGTAGGCCAGATTCGTGAGCGCGAGCGCGCCGCGATCGAGCCTGGAATCAGGCTCTTTTTCGATCTCGGTCCAGTCGGTGTCGAGCCGCAGGACCAGGGCCCGATGCGACGGGAGCAGCACCTCCAGGTGCGACTGCGTGAGCAGGACGGGCACCTTCGCGTCGTCGAGCATGAAGGCCAGGCGATCGTGCGGGTACTCGGGATCGAGGGGCAGGTACGCGCCGCCGGCGCGGAGCACAGCGTGGAGCGCGATCGGCAGCTCGAGCGAGCGATCGAGGCAGACGCCGACGATGACCTCGGGCCCGACGCCGCGCTTCACCAGGGCGTGCGCGAGCTGGTTCACGCGGCGATCGAAGTCGCGGTAGGTGAGCGATTTCCCCTCGAAAACCAGGGCGATCGCGTCGGGTGTCGCCTGGGCCTGCGCCGCGACGAGCTCGTGGATGAGGCGGTCTCGCGGGGAGTCCGCGCGCGGGCCGGCGAGGTCGACGAGCATGTGCCGGCGCTCGTCGGCAGAGAGCAGTGTGAGATCGGCGAGGTGCGCGTCGGGCCGTGAAACGAAGCCCTGGAGGAGCTGCTCCAGGTGGCCGAGCATCCGGCGGATCACCGCGTCGTCGAAGCGGCGGCGGTCGTAGCTGAGGTGGAGCGTGAGCGCGCGACGGACCACGCCGAGCAAGGTGATCGGGAAATTCGATCGCTCGACGGTGCGCGAGTCGCCGACGGTGAGGCCGCGCGATCCTTGCTTGAGCGCCTCCTCGACCGGGTAGTTCTCGAAGACCACCAGGCTCTCGAACAGCGCCGTCCCGCGGGGCACGTCGCTCCATCCCTGGACCTCGACGAGCGGCGTGTGCTCCCAGTCGCGGAGCACGGTTTGCCGCTGGTGCAAGGCAGCGAGCCACGTCGCCACCGTGGCTTCGCCGGGCGCCTTCACGCGCACCGGGAGCGTGTTGATGAAGAGGCCGACCATGCGATCGATCCCCGGCACCGGGGCCGATCGCCCCGAGACGGTGACGCCGAAGAGCACGTCGTCCTCGCCGCTGTAGCGCGCGAGGAGCAGGCCCCACGCGGCCTGGAGCAGCGTGCTCACCGTGAGCTTGTGGGTGCGGGCGAAGGCCTGGATCGCCGCCGAGCTCTCGTCGGAGAGCGTGAGCTTCTCGTCGGCGTACTCGGCCTCTCCCGGGGTGACGTGATCGACGCGGAACGGCGTCGGCGCGCTGAAGCCGCCGAGCTCCGCGCGCCAGAACGCCTCGGCCGCCGCGCGATCTTGCCGCTCGAGCCAGGAGATGTACTCGCCGTACGGACGCGGGCGATCGAGCCGCAGCTCCTTGCCCTGCGAGTAGGCCTCGTAGAGCGCGAACACTTCCTTCACGAGCAGCGGCGTCGACCAGCCGTCGATGAGGATGTGGTGGCGGCTCC
>JBDTXR010000579.1:0-4810 GCA_040006075.1 Byssovorax sp. | reverse complement strand
CCGAGGGCCACCGCCTCGTGGCGATCAAGGGCGCGCTCGCCGGCCTCGCCGCCAATTTGCGCCTCGAGATGCGCCGCGCCTTCGAGCACGATCTCCCGCCGGCCGACGTGGCGACGCCCGAGCACGAGCTCCGCGGTCGCCTCCGCCTCGTCACCACCAACCTCCGCCCGGCGCTCCAGAACGCCATTCTCTTCCTGGGCAAATCGCTCGGCGTGAAGCTCGAAGAGGGCCGGGTCTTCGACGATCAGGCCGTGCGCCGCGCCACCAGCGAGCGCCTCCGCCGCGACGTGTGGATGTTCGCGCAGATCGCCAGGGCCTTCGCCAGCAAGGCCCGCCACGCCGATCAGGCCGCCGACAGCTGGGGAGCGCTCCAGTCCTTCGCCTTCGTGCGCGAGTTCCTCTCGTATTTCCGGGCCATGGGATATCCCCTCCTGCGCTCGTCGGACTACGGGCAAGTCGACGCCTTCATGGCCGCGATGAGCGGCCTTGGCGACACGGATCTGCTCGATCCGCAGCGCCTGGAGGCCGCGGCGCGAGAGTGCGAGTCGTTCTTCACCTACCTGACTCAGCTCTTCGAGCAGATCTCCAGGCGCGATGAGCTGGCGGGCGTGGCCTTCGATCGCCGCGAGGCCGCGCGCGCGCTCCGGCTCTATCTCGGGAGCTGAGCCGCGGGGCTGCTCGAGCAGCTCGGGCGAAAGCCCGCCGCGCACGCCTGCTCCGACAGGGCCCTGGCGCGGCCAGGATCCGCCGGGGCGCCGAGGCCCTTCGCCGCCGCGAGCGCGAGGTGCGCGCAGGCGATGCCCACGCCCTTCGTACAGGCCGCGTCGAGCGCCTTGGTGGCCACCACCTCGTCGCGGTACGTGCCGAGCCCCTCGAGCCGCAGGCGCGCGCGGTGGACGCAGCCGGCCGCATCGCCCGCGGTGCACGCGAGGTCGTACTCGTCGAACGCCACCCGCAGATCGCGCGATCCCGTGGCGCTCGACTCGCGGAGCAGGGCGCTCATCGCGCAGCCGCGCGCGCTGTCGGCCCGGCACGCGCGCTCGAAGATCGTCCGCGCGTCGACGGGCTTGCGGCGCGCGCCCATCCCGTACAGCAGCGCGTCGGCCAGGCCGAGGCAGGCCTCGCCCGCCGGAGCGGCGCCGCACGCCGCCGTGCACGCCGCGTAGGTCCCGGCCGAGCACACCGGCGCCGGGCTGTATTCCCCGGGCTTTTCGCCCATGATCGTGATCGCGCCGCAGGCGTCGGCGTCGCCGTCCTGCTCGCAGGCGACGTGGAGCGCGACCAGCGCGCGCGCCCGGCTCCGCTGCGCGGAGGGATCGTCCTTCACGTGATCGCGGAGCGCCGCGCAGCCGCGGTGCCCGATCTCGCACGCCGCGGCGAACAGATCGAACGCGCGCGCGTGGTCTCCGGGGACGCCGCTCCCGGACCAGTACGCCGCGCCCAGCGCCTCGCACCCGCCCTCCTCATCGAGGTCGCACGCGCGGCGATAAGCCTCGATCGATCGCGCCTCGTCGCGCGCCTTCCCGACGGCGACGTGGAGCGCGAGCCCGAGATCCGCGCAGGCCAGCGCGCCGCCCTTGGCGCACGCGGTCGCGTCGAGATCCAGGGCTTTCTTCGGATCTTTCGGCGCGCCGCGGCCCTCGCGGATCGCCCGCGCCGCGAGCGCGCACGCCTCGCTCCGCCCGAGCTCGCAGGCCCTGGTCAGCGCGCCGAGGGCCGCCACCGCATCGGGTCGACCGCTCGCGGGATCGGGCGCGGCCTCGTCGCGAACCGCCGCCGCGAAGATCATGCACGCGTCGGTCTCGCGAGCCTCGCAGAGGGCCTTGCAGGCCTTCGGCGTCGCCTCGGCGCACTCGTCGTCGTCGCTCGCGGCGCCGGCGCGCGCCGCGCTCTTGCGTCCCTGTAGCGCCATCGGCTTCATCCCGTGCTTCGCGGCGGCCTCGCAGCCGCCCCACCGCGGCTCGAGGTCGATCCGGTCGCGGCGGAGGATCCGGAACTCCACCCGCCGATCGCCGGCCTCGGCCGAGCCCTCGCGGCGCGCGCCGACGACCGGGCAATAGGCTCCATACCCCGCGGCGCGGAGGCGATCGCGGCTCACCCCGCGCTCGATCATCGCCAGCATCACCGACGAGGCGCGCTGCACCGTGAGGCGGTTGTTGGCGGCCTCGGAGCCGCTGTCGTCGGCGTGGCCGGCGATCTCCAGGACCTCGATCTCCGGAGCGTCCTTCAGCACCTGGGCGATGGACGCGACCAGCGGCTGCGACGAGGGCTCGATCGCCGCCGAGCTGCGCGCGAAGCGGATCTCTTCGCCGGTGCGGATCTGATCGTGCGCGACGGTCACGCTCTGGCTCGGGGATCGCCCCCAGCGCGTCGCGAGCCGGTTCGGATCGCGGTCCTCGGGGCAGCCGTCGAGCGGGTGCTCGCCGCGCTGATCCTCGAGCAGCGTGGGGCAGAGATCGTAGGCGTCGCCGACCCCGTCGCCGTCGCGATCGGTCGGATCGAACTGGCCGCCGGTCGCGCGGACCACGGACGTCTGCTCGGAGCTCGACAGCGCGGGCCGCGGCGACGGCGAGAGCGCGGGCGCGGGCGCGGGCGAGCAACCGGCGGCGGCGAGGAGCAAGACGGTGAATCGGACGAGCGGAGCGCGCATGGCGAGCCATCCTTTGGCGCGGGATCCCGGGAGGGTACCGGAAAGGAGGGTGGACCTTCGCACTTACGGCGGAGCGCGCGGGACCCTGAGTGCTCCGGCACACCGCAGGTGCGATCTGCGGGCCGAGCGATGCTCCCGAGGTCGGAGAGGCGGACTTCGGGCGCGCGTCACGGCGTCTTCTCTCGCTCCCCGTTCTCGATCTCCATCCTGCCCGGTCCGGAGACGGCGGCCGGAATGGGGATCGGCGCGCGGCGCGTCCGCTCGGGGGCCTCGAGCGGAGGGGCGGCCTCTCCGTCGGACCCGAGCGCGCTGATTCGCGCGCTTCGCGCTCGAATGGTGCGCGGCTCGGGTCCTCCTGCGAGGCCGCCCCTCCGCTCTCTGTGGTGGTTTGGGAGGCGTCGCGGAGTGGGCGCCTCCGACACTTCTGCAACCCACGGTCCCTTGCCCGCAACGGGAACGATCTCGGGTTTGGAAGTGGGATCAGGGCGCAAGCGGCGCAGGGCCAAAGAGATGTCCAGAGTATCTCGAGCAGGTGATGAGCGTCTGGAACCGCGCCCACGAGCACGATCCGGCAATTCCCCAGCTCCTTCCCATCGCCACGCGGTCGATCTTCGCGCCCACGCGGAAGCGCGCGGCCCCGGTCGCGCCGGCTCCGGCCGCGCCCGCACCGGTCGCGCCGGCTCCGGCCGCAGCCGAGCCCGCGGCCGGCGACGCCAAGAAACCCGCCTGAATCGCTTCCGGACGCCGAGGATCCGCGACCGCCGGATCCTCGGCGCCCGGAGCTGCATACTTGGCGCGCGCGCCTGCATACCTGTCGCGCGCGCCTGCTTACCTGGCGCGCGCGCCTGCATACCTGGCCTCCGCGGCTGCCTACCTGGGTCTCCACGCTGCCGACGAGGCTCTCTACGCTGCACACGAGGCTACCCGACGCTGCCGACGAGGGTCTCCACGCTGCCGACGAGGGTCTCCACGCTGCACACCTGGCTTCCCGGCGCTGCGCACGAGGGTCCCAACACTGCATACACGCCCTGAACGCGCTGAATTTCGCGATTCTCAGGCGACCGCGAGCCCGCGGAGAGCGTCTCCGCCGGTGATCTCTCGTGGTAGCCTCGGCCCGCCGATGTCCCCTGCGCGCTTCCTCCCGAGCAGCCATCCCAGCGAGAACCCAATGCTCTGGATCCTCTCGACGCTCCCAACGTTCGCCGGCTCGATCACGCGACGCGCGGGCCAGGCGCTCTTGCCGCTCCTTCTCGTCGTGGGGTTTGTGCTCAGCGGAGCGGGCTGTCGCAGCGACAATCCCCCGGCGCAGCCGCTCGGGCTTCCGACGCTCGACGATTCAGACACTTCCCCGGTCGCGGGCACCATTCAAGGCGCGTTCGCCGTCAGCAGCACCGGCGAGTCCACCTACAGTCTTTCGCTCGTCGTTCCGCCGGGCGCCGCGGGGATGCAGCCGTCGTTGGCCGTCACGTACAGCAGCGTCTCCGGCGATGGCATGCTGGGTATGGGGTTCTCCCTTACTGGCCTGTCCGCGGTAACACGCTGCCCACGGTCGATGGGACACCTCCTGGCATGGCGGCGCGCGTGAATCATGCTCGCCCGGCATCCCCTGCGGGCTTCGATCCATCGTTTGGGAAGAGCACGACCGAGATCGCAGGAGACCTCGCGCGGGGGACCAAGGATGGCCTCGTCGATCTCGCGGCCAACGCGGTTCGCCTCGATCTGCTGCATATGCCCAGAGGCTTGATCCGGCTCGTGCAGAGCGCGTGGGCGAGCGAAGGGGGCCTGACGGGGCTCGCCTCGGTGGTGCTGGGGCCGGGCCGCGAGGCGGTCGCGACAGCGTTGGATCGCACCGGGCATTGCGATCGGCGAGCTGGGCGCCGTGGCCGTGGACGACTGTGCAGTCGGCGCGGCCAGCGCGAAATCCCGGTCCCGGTTCGACCTGCACCTACTGTTTCCAGGCGGAAGCATCTTTCGTCGACCCCCTCGCGGCCCCGCGGAGTCGCCAATCAGGTGCTCATGGTGCGCGACGGGCCCACGCGCTCGATTATCTGTTCTGCCGCGGCGCCTTCGCCGATCGCGACCCGAGGCAGCTCCCGCAGATCGTCTCAGAACGCATACCCCACCTGGATCTCGAGCTGCGGAAACAGCCGCCCGAAGCTC
>JBDTXR010000578.1:0-4814 GCA_040006075.1 Byssovorax sp. | reverse complement strand
GCGCTTTGCGTGATCCCCTTCAACGCAGGGAGGAACGAGACTCAATGGCAGCGAAGCAGGTCACTGATCGCGAGAAGAGCGCCACCGCCGTGGCCGCGGCCGGGCACGCGCACGCGGAGGCCGCCGGCGTGGAGGTTGGCAAGCTCCTGAAGCCTCATCTGGTCAAGGGAGAGTCGTTGCCAGACGTTGGACTGGTCATGATCCTGGTCGCCCGCGCGCTCGAAGCGGCGAAGACCAGGATGGTGGAGGCCGACGCGACGCACGAGGCCGAGCTCGGCGACGACGATGGGTTCCGGAGCGCGCGGGACGAGGCGACGGCGGCGCTCTCGGACAAGCTGGTCGAGCTCCGCGAAGTGATTGTGGGCATGTACGGTAGCGCCACGGCCAACGCGGTGTTCCCGGGGCCGGCGCCGCAGGATCCGGTCGTGCTGTCTCGCTTTGCGGGCGAGGTGGCGGCACAGATCGAGCGGGTGAAGCTGCCGGCGTCGCGCATCAAGGGGGCCAAGCTGGATCCGGCAGAGACGGCGTCGGATCTGAGGGATCTGCGAGCTGCGCTGGATGGGAAGATCAAGGACGTTGCGAGGGAGGTCCGGGAGGCGCAAGCCACGCTCGATGCGAAGAATCGGGCGCTCGGGAGCTACGATGAGCTGTTCGGCGGCGGCGCCACGGCGCTGACCGGGCTTCTGCGGATGGCGGGGAAGGCGGACCTGGCGGCGAAGGTGAAGCCGTCGACCCGGAGGCCGGGGCAGACGGCGAGCGACGCCGGGGATCCGGCGGCGGCGCCGGCAGGGCCGGTCGAAAAGTAGCGAGCGGCGGGGGCCGGGGCCCTCCTGGCGGACAAGAACGCGACCGGCGGGTGTCGGATCGCGTTCTTGCCCGTCAAGAACGCGTCTGGGCGAGGTCAGCAGCCTCTCTTGCCCGACAGGAACGCGTCTGGGCGAATCCCGTGGCTTCGCTGGCGGGGAAGAAAGCGCCTGGCTGAAGGCGACGGCCTCGGTTACCCGTAAAGAAGGCGTCTGGCGGGCGCTTCCTTGCGTTCTTGCCCGGCGACACGCTGGCCCTCGCGCCCGGCCGGGCCTAGTCTGCGCCCATGTCGAGCGCAGGCCCGAAGCCCCCCACGGCCACGCTCGCCGATCTCCTGGCCATCCCCGAAAACGCGCGTTTTCACGAGATCCTCGACGGCGAGCTGATCCGGCGGGCCATGCCGAGCCTGCGTCACGGAACCGCGCAGATGGGCGTGGCCGACGAGGTCGCCGGACCGTACGGCCCGCGCTCGCATGGTCGCGGCCCTGGTGGCTGGATCTTCGCGAGCGAGGTGGAGATCCAGCTCGAGCCTTCGCAGATCTTCCGACCTGACGTGTCCGGATGGCATCGAGAGAGGCTCTCCACATCATCCGGTGAGGTTCCCATCCAGGTTCGCCCGGACTGGGTCTGCGAGATCCTTTCTCCATCGAACGCGCGAAACGACCTGATCAAGAAGATGCGGGTCTATCAGCGATGCCACGTTCAGCACTACTGGATCCTGGATCCCGAGGCGGAGACGCTGTCGGCTCATCGGTGGACCGCGGAAGGGTACCTCACCGTTCAGACAGCCGAGGGGCAAGAGCGGATAAGCCCGAGCCGTTCGCCGAGGTCGAGCTGTCGGTGTATGGTCTCGTGCAAGAGGACGAAGCCCGGTAGCTTCTCGACGCTTTGGCGGCTGCCGCGATACAACCACAAGGTTAACGACCATCTGGTTGAATACGTCATGGCCACCGATCCTATCGCGGTTGACCGGCGGCTACGGTTTCTGTAGCGTGAAACGTTGGAGGTCAGCCATGCGCAAGTTCGGTGAGGTCCTGGGCGGCGGGATCCTCGCGGTAGCGATTGGCTGCGCGGCCTGCGTCAACGCGGCTGGGGGCGGCTCGACCGGGACCGGAACCGGCGGCGACGGCTCGAGCGCAGCAGGCAGTGGAGGCAGCGCCGGCGTTTCCTCGCCGACGCTGCGCTGGACCAAGCGCTTTGGCGGCGTCGGCAACGAGCAGGGTGAGGCCGTCGCCATCGACGGCGCGGGCGATGTTCTGGTCATCGGTACCTTCACGGGCGCGCTCGATCTGGGTGGCACCGTGCACCCTTCGAACGGCGCGACGAGCGCCTTCGTCGCCAGGCTCGACGGCGCCACTGGATCGACCTTGTGGAGCCAGCAGTTCAGCCAAGAGGCGCGCGATATCTCGGGCACGGGCCTCGCCCTCGACGCCTCGGGGAACCTGTTCCTCACTGGCAAGACATTTTCACCTGTCGACTTCGGCGGGGGCCTCCGCTGCATCGACGGGTTCGAGCAGAACTACCTGGTCAAGCTCGATCCGCAGGGACATCACCTCTTCAGTCGGTGCTTTGGCGGCCTGGCCGATGGGGACGTGGGGTTCGAGGCGTGGGTCGCGGCCTCGGCGACAGGCGACGTGGTTCTCGTCGGCACCCTCGTCGGTGTTGCCGATCTGGGCACTGGCCCGGTCGGCTTCTCGAACATCACTACCACGTATGTTGCTCGGTACGATCCGACGGGCAACGCCCTCTGGGTCAGGACCGTCGGGGGAGCCCAAGGGGACACCGTGGCCAGCGGTCTCACGCTCGACGCGGCAGACAATGTGCTCGTTGCCGGCAGCTCATTTGGCACCTTCGACAGCGGCACGGGCCCGATCCAAATGGCACCAAATGGCAGCGGCTTCGTGGTCAAGCTCGGTCCGAACGGCGACGCGCTCTGGACCCGAATTCTCGTCGACAAGGATGGAGGCACCGGGCCCCGGGGCCTCACGGTAGACGGGAGCGGTCATGTCTTGACAGCCGGCTGGCCGTTCACCGACCTCGCGTTCGGCAGCGCTCCGCCGGAGGCCCACCCCGGTCTGGTCGCCGACTTCGACCCCGCAGGTGGCCTGGCGTGGACGCAGTCCTTCGGCAACTTCCCCGCGAGGGGGGCAGCCATCGTTGCCGCCGACAATGGCGAGAGCATTGTCCTCATCAACACCCATGCTGGAATCGCCGAGACGGACGCGCCGATCGCCCTCGCTCATCTCGGCACCGCAGGGGAGCTAGTTTCCCTCGGGTATTTGGGCACGGGATCGGGGCGTGCTCTCGCCAGGCGAGGTGAGCAGGTCGCCATCACCGGTCGGCTCGGCACGGCGCTCCCGAGCATCCCTGTGCCGCTGACCGAATTCGACGAAGACGTGTTCGTCTCCGTGCTGGCCCCCTGAACCACACGGCGAGGGCACGCGCCGTCGCCGCCCCTCAGGCTTTGCCGCCGGGGCTTGATTCCCCGTACGCTCCGCTCCGGCATGGCTGCGATCGAGAGGGGATAGGGCGTCCCGCGACCGATCACCACGTGACCTTCTGCCCGCCCGTCACGAACCGCCACAGCCCCACCACCGCGGCGCTATTCAACACCACAAAAGTCCGGCACAGCGACCCGATCCGCCCACCCCGCTCGCCGAGCACGGCAAACAGATAGAACGCAATCTGCCCCACGAGTAAAGGCCTCAGTCCATAAAGAATGATCGGCGAAGGATCCGCCGTGGCAAACGCCCCGACCCCGGACGCCGCGAGCAGCCCGACCAGGGCCCACGGGCACACCAGCCGCAGCAGTTTATGCGAGAACGTCTCGAACCACGAGGGGTTCTTGAAGGGCACCAGCAGCGCCGGTAGCAGCGAGAAAAGCTGGTAATTCCCGGCCAGCGTCCGTACCTTGCGGCCGTATTCGCGCTTATCACCGAAGGCGTCGTCGTAGCAAATCGCGCCCTCGGCAAACAGGATGTAGCGCCCGGCCAGCCGCAGCCGCAAAGGCACCCACATATCATCCAAAATAACGCCCTCGGGCAGCTCTCGCATATCCGCTTTGCGGATGGCGTAAATAGGGCCAGTGACGCCGACCATGCCGCGAAAGCGCGACTCCTGCATCCGGATCCAGCTCTCGTAGCGCCAGTAGGCGCCGGCGCCGGCCTTGCCGCGCAGCACCAGGTTGCCCGACACACAGGCCACCTTCGGATCGGCGAGCTTGGCCACGAGAGCGCGGAGGGCGCCGGGGACCAGGGGCTGGCGCACGTCGGTCATCAGCAGCACCTCGCCGGTGGCGGCCTCGATCATCCGATTGACACCCTTCGGCTTGCCGCCGCGGGTTGCGCTGATCAGGAGCTTCACCCGCGGATCGCGCGCGGCGATGGCGGCGGCCACGTCGTTGGTGTCGTCGTCGGAGCCGTCCGAGTAGAGCAAGATCTCGATCTTGTCGGCCGGGTAATCGAGCGCCAGCAGGCTCTCGACCTTGGCGGTGAGGTACGAGGCCGCGTTGTAGACCGGGACGCAGGCCGTGACCTTTGGCAGGTACGCGGGATCTTCGGCGATGCGGAGCGGCCGGACGCGCGCGAGCACCCCGATCAGGATCGGATATCCGACGTAGGTGTAGACCAGGATGGAGAAGGCCAGGATCGCCAGGAGAGCCACGCGCGTAGCTCACCCGGGAGCCGCGCGCGCGTCAACGTCAGGCGAAGGCGAGCGGCGCGGCGCGCCCGACCTCGAGAGAGTCGGACTTCATTTTTGCGTAGAGGACCGCGTCGGCGTTCTGGAGCGCGCCCATGAGCTGACGGAGGCCGCGGCGCGAGCCGTAGTAGTTCGACGCGTCGTGATCTTCCGAGGTGATGCAGCCGCGGACCAGGCTGCGCGAGACCTCGGGGAGGCGGAGCGCCTTGAGCGCCATCGCCCAGAGCCCGTCGAGGAAGTTCTGATCGGCGGGGAACTCGAGCAGGCCCGCGAGCGTGAGCAAGAGCATGCTGCGCTGGCCGAGCGGCGTG
>JBDTXR010000577.1:0-4834 GCA_040006075.1 Byssovorax sp. | reverse complement strand
GGCTGGGGGCGAGCAGCGCCGCGCAGATCGCGCCGATCGGGCCGGGCAGCCGCCGCGCGCGCGCCGCGGCGATCGGATCGTCGGCGGCCGCGATGGCCGGATCCACGAGCTCCGCCAGCACGGCGCCGAGCGCGACGAGATCCCGCGCGCGCGCGTCGCCGAGGGCCGACGAGCCGCGATCGAGGTAGCGCAGCGTCGCGCCCTCGACCGTCGTGGCGTGGAGCGGACCGGCCAGCCCGAGATCGATCACCCGCACCCCACCGCTCGACGCGAGGAGGTTCGCCGGCTTCACGTCGCCGTGCGCGACGCCCATCTCGTGCAGATCCGCGAGCGCGTCGCCGACGTCGCGCGCCGCGCCGAGCGCGACCTCGACGTGCGACTTGCCCGCGCCGCCCACGAGCGGCGCGCCCGGCGCCCAGCGCAGCGCGACGAAGGGCACCGCGTCGGCCGCGTGCGCGGGATCGACGACGCGCGCCGAGGCGCCGGTGATCAGCGCCCAGCCCACGTCGACGAGCTCCGGCAGCCGCGGCGACAGCGCGAGCGCGGCGTGCATCGCCTCGCGCGCGAGCGGGGCCGATCCGGTGCTCTCGCGCGCGAGCTTGAGGGCCACGAGCTCGGGCGAGCCGGCGCGACGCGCGCGGTACACGAGCCCCGATCCGCCCGCCCCCGCGAGCTCGAGGATCTCGTACCCCGCCAACTTGGATGACGCTTCCCCGCCTGACATCGCGCGGAATACTCCGCGTGGGGAAGGGCGCTGTCAACAGAGGTGGCGCCTCGCGGGGCTCAGCCGCCGTCGCTTCCGGCGTCGCCGCCACCGTCGGAGCCGCCGTCGACGCCGCTGCTGAGGCACAGCGCCGTCACGGTCTCGGGGGCCTGTCCGCCGCCGCAGATCATCTCGGTGCCGCGCCCGATCCGCGCCGCGATGAAGGCGGCGATCGACGGAGGATCGATGCACGTCGCGGTGTACGTCGCGCCCCACGCCGACACGGCGATCGGCGTCTTCAGCAGCGGATCCGGGGTGAGGATCACCCGCGGCGTGTCGTCGCCCTGGGCGATGCAGTAGGTGTCGCTGGCGTCGCCCAGGGCCTTCTCGAGCGCGGCGACGGTGCTCGGGCACCCTTCGGCGCAGCGGTACGAGAGCACGATCCAGCCGTGCTCCAGGTTGTGCGTGTAGAGCTCGCGCGGGACGGGCGAGCTGTACTTCCCCTGCGCGGTCCACACCGGCCAGTGCGGGCCGCCGCTGGGCGGGTTGGTGGCGTACGCCACCGGCGCGCAGAGCTCGACATGGTGGGCGTCGGGGATGGAAATGTTTGTCACCTCGACCACGGTGCACGCCGATTCGCCGGGGAGCGGCGTCGCGCTCGGGTGCAGCGTGACCGTGACGGGTTGTGGGCCGGCGTCGGGCGCGCGGCCGCCGGTGCCGGTTCCGCCGCTCGATCCGCCGCCGGTGCCCGTCGGATCCGGCGAGCTGCAGCCCGAGGCGATCGAGGCGAGCGGAAACAGCGCCCCCGTGAAGACGGCGGCGACCACGAGTCGGGGCAAACCACGCCTTTGCATGGCCCGAACGTACCACGTCGCGCGCGTTGCGACCGGGCCCCGCCTCTGGTGTACTGGTAGCCCTTGTCCCCGAAGAGCGAACCCCGCGACACGCTCGAGACCATCGTTTCGTCGCTCCCCGCGGCGGTGCACTCGTCCGAGCCCGGGCTCGCGTACCTGGTCGTCATCTACGGCGCCGAGCTCGGTCGCCGCATCCCGCTCGGCGCGGCCGACGTGGAGTGCGGCCGCGTGATGCAGACCGACATCCCGCTCGACGACGACGCCGTGAGCCGCAAGCACGCGCGCTTCGCCTGGACGGGCTCGAGCTACATCGTGCGGGACCTCGGATCCACGAACGGGACCTTCGTCAACGACGTCAACGTCAAGGAGCGGACCCTCGTCGACGGCGATCAGATCAAGATCGGCCGCACGATCTTCAAGTTCATCTTCGGCGGCAACGTCGAGCTCGCGTACCACGAGGCCATCTACAACCTGATGACCATCGACGGCCTGACCGAGACCCACAACAAGCGCTCGTTCGAGGGCATGCTGGAGCGCGAGGTGGCGCGCGGGGTGCGCTACAAGCGGCCGCTGGCGCTGGTGATGTTCGACATCGATCACTTCAAGAACGTGAACGACGGGATGGGCCACCTCGCGGGCGACGCGGTGCTACGCCAGCTCGCGGCGCTGATCGCGCCCAACGTGCGGCGCGAAGACACCCTGGCGCGCGTCGGCGGCGAAGAGTTCGCGCTGCTCATCCCCGAGATCGAGATCGAGGGCGCCGCCGCGGTCGCCGAGAAGCTCCGCGGCCTGGTCGAGCGCGGGCCCTTCCGCTTCGAGGACCGGCCGATCCCGATCACCACCAGCTTCGGCGTGGCGTCGCTTCGCTTCGACGGCGTGCCCATGACGCCGGCCGAGCTCTATCAGGCCGCCGACGAGCAGCTCTACCGCGCGAAGAACGGCGGCCGTAACCGGGTGATGTCGCCGCTCACGCGCGGCTGACGCGGCTCACGGGCAGACGGTCGGCGCGCCCTGCGCGATCCAGTCGCTGATCTGCTCGAGCTCGGTCTCTTTCAGCTCCTTGCCTCGTCCGTCAGAGGGCGGCATCGGGATGCCCACGACGACCACGGAGCGGAGCTCTTCGATATCGGCGAGCCGCTTCTGCTCGAGCGTGGGCGAGCCGCCCTTCGCGCCGTTGTTCTGGTTGGCGATCAGCTTGTAGAGCACGTAGCTGTTGCCAGGCCGGCTGGGATCGATGAGCGGCATCGCCCGGCCGAGGAGCGACGGGCTGTCCTCCGCCATCGTGGCGTGCTCGCCGGTCTGCGTCTCGTGCGCGACGTGGCTCACCGCGGTGGTGAGGATCTTCGCCGGCGTCGAGAAATCGAGCCCTTCGGCGGCGCCGAGGATCACGCCGTGATCTTCCTTGGCGGCCACCGTGTGGCACCCACCGCTGGCGCAGGTGTCGCGCAACACGTGAGGGAACAGGTCGCCGCAGAAGTCCACGGTCGGCGGCTTGTCGACGAGGCCTCCGGCGGGCTCGGGCGTGCGGGTGGTGAAGGTGAGGCTCCGCGCCTCCCCGAGCGGGGCGCCGTCGAAGGCCTGGATCCCGTTCGTCGAGCCGTCGCCCGGCGGGGGAAATACGCTGAACGTGTAGGGGGTGCCGGGGATGAGCCCGGTGCTCGTCGCCTGCTGCCGGTAGATGATCTCGCGGCGCACCGGATCGTACGCCGGCTCGAGGAAGACGCCGTTCGCGCAGCCCTTCAAGCTCTTGACCGGGTTGACCCCGGAGGTGAGGCAGGCCGATTGGCGGAACGTGGCGGTGGGGAGGAGCAAGCGGTCGAACGTCACGCGAAAGGCGGTCTTCGCGACGATGTCGATCGTCGTGCCGTCGTCGCGGATGCGCTTGTAGGTCGAGGGAAGGCCCGCCCCGTCAGTCGCGGTCGCGACCGAGATGTCGACGAGATTGACGGGGGGGAGCGGGGTGGGTCCGGGATGAGCGACGTCGCAGGCCGTGAGAGCGGCCAGCGCAGCGAAGGCTGCGCTCAGGACTCGGAGTAGGTGGAGATCTGCTCGCGGATGACCCGCTCGTTGATCCCCGCCTGGATGTGCTCCTTGAGACAGTCCGCCAGCGTCAGCAGCATGTCGTCGACGCCCTTCTCTTCGATCAGCTTCGAGAGGAGCTGCCGGGCTTCGCGACCGTCGTCTTCCCGGAGAAAGTTGCGCACCGTATCCAGGGTGATTTCCCCCTGAAAGTCGATGTACATGTTGTCGAGCAGGTACTTGATCAGCTCCTTCACGCTCGTTCTCCTTGGGTTTCGCGGCCCTTCCAGGGGCCAGGGCGAATCCAGCCCCCCCGCTATACCTGTCGCCAGAAGGGCTGTGCAAGGAATATGCGACACAGCGGTACGACGCCGACACCGCGAGCCCGGAACGCGGCTCGAGGCTCGGGTCGATTGTCGGTGTGCTCGCCGGTGCGGCGCACGCGGCTCGGGTGAGCGCGTCGGCGCAGGTTCGCGGACGTCGGGGCCTGGTGATCATCGGCAGCTCCCGAGCAGGGTGTCCCTGGAGTCGTGGCAGACCAGGCAGGGGCGCGGGTTGCGCTGGAGCGCGAGGCTGCACTTCGATCGGAAGCCGATCGGGTGCGGGCTCACGCCCTGGCCGCCGCCCAGGCCCTTGGTCGCGTGGCAGGTCGTGCAGTCGCGCTCGGTGTGGCACGAGACGCAGGCGTTGAGGTTGCGCTCGGCCTCCCACGCGTGGTGCTGCGGGCCCCGGGGCGCCGTCGTCCAGATCTCGGGCGGCAAGTGGAAGCGGCGGCCCGAGAGCCGGTTGCCGCTGGCGGAGTCCCGCGCGACGCCGGTGCGTCGGTGGCAGTCGGCGCAGAAGGTTTGCTCCTGGTGACACGAGACGCAGCGCGGGCTGTCTTGCCGCGCGGCCTGGGGGTGCATCGAGAGGAAATCGTTGGGGTGGATGTTGCGCGGCCGGACCTTGCCGTCGTGGCAATCGGCGCAGTATTTCTCGGTGTGGCAGCTCCCGCAGAAGGCGCTGTCGCTCGCGGCCGAGGTCTTGTGGCGCTCGATCCAG
This sequence comes from Byssovorax sp., assembly GCA_040006075.1. Classification (GTDB taxonomy): domain Bacteria; phylum Myxococcota_A; class Polyangia; order Polyangiales; family Polyangiaceae; genus JANYGI01. Next base: position 217 of record JBDTXR010000577.1, on the reverse strand, counting down.
TCGGCGGCGTGGCCGGCGTCGTGGAGCCAGCGTGGGGGCTCGAGCTTGCCCGTCCCGAAGGTGACCTGCATGCGCCCGTCGGGCTGCGCGAGGTGGCAGGTGACGCACTCGCTCTTCGCCTCGCCCTGGCCGGGCCCGCTCATCGCGTGGCAGGTGAAGCAGCCGGCCATGCGCGGCATCTGCTCGCGCGTGGCGAGCTCGAGCTCGTCGATCTTCC
>JBDTXR010000576.1:0-4841 GCA_040006075.1 Byssovorax sp. | reverse complement strand
GAGCGTGCCAGCTGCGCTTCGCTTGGTTTTGAGACAGCCTCGCCAGGGAGCGGGCCGGCAGCTCACGGGCCCGCTCCCTGGCGGTCGCGGCTATGCGGAGCGCGGCGCTCGATCCCGCATCCAAGGAGCTACGCGGCGAGGTCGCCACGCTCCTGAACACCGAGGTGGCCGCGATGAACCTCGATAACTTCGTGGTGCGCCCGAAGCGTCGGCTCGTGGAGATGTATGCCAGGCCCGAAGCGTGGGCTGTCCTCACGGACGAGTCGCGAAGCGAGCTGGGCCACGAGGTCGCCGGCCTGCCGTCGGAGCTCGCTTCGGAAGACGAAGAGGCCAAGCGCTTCGATCTGGTGATTCTAAAGCTCCAGCTCGCGGTGCTCCGCGTGGAGCCCACCTTCGAGCGCCTGCGCGATATGGTGAAGACCATCGCCGCGGCGCTGGAGGAGCGGGCCATCATCCCGATGGTGAAGCCGCATCTGCCGTTGATTCAAGATCTCCAGACCGAGGTATGGTGGGAGGACGTGACGACGCCGATGCTGGAGCAGGTGCGCAAGCAGCTCCGCGCCCTGGTGAAGCTCATCGACAAGCTGGCGCGCAAGCCGATCTACACCGACTTCGAGGACCGGATCGGCGCGGACGCCGAGGTGGATATGCCCGACTTCGGCACCCGCGAGACCTTCGAACGCTTCGTCGCCAAGACCCGCGCGTTCCTGCGCGAGCACGAGAACGATCTGGCCATCCACAAAGTCCGGATGAACAAGGCCCTGACCCGCACCGATCTCGACGAGCTGGAGCGCATGCTCACCGCGAGCGGCGTCGGGAGCCCGGAGTATGTTCAACAAGCCAAGGAGACGAGCCACGGCCTTGGCCTCTTCGTGCGCTCGCTGGTCGGCCTCGACCGCGGGGCCGCCAAGGAGGCCTTCGCCGGATTCCTCGCCGGCAAGACGCTCGTCGCCAACCAGATCGAGTTCGTGAGCCTGATCATCGATCACCTGACCGAGCGCGGCGTGATGGAGCCGGGGTTGCTCTACGAGTCGCCGTTCATTGATCTGACCCCCACCGGCCCCGAGGGGCTCTTCAAGAGTGCGCACGTGGACGAGCTCGTGGCGGTGCTCGCGCAGGTGCGGGCGGCGGCGCTGGCCGCGTAGAGCGGCGCCCTCGCGAGGTGCGCGCGGCTTGGCTTTCGTCGCGGACCCACGTAGCCTCGGTCCCAGCGCTCCGTCGGCCTGTTGCACGCCGGACCGCAGCACCCCGAGGACCCCCGATGGACGCCGCGCGCTCGCCCGTTCAGCCTGGGGACATCCTCGCGGACAAGTACCGCATCGAGCGGGTGCTCGGCGCGGGCGGCATGGGCGTGGTCGTGGTCGCGACGCACCTCGATCTCCTCGAGACGCGGGCCATCAAGTTCATGCTCCCCGAGGCGCTCACCAACGCCGACGCCGTCGAGCGGTTCGTGCGCGAGGCCCGCGCCGCGTCGCTGCTCAAGAGCGAGCACGTGGCGCGGGTCTTCGACGTCGGGCGCCTCGCGACGGGCGCGCCGTACATGGTCATGGAGCACCTCGACGGCACCGACCTCGACATCGTGCTCAAGACGCGCGGGCAGCTCCCGATCGGCGAGGCGGTGCTCTACGTCCTCCAGACCGCCGAGGCCCTCGCCGAGGCCCATGGCCGCGGGATCATTCATCGCGATCTCAAGCCGTCGAACCTCTTCATCAGCGCCCGCGCCAACGGCTCGCCCTGCGTGAAGGTGCTCGACTTCGGGATCTCCAAGATCATCGGCGCCCCTTCGGCCGACGGCGATCTCACGAAAGAGCACACCGTGCTCGGCTCGCCGCACTACATGTCGCCCGAGCAAATGCGCTCCTCGCGCGACGTCGACGGGCGCGCTGACATCTGGTCGCTCGGGGTCATTCTCTACATGGCCCTCGCGGCGCAGCGGCCGTTTCGCGGGCAGCACGTCGGCGAGATCATCGCGCGGGTCATGGCCGGTCCGCCGAAAGCGCCCTCGCGTCACCGGCGCGATCTGCCGCCCGAGCTCGACGCGGTGATCATGCGCTGCCTCGAGCGCGATCCCGGGGCCCGCTTCGCCGACGTGAGCGAGCTGGCCAAGGCGCTGCTCCCGTTCGCGCCCGAGGGATCGGCGCGCCTCGTCGAGGGCATCGCGCGCATCGTGGTCTCGCCGGGCCGCACCGCGGCGAGCCTCTCGCTCGTGCAGCTCACCGACAGCCAGCGCCTGGCGCGCGTGACGCCGATTCATCGCGACGCCCCGGATGAGGAGGAAGAGGCGCCCACCGCGGCGGCCTCGCCCGCGGCGATCCGCCCCACGCAGCCGGTGTCGGTGACGCCCGTGCCGGTCACCGCGCCCCCGGGCGACACCTCGTCGACCCGGCTCTTCGTGCCGCGACCCTCGCGCGCGCCGCTGGTCGGCGCCTTCGTGGCGACCGGGCTGCTCGGCGCGCTCGTCGCGTGGGGGCTCACGCGGCAGAGCGGCGATGGCAAGATCGGCTCTCCCGCGGTGTCGTCGATGCCCTCCGCGGCGCTCGTGGTCAGCGTGAATCCACCGGCAATCCCCGCCTCGATCGCGTCCATTGCCGTGGTCGCGCCGCCGCCGAGCGCGTCGGCCAGCGCCGCGCCGGGCGTGAAGAAGCGCGAGCCGAAGATCCCCGATCCCTTCGGGATGGAGCGCAAATGAAGGCCTGCTCCCCGGGCGCGCGCGTGGTCGCGGCGATCCTCGTGGCCCTCGCCGTCGCCGCGCCGGAGAGAGCCTGTCTCGCCTCCGTGCCGAGCGAGAAGCAAGCCCAGGAGGTCTTCATCGCCGCGATGAAGCTGATGGGCAACAAGCAGTATGCCGAGGCCTGCTCGCTGCTCTCCCGCTCTCTCGACCTCGATCCGGGCATGGGGACGCGGTTTCGCCTCGCCGAGTGCTACGAGAAGCTCGGTCGCCTCGCGAGCGCATGCGACCAGTACGCCGCGGTGGCCAACGCCGCTGCGCTGGCGGGCAAGCCCGATCGCGAGGCCTATGCCCGCAAGCGATCGGCCGCGCTCGAGCCCAAGGTCGCCAAGCTGACAGTCCAGCTCCCACCGGCCCTCGCGGCCTTGCCTGGCCTGGAGATCACCCGCGACGGCACGCCGATGGACAAGGCCCTCTGGGGCACGCCGGTGCCCATCGATCCCGGCGATCACCTGGTGACGGTGCGCGCGCCCGGCAAACGACCCTACGAAGGCACGGTGTGGGCAGAGCCCGCGGCCAAGCTCACCATCGCCGTCGCCGCGCTGGAGGGGATCCCCGATATCGTCGCCATCGTCAGCACCGCCAAGAGCAATGTGCCGACCTTCGCGCTCGCGGGCGCGGGCGGCCTCGGGATCGTGCTCGGCGCGGTGTTCGCAGGCCTGCGGGCGGGCCAGGTCTCCAGCGCCAACGCCCTTCACGACAAGATCCTCAAGGCCCGTGGGACCTGCTATGCGACGGGCATCCAGAAGCCGGACCCCGAGTGCGGCGCGCTCGCCGGCGCAGCGGCCTCGGGCGACACGCTCGGGACCGGAGCGGTGGTGGCCTTCACCCTCGGTGGCACTGCCCTCCTGGGCATGGCCGCCTACCTCATCGTCCCTGCGCCCAAGGTCATCCAGAAGACGCCGGGGGCGCTCCGGCTCGCGCCCGTCGTCACCGGCGATCACCTGGGGCTCACCGCCTGGGGCACCTTTTGACGAGGAGAGCTGCGATGAGAGCGCCCGCCGTCGTCCTCGCCTGGATCGCGCTCGCCGCGCTCGCCGCGGGCGTCGCCGCGTCGGGCTGCAACGATCTCTCGTCGAGCTGCGAGCTCCAGATCACCTGTACTCCGGTCACCCCGCCCCCGGTGTGCACGGGGATCTTCGATCCTCAAGGCACCTGCGACGCCTGCGTTCAGACCTCGTGCTGCCAGGAGGCCGCGGACTGCAAGAGCAACGGCACCTGCTTGAATTTCTGCCTCGGCGGCTACTGGCCACCGGCCAAGGGCTGCGCCGACGAGACGGTCAAGGCGGTCACCGACGCGCTGACCACCTGCCTCTCGACCACGTGCTCGCCCGGGTGCGACGCTCTCGATAGCTGCGATCCCGTCCTCGCGACCGGCTGCGGCCCCAACGCGAGCTGCGAGACGTTCGTGCCCGGCGTGTTCGGGTGTTTGTTCCCCCTCAGCCCCACCCTCGCGAAGGTCTGCGAGGCCTGCGATCTGATCAACGATCCCATCTGCGCCCCGGGAATGCACTGCTTCCCCGTGGGCCCGGGCATGTCGCAGTGCGCCCGCTACTGCTGCGCCGACACCGACTGTGGCACCGGCAAATGCGTGGTGGACCAGACCATGGCCTTTGGAGCACCCTTGTTGAACCAGACCCACGTGGGTATTTGCCTGACGCAGGACGGAGCCTCTCCCGCCTGCGACGCGCCCGCCGTCTCGCCCTCCAAGGGGAGCTGCACCGCGGCGATGCCGACGCCCTGAGCGGCCCCGGCGCGCGGGCGGCTGGACCGGGGTGGACCCCGACGAGAGCCCTCTTCCCCCCGCGGGCGCGCTGGACTAGCTCGCCCTCATGATCACCCTGCACCAGTTCGGCCCCGCGTTCGGGCTCCGCACCGCCAGCCCGTTCGGCCTCAAGCTCGAGGCCTTCATGCGGCTCTCGGGCATTCCCTACCGCCCCGAGGCCTTCGAGGGCGACCCCGGCAAGGCGCCCAAGGGCAAGATCCCGTTCATCACCACCGACGACGGCCGCAAGCTGGGCGATTCGGCGCTGATCATCGAGCACCTGATCGCCAAGCACGGCGACAAGCTCGACGCGCGCCTCACGCCCGCCCAGCGCGCCCAGGGCCACGC
>JBDTXR010000575.1:0-4857 GCA_040006075.1 Byssovorax sp. | reverse complement strand
CGTACCCGAAGAGGACGCTCACCAGGAGAGAGCCAATCTCGACCACGAACATGACGGGGTTCTTCGCCATGGTCCGGGGGTCGAGCTTCTTCAGCGCGTCCCACGCGGCGGGCCGCATGATCGCGGGATCCCAGAGAGAGTTGGCTTGACGAACAGAGTGCTTGGTCATGACAGAGGGCCTCGGGCGCGCGGGTGGGCAGGCGCCGTCAAGGAAGCTGGAAGTGCTCGACGATCGGGCCGAGCGAGAGGGCGGGGAAGAACGTCAACGCCCCGACGACGATGATTACCGCGACGAGCAGGCCGGTGAAGAGGGGGCCCGAGACCGGGAAGCTGCCGGGCCCGGCCGGGACGCGCTTCTTCTTCGCCATGTTGCCGGCGATGGCCAGCACCGCGACGATCAGCGGGAAGCGGCCGAAGAACATCCCGAGCCCGAGGAAGAGCGAGTAGAACGCGGGGTGATCGGCGGAGTACGCGGTGAGCCCCGCGAAGGCGCTCCCGTTGTTGCCGGCGGCCGAGCTGAAGGCATAGAGCACCTCGCTCAGGCCATGAGGCGCGGGCTTCCACGTCGTCCCGGCGACATCGGCCGCCGCGGCGTTGAGGATCCCCGCGCGCCCGGCCTCGGAGGCCACGCCCACCGCGGTGAAGATCAGGATCAGGAACGCCGGGATCAGGATGTAAATCGAGGCCAGTCGAATATCCCGGCTATCGAGCTTCTTGCCCAGGTACTCGGGGGTTCGTCCGACCATCAGACCGACGAGGAACACCGCGATGAGCACGTAGATCAGCGCGCCGTACATCCCGGCGCCGACGCCGCCGAACACCACCTCGCCGAGCTGAATGTTGAGCATCGGTACCAGGCCGCCGAGCGGGGTGAAGCTGTCGTGCATGCCGTTGACGGCGCCGCACGAAGCGTCGGTGGTGACGCCGGCGAACAGGGCTGTCCCGTCGATGCCGAAGCGGACCTCCTTGCCTTCCATGTTGCCCGCGGGATCGATGGCGCTGGCCACGGCATTGGCCCCTTCGTGCCAGAGCACCGGGTTCCCCTGGTGCTCGAAGTGGGCAATCGTGACCACGGAGGCCACGGCGATGAAGGTCATCGCGGCGAAGACCGCCCAGCCGTGGAGGCGGCTCTTCACCATCTCTCCCAGGGTGACGCAGAGGGCCCCGGGGATGGCGAAGATCGAGAAGATCTGGACGAAATTGACGAGCGGAGTCGGGTTCTCCCAGGGATGCGCGCTGTTGGCGTTGAAGTACCCTCCACCGTTGGTGCCGAGCATCTTGATCGCCTCCTGCGACGCCACCGGGCCGCGGAGGACCGCCTGGGTCACGCCGTCGAGTGTGGTCCACGACGCCGGCCCGGCCCAGGTCTGGATCACGCCCTGCGAGACCAGGAAGAGCGCGTAGATAACGCATATCGGCAAGAGCACATAGAGGTGCACGCGGACGAGATCGACCCAGAAATTCCCGATTTTATCGGTCTCGGCCCGGGCGATGCCGCGGATGAGGGCAATCGCGACGCAGATCCCGACTCCGGCCGAGAAGAAGTTGTGCGACGTGAGCGCGACCGCCTGCGAGAGGGAGCTCATCGTCGACTCACCGGCGTAGCTCTGCCAGTTGGTGTTGGTCGTGAAGCTGGTCGCGGTGTTGAAGGCCAGCCACGGCGCGACGCCGGGCAGGTGGGTGGGGTTCCCCGGAAGCGCGGCCTGGGCGCGGAGGATCAGGTGGGTTATCAGCTGGGTGAGCAGCGAGAACGCCAGAGTCGCGAGCGCGTACTCTTTCCAGGTGTGCTCCCGCGCTGGATCGACGCCGGAGGCACGGTAGATCAGGCGCTCGATCGGGCCGAGCACGCGCCCGGTGGCAGTAGCCTCTCCAGCGAAGACCCGGGTCAGGAAGCGACCGAGCGGGACCGCCGCGAGCGCGATCGCGCCGAAGAACAGGAGCAGCAGGAAACCCAGGCCGGCAGACATGGTCAGAACCTCTCCGGGCGAGCCAGGACATAGAAGAGATAGGCCGCGAGACCCACGCAGGCAGAGAGGCCGAGGACGGTGTCGAGTGCCATGAGGCTCACAGCCTTTCGAGGACGCGGACGAACCCGGCGGCGACGCCGAAGAGGCCGAGTGTCAGAGCGATTATCGCGAGATCGAGCATGGGACGTGTTCCTTCCCGAACGTCGCCTCCCAGAGCATCAGTCGCGCCAAGGGCCTGAACATGCAGGCTCTGGCCGGACGGAGGCTGGACAACATGCATCAGCGCACGTCGGAGCTCTCCCGGGGTCGTGCATCAGCGCACGAGCCTCGCGGTGATCGCCAAAAAACCACGGCAAATCAGCCTCGGCACCGTTCCTGCTCGGGGAGCGTCCATCATGGACACCATCGAGCTCCAGGACGCCGAGCCCCCGCGGTCGCACAGCCCCTATCGGGTCCCGGCGAAGGCCGGGATCGGCCGCTCGCCGGGGGCGCGCGCCGAGACCGATCCAGCGATGATCTTCGCGACTGTCGCGCTCCTCGCGGCCTCGTTGATCCGTCTCGGACCTCCGTTTGCAGGACAGGAGTCCTTCGGCGTGGAGCCGACTCTGGCCCTGGGCGCGACGCTCGGCTGCGCCTGGTTCACGCTGCGCGAGGGGTTCCACCGGCTCCAGGATCTGCGGGCCGCCCGCCGGGCGCCGCTCGGCGAAGAAGAGGATACGCTGACTCGCGATTGAACGAGGCCCGCCCGATCCGTGACTGACGATCTGCTCGCTCGCGCTTCCTCGATCAGCCCCGGTCGGCTCAAGGTCTATCTGGGCATGGCCGCCGGCGTCGGCAAGACGGTGGCCATGCTGCGCGAGGGAAAGCGGCAGAGCGCGGAGGGGGTCGACGTGGTGTGCGGCGTGGTCGAGACGCACGGCCGGAGCGAGACCATCGCCGAGCTCGGGGGCCTGACGGTGATCCCGCGGCGGACGATCGCCTACCGCGGCGTGCCGCTCCAGGAGATGGACCTGGGCGCGGTGCTGGCGCGGCGGCCCGACGTGGCGCTCGTCGACGAGCTCGCCCACACCAACGTGCCGGGCAGCCTCCACGAGAAGCGGTATCAAGACGTCGACGCGCTCCTCGACGCCGGCATCGACGTGATCGGCACGCTCAACGTGCAGCACCTGGAGAGCCTCCACGATCTGGTGCTCCGCGAGACCGAGGTCGACGTGCGCGAGCGCGTGCCCGATCGGTTCCTCCATCGCGCCGAGGACATCGTGGTGATCGATCTGCCGCCGGAGGATCTGCAGGAGCGGCTGCGGCAGGGGAAGATCTACGCGCCGCAGCGGGTGGAGAGCGCGCTCGGCGGGTTCTTTCGCCGGGGCAACCTCACCGCGCTCCGGCAGCTCGCGCTGCGCGAGGTCGCCAACGCGGTCGAGCTCCGCGCCCGCAGCCAGGTGCAGATCCAGCGCCCCGACGAGCAGGCGACGACGTCCGAGCCGGTGGTCCGCGGGGTGGCCGACGCCGAGCGCGTGCTGGTGTGCATGGCGTCGATGCCGACGGCGACGCGGCGGCTGCTCCGGCGCGGCGCGCGGCTGGCGGGGGGCCTCAACAGCACCTGGTTCGTGGCCTACGTGCGCACCCCGGGCGAGACGCCGGAGCGGATCGAGACGGCGGCGCTGCGCTCGCTCGCGGACAACATCACGCTGGCGAAAGAGCTCGGCGCAGAGGTGGTGCGGCTCGAGGGGACCGACGTCGCCGAGGCGCTGGCGCGCTTCGCCCGCGAGCGGCGGATCACCCACGCCGTGTTCGGTCGGACCCGGCGCCCGGCGTGGCACGAGCGGTTTCTCGGCTCGGTGCTCGACCGCTTCATGCGCCTCGCCCCCGACGTCGACGTCGTCGTCGTCGGCAACGAGGCCGCGGATCGACGACGGAAGCCGTCGCGTTGAAGCCCCGTCGTCCCCCCGACGCAGCCGCCGCGACGCTCGACCTCGCCCACGCGCTCCGCACGCCGTTGACGTCGCTCTCGCTCGGCCTCGGGCTGCTCGACGAGGGCGCGCTCGGCCCGCTCACGGCGTCGCAGCGCGACGTGGTGCGGGCCCTCGTCGCCGACGCAGCGCGGCTCGCGGTGCTCGTCGACGGCGAGCTCCAGACCGATCGGCTCGGCCTCTACGCCGGCCCGATCGATCGCGTCGACGTCGACCTCGGCGACCTGCTCTCCGCCGCCGCGCTGCCGATCACCGCGCAGGCCGAGGAGAAGGGCGTGCGCCTCGTGTCCACGCTGGCTCCGGGTGTCAACGTCGTCGCCGATCCGGTCAAGCTCGGCTGGGTGGCGACGAGCCTGCTCGGGAGCGCGCTCCGCCACTCGCCCGCGGGCGCGACGATCGATCTCGAGCTCTGCGAGCGCGTCGGCGAGGCGAGCTTCACCGTGCGCGATCACGGCCCGGGGCTCACCGCCCAGGCGGCCGCGCAGATCTTCGATCGCGAGGGAGGCCGAGGGCTTTTCCTGGCGCGCGAGATCATCGACGCGCACGGGGGTAGCATCGCGGTGCGCTCGACCGAGGGCCTGGGCTCCGTGTTCGAGGTCAGGCTGCCGGCAGCGAGGAGAAGCAGGCGAAATGGGCAAGAAGGGTGATGTTCGAGTCCTCGTCGTCGACGACGAGGAGAGCATCCGTCGGATGCTGCGGCTCTGCCTCGAAGGCGCGGGCTACCGGGTCACGCTCGCGCCCGGCGGCGAGGCCGCGGTCGCCGCGGCGAAGCGCGCGCCGCCCGATCTAGCGCTGGTCGATCTCCGGCTCGGCGGGATGGATGGCATCGCCGTCACCCGCGCGCTGGCCCAGGAGGTACCGACCACGGCGGTGGTGATCATGACGGCGTACGCCACCATCGACAACGCCGTCGACGCCAT
>JBDTXR010000574.1:0-4858 GCA_040006075.1 Byssovorax sp. | reverse complement strand
GCACCTCGGCCGGATGATCGTGGTCGGCGCCGACAACGAGTACATCCCCAAGCTCATGGGCTGGGAGACGGCGCGCACCATGGACGAGGCCCTGCGCATGGCGAAGACGACAGCCCCGCCGCGCCCGGAGATCCTCGCGCTGCACTGCCCGCCGACGCTCATGGCGGAAATGTCGGCAACGACTCCGCGTCTCTCCGGCCCTCCCGACAGCCTTCGAGGCTAGCTCTTCATGGCCGTCGCGCCGCTCGTACCTCCGCGCGATTTGACGATCCCCGAGCCGGGATCGACGACCGCGCGCGCGGTGCTCTCGGCGGCGATGCGGCGGCTCGCGCTCGACCTGCAACAGTGCTGGTCGCGGCCGCCGAAGGGCGCTCGCGGCGAGGCGGGCGAGCTGGCGAAGCTGGTCAGCGCGACGATGCGCGCGACGCCGGGAGCCCTGGTGAGCGTGCTGCGCCGGCCCACCGTCGGCGCGCTGATTCGTTGCGTTCGCAACGATTCAATCCCGGGCCGCGAGGCGCTCTTCGTCTCCTTGCTCGCCCACCTGGCCTTCGAGCTGGCGCTCCTGGGCGCCTTGCCCGCGCCGGTTCGCCTGCGCCGCGTGCCCGCGCATCTGCTCTCGATCACCGCGCGGCTCGCGATCCCGATTCCAGCCGGGACCACCGCTGTCCTGGTGGAGAATGGACAGCTAACAATCGAAGGGGCCAGCGGCCCGACGATTGTCAATCTCGGGGCGCCGGCCGACGCGCTGGTCGAGAGGCCCTATCACGCCCTCTCGCACGATATCGTGCTCGCCCTCGCCGACAACAACCCTCTGGCGATGGAAGAGGCCCACCCGAACAAGTCGGGCAACGCCATCGATCTCGGCGGCGAGGAGGCCTCGGCCTGGACCGCCGCGCTGGCCGAGGCGTTCGCGCTGATCGAGCGGCATTTGCCGGATCTGCGCGCCGAGATGGATCTGTACCTGCACCAGATCGTGCCGGTCGGGTGGGACGCGGAGAAGCACCTCTCGGCCTCGTACCAGGAGGCGATTGGCACGATCTACATGTCACTCCACCCGAGCGGGATGACGCTGGCAGAGGCCTTGATCCACGAGTTCTCGCACAACAAGCTCAACGCCCTGTTCGAGGTCGACGAGGTGCTGGAGAACGCCTGGTCGCCGCTCTATGCCTCTCCGGTGCGGCCGGATCCGCGGCCGCTTCATGGCGTGTTGCTCGCCGTTCATGCCTTCTTGCCGGTAGCTCGGCTCTACGAGAAGATGATTGAAGCGAAGGAGCCGGCGGCGCAAAACGAGGCGTTTCTGGGGCGATTTGCGGCGATCCGGAGGATCAACCGCGAGGGGGCGGAGATCGTGCTGGAGCACGGGAAAGCCACTGTGGTTGGCGCGGGGCTGCTGGAGGAGATCCGGCGGTGGGACGGGTATTATGCCCGCTGGGGGTGACCGCTCGCCGGATCAGCCGCGTGGAGCGACCTTCGGGGCCTTCTTGCTTGCCCGCGATCGGGTCGGCTTGGCCAGCAGCTCGTCGGCGGACGCGGCGACGGCGGCCTTCTCGAGCCAGCGCTCCAGGAGATCCGGATCTTGCTGGGCGAGGATCCGAGCGCGCTCCGGCTCGGCCAGCGCGATTCCACGCGCCCGGAGCACCGTCAGCACGGCTCGGGCGGCTTCTTCGGCACGCCCTTGAGCCCGCCCCTGAACGCGTCCCTGAGCACGCCCCTCTTCCAGTGCCTGCCCCCACGTCGTGTCCATGTTCACAATGAACTCCTGCTCGTCGAGTGTGTGATCCGGCGCGCTCCCCAGCGTCAGCCTCAGGTTTAGCAGGATTTGCTCCGCCACGACACGCTCGTGTGCTTCGGGGGGCAGCGCCCCCAGATCCGCGGTTGCGTCCGCCAGCAGAGGCCCAGCGGCCATCAGGCGCACGAGGAGCGACGATCGATCGCGCGGCAGCTCGCTCGCCACGACGAGGCCGACGCGGAGGATGTCTGCGCCGAAAAAATAAGCGCCCGCCGGCCAGCCGGTCGCGGGCGCCAGGGTGAGCTCGCGCAAGAGCGTCATCGGCGCGCCGGCCGTGATGATCCAGAGAAAAGGCTCGACCAGGGCCTCCGGCGGCTGCTTCGCCTCTCTCCTCTTCCTGCTCTGAGCTCGCCGTTTGCGTATCCGCTGCTGCCAGAAGGCGAGGTGCTTGGCCAGGCACGCACGAAACTCGGCGGCGTCGGGCGCATGGCCATAGATCTCGATCAGACAAAGGACAGCCGCCATGCGCCCGAGGAGGCCAAGGCGGGCCCGCTCGGCCTCGCGCGCTGGATCGGGCTCGTGACGCAAGTCGGCGTGCTGCGTCTCGGGCGAAATCTCGTCGTGAACCACGGTGATGCCGGACGGGCCGAGAGCTTCCTGGCCGATCTCCTTGGCGACGTGATCGAAGCGGTTCCGCATGGACGCTCATCGACGCAGCGTCGCCGGAAGTTGCGTGGGCCCGGTCGATTTCTTTCGTCGGTCGCGGGGCGCCTCCCGGTCCCTCGAACGACGGCGTGCAGAGAGCCTCTGAAGCAGGCCTTCGAGAGCAGCGTTTGAAGCGCGCTCAGCCCGGGGGCTGAACCAGGTTGATGAGGTTACCGCAGGTGTCCTCGAAGGTGACCGCGGTGATCGGCCCCATGCTCTTCGGCTCTCCGAGGAACGTGACGCCCAGCTCCTTCAGGCGGCCGTACTCCGCCTGGATATCCCTGGTCATGAACGCGGTGGCCGGGATCCCGGCCTCGAGCAGGGCCTTCTGGTAGCCCTTTGCCGGCGGGAAGCCCATGGGCTCGAGCACCAGCTCGACGCCCTCGGCGCCCTCGGGCGAGGTGACCGTGAGCCACCGGAACGGGCCCATGGGGATATCGTTCTTCTTCACGAAGCCCAGCTTGGTCGTATAGAACCGGAGGGCCTTGTCCTGGTCGTCGACCATGATGCTCGTCAGCCTGATTTCCATGAGTACCTCGATCCCGGCTACTTCCCTGCGGGAAGCACGGCGTTGGGCTGCTCGCCCTGGGTCAGAGTGAAGCGATAGCCCGACACCAGCTTGAACGTCTGGGTGGTGAGCGCCGCATCGGGCCAGCGCACCGTGACCTCGGCCTCGCAGGCGTCGCCGAGGCCGAAATGCAGCGTGAGATCGTCCTGCGCGCCGTAGTGGCCGTAGCCGCCGCCGACCTCCTTCGTCTGGGTCACGTCACCCGCCTTCAGGGTGACGCGGGCGCCCACCGCAGATCGGTTGGTCCCGGCGCCGCCGGTCAGGGTGAGCTGCACGTAGTTCCCCGCCTGCCCGATGATGTTCTCGAAGAAGCGGATCTGCTGGGTGGGATAGCACTCGGCGTCGCAGCGCGCGAAGGAGTGACCCACGACGATGTCGAGGTCGCCGTCGCGATCGAAATCGGCCACGGCGCTGCCGTGGCTGCGGTGGTGATCGATCCCGTCCTTGAGCGACACCGACTCGAAATGGCCGGGCGAGTCCTGGTGATAGAGGAGGCCGTAGTTGCCCGGATAGTCGCTGTTGCCCCAGTAGAGGTCGGCCCAACCGTCGTTGTCGAAGTCGAAGACGGAGCCCGTCATCAGGCCTTCGTTCCAGCCGCTGACGTGCTTGCGCGTCAGGCCCGTCTTGTCGTTCCCGGGGCGATCGAAGTGGACGTCGGGAGCGCCGGTGTTGACGAGCATCTCGGCCGGATCCGACGACGAGCCGACGTCCCAGTGGGCGATCTCGCCGGTGATGAGGTCGAGGTGTCCATCGTTGTTGATGTCGGCGCACAGCGAGGCTCCGCTGTTGCCGCCGAGGCGGTAGAGCTCGCGATCGGTGGGGTGATTCCAGCGGAAGGCGTCGGCGTCGGTGGTGCAGGCGATGAACTGGGGGGCAGGCACGCCCGGACAGTCCACGTCGGTGGGGTGAAGCTTGCACCAGCAGCGGGCCGACTCGTTGTCCGACCAGTCCTGGCGATCGTCGAAGGCGTAGCCGGAGGCGACGCTCCGGTTGAGGAACGCGAACCCGCCCGGGGCCCCCTGCGATTGCCAGAGGTGATTGGGCGCGCGCCCGTACGAGGCCGAGAGCAGCTCGGCGTTGCCATCGCCGTTGAGATCGCAGGCCGCGGCGGACCATGCGTTGGTGTGCGACAGCCCCGCGTTGAGGTCGGAGACCTTGCTCCAGCTCTTCGTCTTCAGGCCCATCGCCGTGGTCACGTCGGTGAAGTTGCCCGTCCCATCTCCCTTGTAGAGGTGGTCCTGCTGAGCAACGCCGCTGACCGAGTTCTGCGTCACCCACAGATCGATGAAGCCGTCGCGATCGAAATCGACGAAGGAAGCGCCCGCGGGCACGTCGTAGACCGGAGGCTTCTTGCGGATCGGGCTGGCCTCCGGCCCGAGGGAGAAGGTGCCGTCTCCGTTGTTGATCATGAGCTCGCTCGTCTCGATCTGCTTGTTGGCCGGATCGTTGGAGAGGCCCGTATACGCGTCGAGATCGCCGTCGTTGTCGACGTCGGCGAAGGCCACGACCTCCCCGGGGCGGCCCTTCATGGCGTCCATCACCGTGCGGTTCTGCCGGAAGCCGGATTTGATGGTGACGTCTTCGAATGTGCCTTTGCCGGTGTTGCGAAGGAGCCAGGTTTGACGCTTGCCACCCGCCGCGAAATCGTCCGCGCCGACGCCGCCAAAGCGGACGACGAGATCCGGCCAGCCGTCGTTGTCGAAGTCGACGGCGGCGAGGCGCACCCCGAGCGCGCCGGCCTTGTCGAGCCCCCAATCGCTCGTGGCCTCCTTGAAGGCCTGCGTGCCCGCCGCCCATTTCGTGCCTGGGTGGCAGATGGCCGGGGGCGGATTATTTCCGCCGCCGGGTCCCCCGCC
>JBDTXR010000573.1:0-4866 GCA_040006075.1 Byssovorax sp. | reverse complement strand
GGCGGCGTCGAGGCCGGTCGGACAGCCTGGGCGCGGGCGAGTTCCAGACGAACGCGCCGGGCCGTCGAATCTTTCGTTCGAGCGGGCGAGAGTGTGACGAGCGCCCCCGCGATCCTGGCGCGGGGACCCGTACGACGAGCGCCGGGCCGTGATATTCGCTGGAGCATGCCGGAGCTGCCCGAGGTCGAGCACGCCGCCCGCATCCTCCGCGGCTGGCTCGGGGGACGCACGATCGTCCGCGCCGTGGCCGACGACTCGCGGATCTTCCGGGGCGGATCGCCGCGTGATTTCGAGCGCTTGCTCCCGGGACACCGCCTCGATCGGATCGATCGCCGCGGGAAATACCTGCTCCTGACCTTCGATGGAGGCCTGGGGCTGCTCGGTCACCTGGGGATGACGGGCAAGTGGGTCCGCCGCACCGCAAAGGCCTCTTCGGGGCGGCGCACCGTCCCCCGGCACAGCCACGCTCGGCTCGTCCTCGACGACGGGAGCGCGCTTCACTACGTCGATCCACGTCTGTTCGGGCAGCTCCTCCTGGTCGCCGGAGGGGCCGTGTCGGAGCTGCCGGTGATCCGCGCGCTCGGCCCCGACGCGCTGGTGGATGGGGTCGACGCGGCCCGGCTCCACGCGGCGCTGGCGCGGAGCGCGCGGCCGGTGAAGGTGGCCTTGCTCGATCAGCGCGTGCTCGCGGGGATTGGCAACATCTACGCGACCGAGGCGCTGTTTCATGCGCGGATCCACCCCTCGCGGCCCTCGAAGAGCCTCACGCTCGAGGAGGCGTCGCGCCTCGCGGTGGAGCTCCGGGCCGTCCTCGAGCTCTCGCTGTCCGGGATGGTGGGTGACGAGATTGCCTATCTCTCGCAGGGGCGCGGCGCCGAGAATCGCTTCGTGATCTACGATCGCGCCGGATCGCCGTGCCCGCGCTGCGGGAGGGCGCTCGACAAGCGGACGATCGGTGGCCGGACCAGCGCCTTTTGCCCCGGGTGCCAGCGATGACCGAGCCGGCGAAGACGCCTCGAATCAAGATCGTCGAGCGGCTGATCGCCGGCCATTTCTTCGCCTATCCCGTCGCGGTGGTGTGGGCGGCCGCGTCGATCCCGCTCTCGATTCACCTCTTCATCCACGAGATTGACCTGCTCCCCGACAAGGAGGCGGTCGGTCAGCTCGTGGTCCGCCGGGTGGCGTGGCCGGCGGGCGCGGCGTTCGTCCTGGTCCACCTCACGGCCGCGCTCTGGGCTTTCGCGCGCGAGCCCGCCGTGGGCTTCAAGCGCTTCATCCGGTCGGTGGCGGCGATCGCCATCGTCGGCGCCGCGTTCGGCGTCGCGAGCTGGGGCTGGCTCTTCCTGCGTTGAACGCTCAGAGTCTGGCCGGAATTCGGCCCGACTCTTCCGTCACGTACGGGGAGGCAACTTGCCTCCCCGCCCCACGGAAGTTCCTTCCGCGGGGCCCCACCCCACCCCGCGTCGAGTCTGGCCGATAAACGGCCAGCCTCTCAGACAGGCACCCAGTCGGCGCCGCGACAGACCCTGAATTTGCCGGTGATCTGGATCTTATTGGGGTTCCCCGACGGGTCCTTGGCGGCCACCGTCGCGGTGAACGCCCCCTCGATGACCCCGCCCACCGGCTCGAAGGTGACGATCTCGAGCGCGCCGCTCTGGGCCGGGCTGACGTCGTACTCGGCGCCGTCGTGATAATAGATGATCATCGCGTCGCTGATGGCGGCCGGCCAGTCGCCCGAGGCCCCGTAGAGCACCAGGATCTGGTTGGCGGCGAGCGGGCAGGTGGTGATCGTCAGCGAGCCGCCCGGCGAGGGAGGGGTCTTGGCGCCGCCGGGGAGCGACAGGTGCCCTTCGGGGGCGCAGCTCGCGTCGTAGTGCTGATTGGCACCGTCGCCGAGGATGTCGACGAACACCGTGGCATTGTTGCAGGTGGGCGGAGGGGCCCCGGTGCTCGACGAGGCGACCACGCTCCCGCCGGCGCCGCCGGTGCTCGCGGTGCTGCTCGCGGTCGCACTCGCGCCGCCCGAGCCCGAGCCCGAGCCCGAGTCGGACGATTGCGAAGGGACGATGACCTCGCCCCCACAGCCGAGGGCGAGCGTCGTCAGGGTGGCCAGGAGGGCGGCGGTCGAGCGCATGAGATGGAGTAGGCGGCCGACGGCGCCGGGCGGCAATTCAATTCGCTCGAGCGGCGGCGGCGGCGTCGGCGCGGCTCAGAACTCCCAGCGAACCCCTTGCAAGGAGAGCGACGGGTAGGCGTCGCCCTCGAGGTACTGCTCGGTCAGGAGCGCGTCGGGCTCGGGCCCCCACTTGCCCCAGCGCAAGAACTGGAATGCTCGGCTGTCGCCGCGGCGCGCCGGGAAGATCACCACGCCGTCGTCGCAGAGGCCTTCGTCGACGTTCGCCTTGTGGCAAATGAAGCTGACTCCCGCGGTGGCGCCGCCGATCATCTCCACCTCGCCGAAGCCGCAGGAGACACGATACCACTCGCGGATCCGCTGGGCCTTGCACCCGGGATCGGTGATCCGCATGTCCCAGGCCGGGGGGGCCTTCACCCACTCTTCCTTGGTGGGCGGATCGGAGACGACGTCCGGGAGCACGACGTCGAGCGTGGGGGCCCAGGGCTTGTGGCCGTCGACGGGCTTCGCTTCAGGCTCGGGCGGCTTGGCGCTCGCGCTCGCGCCCGCCGATGGGGCGCCCGAGCCATAGGGCTTTGGATAGGGCTTCTTCTCGTCGGCGAAGGCGCTGTTGCAGCTCGCCCCGCCGAGGAGGGAGCACGCGAGGAGGACGGCGCAAAGGGCAGAGTCGGTCCAGGTTCTCATAGCGTCTTCAGGTAGGCGACGAGCTCGGCGCGCTCGCCCGCGGTGAGGTGGCTGGTGTGGCCCATCCGGTCCTTGTTGTGCTCCACGAGGTCGTCCAGGGTGGCCTCGCTCCCGTCGTGATAGTAGGGCGGCGTGCTCCCCACGTAGTAGAGGGAAGGGACCTTGTAGTCCTTGCGCTTGTCCTCCTCGAAGTACTTGAGCACGCGGAAGCCGGGGAGGGGCGTGGTGCTCCTGTCGGTGAATTCGCTCTTGACGACATGGCAGGTGATACATCGAGTCTTCGGCGACTCGAACAGGCTCTTGCCCTTCTGCTCCTGCTCGTCCCGCTCGCGCGCGTCGCGGGGCGGGGCGACCAGGCTGGTCCTGAGGTACTCGGCGATGGGCTCGGCGCGCATCCGCATCGTCGCGCCGTCGGTGCTGAGCCGGTAGGGACGGTGGAGCTGGAACCCGGCCTTGATCCGGTCGACGAGCGTCGCGCTCTCGGCGTGCCAGCCGTACGGGCCGATGGCGGTGACCCGACCGGCGAGCATGGGAGTCTGGCGGGCGACACCATAGGGCTGCTGCTCCATCCCGATCGCCAGCGACGGGCCCGCGCGGAAATGCGAAGGATCGCTGTCGGAGGTCGAGTCCTTGAACTCGCGCCAGACGTGGCCGTCGTCGCGGCCGTCGGGGTGGCAGCCGGAGCAGGCCTGCTCGCCGCTCATCACCGGCTCTTCGGCGTCGAAGAACAGGCGCCTTCCGAGCGCGAGGGACTCTTTCATCTCCGGGACCGCGAGCTTCGCGTACGCGAACGGGCCCCACGGAGAGACCTTGCGATGAAAAGCCCCGTTGGCGAGGTAGGTGATCTCGCTCGAGACGCCGCGCGCGCCGTCGGGCGTGAGGCGCACCGCGACGACGTTGTCGGTCGTACGGCAATAGGCCCAGGCGATGTCCTCGTCGGCGGAGAGCGCGACGCCGCTCGGAGCGCCGCAGTGGGGTGGGATCTGGATCCTGGTCGGCTCCTCGGGGGGGAGGCCGCCGAGGCGGTAAAAGCGGTTGATGATCACCCCCGGAGCCAGGCTGAGGGCGTCGAGCTCGGCCAGGACCGCTTGCCCCTCGGACGCCACGAGCAGATGATGGGTCTTGCTTCGATAGACCATCGCCCGGGGCTGGCTGAACCTCCCGGCGCCCACCGCGAACGAGCCCGCGTGATCGGCCCACGAGATACCGTTCTTGATCTCCTCCAGCGACGCTTGCCCGTAGGGCTTGCCGCCGCGGATCGCGGCCGCGGGAGCGCCGGTGACCGTGGAGAAGACATCGACGGTGGAGTTGCCTTGCCAGGACCAGAGGGCGCCGAGGGCGTGCCGCGCCGCGAAGAGGCGGTGTCCGTCGGGCGAGAGGATGGTAGCGTAGCCGAGGCTGGCCGTGACGGTCTTGTCACCGGCGAAGGTGCGGAGTGGATCGGCCGGGAAATCGACCCGGGTGAGCTTCGGTTCGGCCGCGACGTCGACCTGGGTCAGATCGGCGCCGATGAGGTGGGAGACATAGACTCTGGCGCCGTCCGCGGTGACGGTGACGCCGCGCGGCTCGCGGGCGACGTCGAGGGTCCAGACGACCTTGAGCGCGGTGAGATCGACGCGCGTGAGCTTGTGCGACCAGGCGCTGGTCACGTACGCGGTGGTCGCGTCGGCCGACACGGCGAGGCCCCACGCGTCGTACGGGAGCGCGACGCGGCCCAGCTCCCTCGGCGCTTCGCCGCTGGAAAAGACCATCAACAGGCCGGGATCGCGCACCGTGACGAGGACCCGATCGCCGGTGGCAAAGACCTGCGCGGGGTGGCCCGGGAGCTCGACGCGGGCCTCGGTCGCGTCGCCGAAATGGATGCTCGGCGGATCGGCGATCTCCGGGGCAGCGGTGAGATCCGGGGTCAGCGCGACGCGACGGAGCGCCGAGTGATCCTCGTCGGCGAGGTACAGCGCGGCCTCGTTCGGCGCCTTGACCAGGGCTTGCCCCTCGCGGTGCACGAGAGCGGCCTTCGCGGGCGGCGCCGCGGCGCTCGCGCTCGCGAC
>JBDTXR010000572.1:0-4873 GCA_040006075.1 Byssovorax sp. | reverse complement strand
CGATCCATCGGTTGCGGGGCCGGGGCCACGAGCCGCGGGATCTCCCATCTACCAGAAAGACGCAACGACGATGAAAAGCACTATCCTCTTCTTCGGCCTTTTCCTCGCGGTCGCGGGCTGTGACAAGAGCAACGCCGCCTCCGCCCCCGCCGACAACACCAAGACCAACGAGCGCGACCGCAACACGGCCGCTCTGACCCCCGGGGATCAGGGGGAGAACGAGGTCGATCGCACCATCACCCAGAAGATCCGCCAGGGCGTGATGAAGGATGATGCGCTGTCGATGACGGCCAAGAACGTCAAGATCATCACCGCGAACTCGGTGGTCACGCTCCGCGGGCCGGTGAAGAACGACAAAGAGAAGTCCGACATCGTCGCGATCGCCCAGGGCACCGACGGGGTCAAGCGCGTGGATAACCAGCTCGATATCACGGCCAACTGAGCCGCATTCAGGAGAACGACCATGTCAATGCACAAAGCAGTCCTGGGCCTCGTCACCACCCACGCGCAGGCGGAGACCATCGTGGATGATCTGCGCAACAGCGGGTTCGCCAACAACGATATCTCGGCGCTCTTCCCCGACAAGAGCGGCACGCGCGATTTCGCCCACGAGCACAACACCAAGGCGCCTGAAGGCGCGGTGGCCGGCGTCGGCGCGGGCGGGGCGATCGGCGGGACTCTCGGCCTCCTGGCCGGCATCGGCGCGCTGGCGATCCCCGGCCTCGGGCCCTTCATCGCGGCCGGCCCGATCCTCGCGGCCCTGAGCGGCGCGGCGGCCGGCGCGGCCCTCGGCGGCATCACCGGCGCCCTGATCGGCCTGGGCATCCCCGAGCTGGAAGCCAAGCAGTACGAGGGCAAGATCAAGGGCGGTAATATCCTGCTCTCGGTCCACGTCGCCGACGGCGATCTGCAGGCCCGCGCCAAGAAGATCCTCGAGCGTCACGGCGCGACCGACATCGTCACCGCCGGCGAGCAGAGCGTCCCCACGCAGAAGGCGTCCTGAGCGGCGACTGGCACTCTCTCGAGCCTCACCCGCCCTCTCTGCTCTCGCCCCGGCGAGGGCGGGGACGGCGGGTGAAGGTCGTTTGTGTTATCCGATCTGGCCGCTGAAGGCGCTGCCCTGCGCGAGCAGGCCCGGGAGCCCTCCGGTGTGGAGGAAGAGCACGCGCGCGCCGGCGAGCTCGCCCGCGGCGAGGCGGGTGAGGCCGGCAAAGGCCTTTCCGGTGTAGACCGGATCGAGGATCAGGCCCGAGATGCGAGCAGCCTCGATGATCCCGCGGAGCTGCTCGGGTGTACTTACAGCGTAAGCCGGGCCCTTCGAGCGGTCGTCGACGAGGAGCCGGGCCGCGCCGGTGAGGCCGGGATCGATCGCCCGTGACTCGCCGATGATCCTGGCGATCACCTGCTCGAACGTGGCCGCGTCGTCGCAGACGGCCATGGCCCGGACCTCGACTGCCACGTTGTGGGCCGCGGCGCCGAGGGTGACGCCGGCGGCGGTGCCCCCCGAGCCACAGGCATGGATGATCACGTCGAAGGGTTTGCCCCCCGCGAGGCCTTGATCGAGCTGGCGGCGGATCTCGGCCATGGCCTCGACGTAGCCGAGCGAGCCCAGGCCGTTCGAGCCGCCCTCGGGGATGACATAAGGCCTCTTCCCCGCGGCGCGGAGCTCGGCTGCCGCGGCGGCCATGACCGCGTTGCGATCGCGGTAAGTGGCGGGCGTGATCAGCCGGATCTCCGCGCCGACGAGGCGATCGAGGAGGACATTGCCCTCGAGAGGAGCCTTTGCGGGATCGAGATCCGGATCGCTTGTGCGGAGGAAGAGCACCGCGCCGAGGCCGAGCGACGCAGCGGCGATCGCCGTGGCGCGGGCGTGGTTCGACTGGAGGCCTCCACAGGTGATCACCGTATCGGCTCCCTCGGCGACCGCGGCGGCGAGCAGGAACTCGAGCTTCCGGATCTTGTTGCCGGCCTCGGCGCCTCCGGTCATGTCGTCGCGCTTGATCCAGAGATCGATCCCGAGGGCGCGGGCGAGGCGCTCCGGCTTCTGGAGCGGCGTCGGGAGGTGGGCGAGCGCGAGGCGGCTCATGCTCAGCCGACCTCGATCAGGCGAGCGCCGCTCTCCACGGTCTGCCCGGGGGCGACCAGGATCTTCAGCACCTTGCCGTCGCGAGCACAGGAGAGCTCGTTCTCCATCTTCATGGCCTCGACGACGATGAGCGGGTGTCCCGCGGTGACCTCGTCACCCTCCTTGACCAGGATCTTGAGCACCCGTCCGGGCATGGGAGACACGACGGTGCCCTCGCCGGGACCGCCGCTCTTGGCGCCGAGCGCGGCGGTGAGCGTGCGCATCCGCTCGCTCTCCACCCTGGCGTAGAAGCGGTGTCCATGGGCGATGACGCCGACGCCGGGGGGGGCGCCCTCGATGCAGAGATCGACGACGCGGTTGTCGACCCGCATCGCGGCGAAGCGGCTCTGGCCGCCGGGATCGGCGTCGATCGGCTGGCCTTGCGCCTTGACGGTGAGCTCCCCGGTGGGGAGGTGATCGAGGTCGACGGCGATCTCGTCGCCGGAGGGGAAGGTTACGAAGTAGCGCATCGACTTTTTCGGATCACTCCTTGGCAGCGTCGTCGGGGGGAATGAGAGAGCATCGGCCTTCGAAGCAGCCGCAGCGGTTGGCGTCGGCGGTCTCGCAGCCCATCATCATGGTGCACATGATCTCGGGTTTGCGCGGCCTGGCCTTGGCCTTGTCGACACAGGCCTTGGCGTGACAGGGATCCGAAGGGGCGCAGTCGGCGTCGACCTTGCACGCGTCGTCGCTCTTCTTCGGCGCGGGCAGGTGGCAGACGCGATGCGCAGGATCGGGATCGGGGCGCGTCGTGCCCGGGTTCGGCGGCACCGAAGGTAACGTCTCCACCGGCGGCGGTATCGCCGGGCTGCTCGCCGCGGCGCCGGCCCCGGGATCCGGGAACGGCTGCGGGGCGGTGGCGATGATGCACGCCGCGGGGCCAAGGCCAAAGGCGGCGAGCGCGAGGATTGATGCGGTGCTCTTCATGATGGATCTCGCTGGTTGCGCGCTCAAAACTGGATCCCCAGCGCGAGGTTGACCAGGTATTGATTGGCGAGCCCGACCCCGGCGACGTCGTCGAAGGCGTGACCGGGAAAGAGGACGCCGCCCTCGACGCCGGTCTGGACGACGGCCGTGGTGTCGATGGGAATGCGCACATTTGCCCCGAAATCGAGCTCGAGGCCGAGATCGTGGCGCCGCGGATCGCCGCCGTCGTAGGTGGCGATGTTGCCGAGGGCGCCCTGGTGATAGGGATCGACGAGATCGGCGGTGGTCTGGGCGATGACGACCCCGGCCTTGAGATCGAGCCAGCGCCGCGGGCGGATGATCATCCGCGGGTTCACGTACTCGGCGCCAAAGACTCCACCCTTCGAGGGCAGGAACCCGAGGCCCGGCGCGGCGCGGGCCACGAGATCTGGATCCTGCGCTATGGTGGCGGCGCGCGCCGTCTTCCAGGCCAGGACCTGGTTGAAGAGCACGAGGCCGACGCGGTGATTGGCGTCGAACGTGAACCGCCTGGTGGTTCCATCGTTGCTGTCGGCGTCGCCCGACGCATAGCCGGTCTCGACCTCGCCCACGAGATCGCCCCAGGCGTCTTTTCCCGTGCCGCTCACGTGGGTGGCGCCGAGCGTCGCCGCGGCGCCGAAGGTGCCGATGATCTCGTCGTCGCGCTTCAACGTAGGATCGGTGGCGCGGCCGTACGCGCCGCGGAAGAAGCTGGTCGATCCCAGGATGAGCGCGGCCTCGAATTGCCCGTAGGCGAAGGCGTTCGCGCCCGGTACCGGGGTGTTGAATTTGCCGGTGACGTCGAGCACGCCGACGGTGAGGCTGTCGGTGTACGGGGTGAGCTGGTCGACCGCCACGTGGTCGCGCTCCTGATGGCGGATGGCGCCGTAGAACCCGGCCTCGGCCGGTTTGGTCTTGTAGAGGACCGCGAGGACCCCCTGGAAGGCGCGATCGTGATCGGTGACGAGATCGGCAGTCTGGTCCTGAAAGATGACGTCGCCCGCGATGGCGACGCTGAGCGGCGAGCCCTTGCCGAGCGGCGTGGTCGCGAAGAGCAGGCGCTCGGACAGGGATCCTCGCTGGTAGTCGCCGAAGAGCGTGGGATGATCCCCGTCGTTGGCGACGAGGCCCATGCCCCAGTGCGAGCCCTGCTGGCCAATCCGGAACATGCCAATAGGCGAGTCGTACTGGAGGTAGAGCCAGCGCGGGTGCACCTCGGACCATTTGGCCTGCGAGAGCGAGTCGCGCGCCGCGTCGACGTACCGCGTGGTGTCGCCGACGATCAGGCCGCGGGGGACGTCGATCTGCGCGACCAGCGAGATCTTGTCCTTGAACGAGAAGCGCGCGTGGAGGCGGAGCCAGTGATAGAGATATTGATTCTGCCCGAGCTGGGTGGCCTCCGGGTGGCGCACCGGCGCTTGCAAGCGCAGATCGCTCATGGCGCGATAGCGAAGCTGGTACTCGCCGCGGAGGCTGAACGAGATGCCGTCGGGGCTCGCGGGTCGAAACTCTTTTCGACCGGTGTCGAGGACCAGTGCGTCGGAGAACTCGAGCGGATCTTCGCGGACCGGGTGCGCCTCCACGTCGCCCGCGAGGTTGCCCTCTTCGGCCGCGCCGGCGACCGCGGTGGTGGTGGCCCCGGTGGAAGGCGGCTTCGCGGGCGCCGCGGGCACCGCCGCAGCGGGCTTCGCGGGGCTCGCGGGCGCAGGCTGCGCGGGCACCGCCGGGGCCGCGCTCGTCGGGGGATCCACCGGCGCCGGGATGGCGAGCGCGGGGGCCGCGTAGGCGAGGGCCAGGGCGAGT
>JBDTXR010000571.1:0-4880 GCA_040006075.1 Byssovorax sp. | reverse complement strand
TTCGTCATTGGCCTGCTGGCGACGCTGGAGCCGGAGTACGAGGTGCGCTCGAACCGGGAGTCCGGCGCGGGCCGACCCGACGTGATCATCCGGCCCAGGCACGCCGGGCGACCGGGAGCAGTGCTGGAGCTGAAGGTGGCGCGGCCGGGGAAGAAAACGCTGGAAGAGGCGCTGGCCGAGGGGGTAGCCCAGATCCAGGGGCGGGATTATGCGAGCGAGCTCAGGGCCGCGGGGGCTAGCTCGATCCACGCGTTCGCGGTGGCGTTCGACGGGAAGGTCGTGCGGGTGGTGGGGGCGTAGACCTCACAGCGGCGGCGATCAGGGCCCCTCGGACCCGAGCTTGCACAGCATCGGGATCACCGAGAGCAGGATCAGCAGCGCGGCGAACGTGAAGAAGGCGCGGCGATCGCCCTGCTCCGGGAGATCGCTCTTCAGGCGGGCGCCGCCGACTGCGCACACCGCCCAGCCCATCGGCTGCTGGAGCGCGAGCGCGACCCCCGCCGCGAGCACCACCAGGATCGTGCGCTGGCGCGGGTCGAGGGCGCGGAAGCCGCGGGCGCCGTCGAGCTGCCACACGGGGACCAGGTTGAGCACGTTGATCATCGCGCCGATCGAGGCCACGCCGAGCAGCGTGCGCTGGTGCAACGCGAGGCCGAGCGCCAGCGCGATCGCCGCGGCGAAGCAGCCCCACACCGGCCCGGCGAGGCCGACCCGGGCGTCTTCGCGCGCGTCGATCGGGTACTGCTTCAAGCGCACGAGCGCGCCCAGGCCCGGGACGAACATCGGCGCGGTGGCCTGGATGCCGAAGCGGCGCAGCGCCGAGACATGCCCCATCTCGTGCACGTAAATCGACAGGACCAGGCCGAGCGCGAAGGTGGCGCCGCGGCTGCGATCGAGGGCCAGGTACGCGAACATCGAGAGCAGCGTCGGCAGCGAGGCGAGGCCGGACAGCACGAGCTTTCCCTTGCCGAGGAGCGAGAGGAAAACGAGCTTGAGCTTCCACAGCACCAGCGCCACACCGGTGGCGCCGACCGCGCCTTTGCCGGCGCCCTTGCCCGATTTCGCGGGCGCGGCGCTCTCCCCGCGATCGACGGACTGGCTCAGGCGCTGGACCGTCGCGCTCACGACGCGCCGCTGGTTGCTCTTCGCCGGAAGGAGATCCAGCGCCTCGCGCCAGCTCGCCATCGCCTCGGTGAGCCGGCCTTCGCGCTCGGCGACCGCGGCCTCGGCGGCGAGGGCAACGAGCCGCTCGGAGTGGACGAGCTTGCGGCACCCGGGGCAGGCGTGAAGCCCCGGCGCGAGCTCGATCCCGCACGCCGTGCAGCGCGGCGCGGCGTCGATCACCCGGGGCCTTCGCCGCCGACCCGATGCGGGCCGGTGATCGTGGCTTGCACGCCCTTCGAAGCGCGCCAGGCGCGGCTCATGCCGAAGAAGATGATCAGCAGGCCGAGCAGGCTGCTGATGTCGGCGCCGACCGAGAGGAACGGCGCCGCGAGCGTGACGCCGACGACGAGGACCAGGAGCAGGACAATCGCGCGACCGACGCTGGGCCTGGCGCTGGGCGCTGCGGGCGGGTCGCTCGGAGGCTGCACGGTGGCCGACCCATCCGGTTCGATCGCCACCCCGGTGCTCGCCGGAGCAGGCGGCGACGACGCCGTCCCTCCGGAGCTGGCGGACATGGTGTCCTGGGGGTGCTCCCCCATCTCGCGGAACTCCTTGATGATCCCCGGCAAATAGCCCATCGTCGCGGCGGCGTAGGTGAGCGCGGCGGCGAGGATCTGGTGCTTGCGACTGCCAAACCCCTGGGTGACTTTGTGGACGACGGTCCCCACCGCCCAGCCGATGCCGATCGTCACCAGCGCGAAGTGGTGCTCCGTCAGGCCGACGAAGATCGCGTACCCGATCCCGCAGGCGAACGCGACCGCGCCGCCCTTCAGGAAGGCCTTGGCAAACGTGGCGCCTCCAGCGGCCCTGGCCGCGGTCTGGTCCATTTTTTCACGGCACGCGGCGCAAAGGATCTTGCCGCTGGCTTCCCAGTACTCGGTGTGAATGGCGCGCTGGCAGAGGCCGCATTCGACGTGCTCCCCGGCTGGCTCCTCGAACTCGGCGCGATCGAAGTTGATTTTCTCGGCCGGGGGCGCGGCCTCGGCTTCGGTGGCGGGCGCGACAGCTTCGTCGGGAGGCGTGGAGTCGGGGGGCGAGTCGTTCATGGAGCGAGGAGTGAAGCGTTGCGCGCTTTGGAAGTCAACGCAGGGAAATTCCCGGCGGATCAACGCCGACTACCGCGCTCGTGAGAGGCTTTGAAGAGCCGCTAAACCGTCCCCAGGCGCTGGGCCACCCAGGCGTCGACGCCGGGTGAGGCGTGGATGGAGTCGACCCGTCCGCCGCGGAGGAAGACCTCGGTGGGCAAGGCGCGGCCGTTGTACTCGCTGGCCATGGTGAAGCCGTAGGCGCCGACGTCGCGGATCACCACCCGCTCGGGGACCGCATCGAAGGGGTGCGCGCCGAAGTCGTCCGAGCTCTCGCACACCGGGCCGACGACGCGATACGCGGGCGCGGTGGCCGCGGGGACGCCGTCGCCGTCGAGCGGCTCGATCCGGTGGCGCGCGGCGTAGAGCGCGGGGCGGATCAGATCGTTCATGCCCGCGTCGATGATCAGCCAGCGGCGATCGCCCTCGCCCGTGATCGTGATCGAGCGCTTCGCGCTGATCACCGAGGCGCAGAGCGCGCCGTGCGCGGCAACCAGCGAGCGGCCCGGCTCGACCACGAGCTCCAGCGCCGCGAGCGGCGAGGCGTCGAGCAGCTTCGCGCCCGCGCGCGCGAAATCGGCTGGTTTTACCGGACAACCGGCCCCGTAGTCGACGCCGAAGCCGCCGCCGAAGTCGATGAATTCGAAGCGCGCGCCGGCCTGCCGGCGATCCACCGCGAGCGCCAGCAGGACCTCGGCCGCGGCGAGGTACTCGCCCGTCGCGGTGAGCTGCGAGCCGACGTGTGACGAGAGGCCGACGAGATCGAGGTGCGGCGACCGCGCCAGCGCCTCCCACGCGGCGGCGAGATCCGCGCGCGCCACGCCGAATTTCGCCTCGTCGTGGCCGGTGGCGACGTGGGCGTGGGTGTCGGCCTCGATCCCGGGGTTGACGCGGATCGACACCCGCGCGCGCCGCCCGAGCGCCGCCGCCCGCGCCTCGACGCGGGCGATCTCTTCCACGCTTTCCATCTGGATGGCGTGAATGCCGCGATTTCCCGCGCCGATCGCGCCGTCGATCTCCCGCGCGAGCTTGCCGACCCCGCTGTAGAGCACCCGCTCCGGGGGGATGCCGCAGGCGAGCGCGACCGCGAGCTCGGCGCCCGAGACCACCTCGGCGCCGCAGCCGCCGCGGGCGAGCGCGCGCACCACCGGCCCCGCGCTGTTGGCCTTCACGGCGTAGGCGACGAGGTGCGGGCGCCCCTCGAAGCCCGCTTCCAGGGCGCGGGCCTCGGCCTCCATCGCGTCGAGATCGTAGACGTACGCGGGCGTTTCGATCGCGCCGTCGCGGAGGAGCTCGACGAGCGAGATCCCTCCGACGACGGCGCCGTGAGCGTCGCGGGTGAGCATCGCTGTCCTCGGTAGCACGGGTGACGCGCCGCTCTCAAATGCGAGCGCCCTCGCCGCGTCAACGCGGACATTGTCGCGTCTTCCTCCACGCCCGGATCCGAGCCTGCTCCGCCGCGGGAGGACGATGGGACGGGGTAGCTCTCGACCCGCGGTCGGGCTCTGTGTCATCCTCCGCCCGTGCAAGTCCGCCGCGCCAAGATCGTCTGCACCATCGGCCCTGCGTGCGACGACCAGTCGACTCTGGAGCAGCTCATCCGCGCCGGGATGGACGTCGCCCGCCTCAACTTTTCCCACGGCTCGCACGAAGACCACGCGCGCAATTTCGCGACGATCCGCGCCGCCGCCGACGTCTGCAACAAGCCGGTCGCCATCCTTCAAGATCTCTGCGGCCCGAAGATCCGCGCCGGCAAGTTCCCCGGCGGCACGCGCGAGCTGGTCACCGACACCATCGTCTCGCTGGTCGAGGTCACGCGCGACAGCCCCGAGGCCGCGCCGGGCGAGGTCCCGATCCTCTACGAAGGCCTCGCGCAGGACCTCAAGACCGGCGACGTGATCCTCCTCGACGATGGGCGGATCACCTTCACCGTCACCAAGATCGAAGGCGATCGCGTCAGCGCCGCCGTCACCCAGGGCGGGCCGATCCGCGATCGCGTCGGCGTGAGCTTGCCCGCGCGCCGCGTCCGGATCGCGACCTTGACCGAGAAAGACAAGGCCGATCTCTCCTTCGGCCTCTCGCTCGGCGTCGACTACGTCGCCCTCTCGTTCGTGCGCAACGCCGACGACGTCCGCCTCGCCCGCGAGATCACCGAGGCCTGGGGCCGGCCCACGCCGATCGTGTCGAAGATCGAGACGCCGACGGCCATCGACAACCTCGAGGCGATCATCCTGGCCAGCGACGCGGTCATGGTCGCGCGCGGCGACCTCGGCGTGGAGTTCAACCCCGAGCGCGTGCCGATCATCCAGAGGGAAATTCTCGGCCTGGCGCGCATCCATCAGCGCCCGGTCATCGTCGCCACCGAGATGCTCCAGTCGATGGTCACGGCCACGCGGCCCACGCGCGCCGAGGCCAGCGACGTCGCCACGGCGGTCTTCGACGGCACCGACGCGGTGATGCTCTCGCAGGAGACGGCCACCGGGAACCACCCGGCCCTGGTCGCGCGGATGATGGCCCGGATCGTCACCGAGGCCGAGCAGAGCTCGTTCTACCGACCGCTTTCGAGCGAGCAGCCTGGGCAGCGCGCCAACATCGCCGAGGCCGTGGCGCGCAACGCCTGCGACATCGCCC
>JBDTXR010000570.1:0-4882 GCA_040006075.1 Byssovorax sp. | reverse complement strand
GACGACCTCCACGAGTTCCTGGGCGCGCCCAAGTACTCGAGCGAGGTCGCCGAGCGCACCGCCGAGACCGGCGTCGCGACCGGCCTCGCCTGGACCAGCGTCGGCGGCGAGATCCTCTTCATCGAGGCCACCAAGATGTACGGCGCG
This sequence comes from Byssovorax sp., assembly GCA_040006075.1. GTDB lineage: Bacteria > Myxococcota_A > Polyangia > Polyangiales > Polyangiaceae > JANYGI01. The sequence continues at coordinate 4,735 of JBDTXR010000570.1, read as the reverse complement.
GGCAAGATGCAGCTCACCGGGCAGCTCGGCGACGTGATGAAAGAGTCGGCGCAGGCCGCTCTCTCGTTCGTGCGCAGCAACGCGCCGCGCTTCGGGATCGCCAAGGACTTCCTCGAGAAGAGCGATCTCCACATCCACATCCCCGCCGGCGGCATGCCGAAGGATGGCCCCTCCGCCGGCGTGACCATGTTCACCGCGCTGATCTCGCTGCTCACCGGCATCAAGGTGCGGCACGACGTGGCGATGACGGGCGAGATCACCCTGCGCGGTCGGGTGCTCCCGATCGGCGGATTGAAGGAGAAAGTGCTCGCGGCGCACCGCGCGGGCATCAAGCGGATCATCGTTCCGGAGCGCAACCGGGCCGATCTCGAAGAGGTCCCGAAGGAGGTCATCGACGAGCTCCAGTTCTTCTTCGTGAGCCGCATGGAGCAGGTGCTCGAGGCCGCGCTCGAGCACATGCCCGAGCCGTCGCCCGCGACCGAAGAGGTCAAGGACGGCGAGAAGAAGGACGACAAGGCCGTCCTGACCTCCAACTAGGTCCGGAAGCGCGATTGTTGCGCGAAGGGCGCGCCCAAATCCCGTGCGGGAGGGGCGCGCCTTTTCGTTTTGCTTGCGAGCATTTGGCGAATGGGTAGCCTCGGTCGGGAGACGGAATGAAGCCCTGTCCCAGCTGCCAGTGGATGCTCAAAGACACCGACTCGTCCTGCAACATGTGCGGGGCGTCGGTGGGTGGGGGCGCGCCTCCGCCTCCAGCTCAAGGCGGCGCGCCTGCGCCTCCCCCCATGGCGATGGGCGGTGCGTATGCGCCGCCCGGCCCGGCCTACGCGCAGCCTGCGCCGGCGTACGCACCGCCTGCGCCGGCGAACGCCGGCTATCCAGCGCCGCCGCCGGTGGGTGTCGGCGGCGGCGGTCGGCCCCCGCCGATGGGTGGTTTCGGCGGCGGAGCTCCTGCGCCGCCGCCCGTGGTTGGCTTCGGCGGCGGGGCTCCTGCGCCTCCGCCCGTGGTCGGCTTCGGCGGCGGAGCGCCTCCGCCCCCCGTTTCAGGCGGGTACGGCGCGGCCGCGCCGCCGCCCATGTCGAGCGGATACGGTCCGCCCCCGCCGATTCAGCAGGCGCCTTCGGGCGTCCCCGTCGCGTTCGCTTCGTCGGGCGGCGCCGCGCCCGAGGCCGCGTTCGCCTCGCCCTGGGCCCGCGCTGCGCCCGCGGCGCCGGCCCCCGGCGCTCCAGCAGCGCAGCAGGCCGCGCCGCCCATGGCCGCCCCGCAGCAGGCCCCCCCGCCGCAGCAAGGAGGCTTTGGCGGGATGGGCGCCGCGCCGATGGGCGTCACCGCGCAGCCCTCGGCCATCGGCGGCTTCGGCGCGCCCCCGCCGATGATGCCGTCGTCGAACGGCGGCATGGCCGCGCCGCCGCCGATGATGCCGGCCCGCGCGCCGATGCAACCCGGCGCCATCGCGCCGCCGGGCGTGTTCACGCCGCCGCCCATGATGACGCCGGGCGCGCTCTCCGGCCCGCCGCCCGTGGGCTCGCCGATCGGCACGCAAGGCCGCGTCCTCGTGGGCTTCCTGGTCACGTTCCAGAACGATCCCGCGGGCAGCTTCTGGCCGATCCACAGCGGCCGCACCCAGCTCGGTCGATCCGCGAGCGAGGGCGTCGACATCGCGCTGCAAGACGCGAGCGCCTCGTCCCGCCACGCCAGCGTCCACGCCGACTCGGCCACCGGTCAAGCGTTCGTCGAGGACGACAGCTCGCGCAACGGCACCTTCCTCAACGAGCAACGCCTCTCGCCCGGCGATCGTCGTCAGCTCCGCGACAACGATCGCCTGCGCCTCGGCAGCACCACGTTCGTCGTCAAGCTGCTTGTTTCCTAGGGTTTTTCGCGCGCGGCGGTCTCCCTGCGCCGCGTTTCAGTTGAGCGTGCCCGAGCCTCGCGAGAGCGCGCGCTCCTCGAACACGCCGCGCTCCTTGGCCTTCGCGAGCACGCGCAGGCCGGTCCGGTAGCCGCGCAGGATCAGCGGGCGCGCCGCGAAGCGGTTGAAGTCGCTGAAGCCGCCGATGTCGGGCGCGACGTCGAGGAACGTGACGCCGGGGTAGAGCTTCGAGAGCAGCTCCACGTCGCGGCGCTCTTTCTCGGTGACCAGGATGTTGAGCGCCTGCCGCAGCACCGACGGAGCGCCGCGCCGCGCGATCGGGCGGTGATCGTTCGACCGCTCCTCGGGCCGGTAGCTGTTGGAGATGATCACCACGTCAGCGCCGGCGGTGACGGCGATGTCCGCGGAGTTGGTGCGCACCACCTCGCCGTCGAGGAAGTAGCGATCGCCGATGCGGTACGGCCGGAAGATCCCCGGGACGCAGCAGCTCGCCGCGACGGCCTGGCTCACCGGGACGCTCTCTTCGTAGCCGGGTCCGAACACCGCGCGCTGCCCGCTGTCGAGGTCGACCGCGGTGACGAAGATCGATCGCGGCAGCGCGCGGAAATCGTTGATGGGCAAATGCTTCGCGAGGTACCGCTCGAGCTTGTCGATCGAGAACATCCCCGAGAGCAGGTAGCCTGGATCCGAGAGGTCGCGCAGGCTGGGCATCCCGAGGAACGCCGACACGTCGAGCCGCGGCCCATGGTGCCGCCTGCGCCAGGGCAGGCGATAGCCGTCGAGCAGCACGTCGAGCGGGATGTCTTGCCCGTAGGTGGCGCTCACCATCGCTCCGGCGCTCGCGCCCACGAAGATCTCCGGGGCGATCCCCAGCTCTTCGCAGGCCTTGAGGACGCCGAGGTGAGCGAGGCCGCGCGACGCTCCGCCCGAGCCGACGAAGGCAATTTTGAGTCGGGTCATGAGGCGACAAGGTGCCTGAACTCGCCGCCGATCGCAAAGGATCGACGCCGACTGGCACTCTCGCCGGGAGAGATCAGCTGAGCTGGAAGTCCTCGAGCATGCGGTAGATCTTGTAGCGATCGCCCTCGCGACGGAGCCAGAAGATCATCTCGTCGCCGAAGAGGCGATCGGCTCCGGCGTGCGAGGTGACGATCGGCAGGCGGATCACCACGTCGGTCTCGCCCAGCGCTTCCAGGTGGATCGCCGGGTGGCTGGGCGCGTCGACGTCGTCCTCGGCGCGGTAGATCTCGATCTCGGCCTCGCGGAAGATCGGCTCGCCCGCGAGCCGGGTGTAGTCGAGGCGGCGGAAGCGCTGCTGCCACCACAGCACCGCGAGCGGCGTCGCCGAGGTGCCCGGCGCGCCGGTGCTGGTCGTGGCCTCGCGCGTGAAGAGCGCCTCGAGGCCGTCGCTGTCCTCGATCACGATCTTGCGAAAGAGCTCGCTCACGGTGTCGACGGCGCGATCGGCCCCGAGCGGCGTGCGCAGGGTGACCAGCCGATCCGAAGCGCTGGCGTGCTCGCGGGCGCGCGGCGGCTCGCCGGTGGGATCGACCGCGACGCCGTCGGGGCGGCGGCGCGCGGCGTCGATCGATCCGGCGGTGGTGAAGCCGGGGCCCGCGGCGCAGCCGGCGGTGAAGATCAGCGCGAGGGCGCGAAATCGAGCCGGGAAAGGCTCAGGACACGTTCTCGATGAGCGGCTCATTCGCGCGGGTGAACGTGACGATCGCACGCTCGCGCACCGCGGTCCACCCCTCCGGGATCCGGTCGTCCTCGAAGTCCGAGGCGATCAGCGTGAGGCGGCTCGACGCGTAGTCGGGGATCCGCATCCGGCCGAGGCCGCCGTCGCCGAAGAGGCGCTCGAGATCGCGCTGGCCCTGGAAGACATGGTACGCCATGGGCGGGCCGCCGTTGAGCGCGAGCACGTACTCGGGGCTCGAGATCAGCACGTTGAGCGCCGTCGCGGCCGCGCCCTCTTCCGCGCAGAGGCGATCGACGAGGGCGATGGTGGAGCGCAGCGCCGCGGCCGCCGTGGTGGGATCGACGTGCGGACGATCGAGCTGCCCGGCGTCGTGGAGGAACGAGAGGAACAGGTGAAACAGGAGCTCGCTGTCGGTCTCGCCGCGCACGTCGCGCTGGAGGAACTGCGGCAGCGACTCGGCGAGGCGGCCGCGCAGCGTGGTGAACGCCTCGACGGTGCCGGTGTTGGCGAAGAGCCAGGAGCGGTAGCGGAAGGGGTGGGTGTTCTCGGTGCGGAGCGGGCCGACCGTGGCGAGCCGGACCTGCGCGAGCGCGACGTCGGCGCGGATGTCGCGCGTGATGTCCGTCATCTTGATCTCGGCGCGATCGTCGAGCGGGCGTCGCTTCAGGAGGATCTCGCCGCCCTGGTAGAAGCCCACTCCCCAGCCCGGCGTCACGCCCGATTTCCGCCGCACGTCCAGGGCTCGCCCCTCGAGCTCGATCACGCGGGCGCCGAGATCAGGACGGTTACCGATGAAGCCGACGAGTCGAGCCATGTCGTGTCCTCCTCTGCTCGGTTGGGGGCCAGGTCGCGGTCCACGCCGAAGAAGCCTACTCCTTCTTTGGTTCCAGAGACGGCGCGCGGCAAGCGAACTTGAGGTCCTACGGCGAGAGGCGGTTCAGCATCCGCGCGAAGGGGATGGTCTCGCGCACGTGCGGGAGGCCGCAGATCCAGGCCACCGCGCGCTCGATCCCGAGGCCGAAGCCGGCGTGCGGGAAGGTGCCGTAGCGCCGCAGATCGAGGTACCACTCGAAGGGCTTCTTCGGCAGCTTGTGCTCCTGGATCGCGCGCTCGAGCGTGGCGAGATCGTCCTCGCGCTGGCCGCCGCCGATGATCTCGCCGTAGCCCT
>JBDTXR010000569.1:0-4887 GCA_040006075.1 Byssovorax sp. | reverse complement strand
CGGGGATTTTCACCCGCTTCCAGACCACCTGCATCGGCTGCTCGAGCTTCTCCCACACGAAGGCCGTGCGCAGCGCCGCGTGGCGCGCGGTCACGTCCTGGAAGGCCTGGACCAGAGCCCGGGTGTCGACGTCGCCCCGAAGCGTCCACCCCGTCTGGACGAAATACGCGCCCGTCTCCGCGGTCTCCGAGGCCTCCGACGCGAGGAGCGTCTGGAAGAGGATGCCCTGCTGCATCGGTGCGAGCGGATAGATATCTTCGAGGTTGTTCCGGCTCATTTCGGCGCTGCTGCTCGGGTCCTGGTGCGGCTTACCAGATCAGGCTCCGCGGGCGGTCCACCATAGTTTCGAGCTTCATTCCGTGTCAAGGGGACGCCTGCCCCCGCGGAGGCCCGACGACACCCGAAATAATCAATGAAACCGAACGGTTGCCCACGTGCCCGGGCTCACCCGGCGGTTGTTGAATTCGATTTTCTACATCAAATTCAGCAATGAGCCCTGTCTCAACAGATGTCGTCGACCGCGCGCACCGTGGACTCGATGCCATGGGCAGGCGCGTAGTCCATCACCTCGCGGGCGCGGCTGTCGTCGACCATGCACACGTAGCGGATGTGATCGAGCTCGGGCGCCGGGAACGAGGTGGCCCGGTATTGCCAGAGGCGCTTGATGATGCCTTGAGCGAGGAAGTGCGGTATCGCCATTCGCTGCCTGCCGGTGAGCGCGATCAGCCGGGAGAGCGGGAGCGGCGGCGGGCCCGCCACGTTGAAAATCCCTCGGATCGCGGGGCGGAGCGCGGCGATTATCGCCGAGACCACGTCGTCCTGGTGGAGGACTTGCACCATGGGATCGAAGCCCATGAGAGTGGGTATCACGTTGAGACGAAGGTAGTTGGAAGGGGCGTTGCGGACGCTGCCGACGATGTGCACCGGCCGGAGGATCACCGTCTCTGTCTCTGGGCGCTTCCAGAAGAACGATTGAGCCAGCATGTCGACCTCGATCAGGTCCCGGATCTCGCTGAAGGCGGCGCCGCCGAGCAGGGGCGCGTCTTCGGGCAGGAGCTGCGGGTTGTCGGGGCGAGGGCCATAGACGTTGGCGCTGGAGAGGACCACCAGCTTGGGGACGTCGTACTGGGCCACGAACTCGAGCAGGCGCTGGAATCCGGCCACGTTCCAGCTGTGGTGCTCGGCCTGGCTGGCCCGCGGATCGTGCATGACCCCGAGGTGGACCACGGCGGCGAGCTTCTGCTGACGGAAAATGTCCTGGGTCTTCTTGCGGCGGATGTCGAAGCAGTAGTGCTGGACGTCCTTGGGGCGGCCCTCGAACTCGCGACGATCGATGCCGATGACCCGGAGCTCGCGGTGGAGCCGGCGGGCCAGGCGCTTGCCCAGGCGGCCGCAGATCCCGGTGATCAGGATCGGCGGGGGCTCGGGCTCTTCTCCCGGCGGCGGCCGGCGCGACTGCCGCTGCGCGGGGCGCGGCGGCGGCGACGAGGGGAGCGGCACCGGCGGAGGGGCGCTGAAGGGCGGGTCGTCGCGGCTCATGGGAAACGACCGTGGCGCCGTGTCCGGGCGATCGTCAAGACCTGTGTTGTCGGCGTTCGCGGGGAGGCGCCGCCCGGCGCTGGAGCAGCGCTCTCCTTCGTCCGGCCGCGTCCGCGGGCAACCACCCGCTTTCGTCGCCTTCGGGCTGCGATTCGTGGGGCGTTGGAGTAGCTTGGCCGCCGACCCCATGGCCAACTCGAAGGCTCTCGCCCGGTTCGCTCATTTCGCCACCCACGACGCGCTCCCCGTCGCCCGGCTCGGCGCGGACGCGGTGCGCGAGGCGCTCGACGACTTCACGATTCGCCTGCTCGGCCGCGATTTCCAGGAGCGCCTGGCCCAGGTCGAGGGGGCGATCGGCAGCGGCGGCGTCGATCCGTTTGGCCTCGATCCCTCGTGGGCGAAGTACGCGGTGGGCGTGGCCGCGTTCTTCCATCGCTTCTATTTCCGCACCGCGGTGCACGGGATCGAGCGGGTGCCGAGCGGGCGCGTGCTCCTGGTGTCCAACCACTCGGGCCAGCTCCCGCTCGACGGGATGATCCTCGGCGCGGCGATGTTCCTCGACACCGATCCACCGCGGATCGTGCGGAGCATGGTGGAGAAATGGACGCAGACTCTGCCCTTCATTTCAACCATGTTCTCGCGCGTGGGCCAGGTGGTGGGCGTGCCCGAGAACGCGCGCCGGCTGCTCGATCTCGGCGAGGCGATCCTGGTGTTCCCCGAGGGCGTGCGCGGGATTTCGAAGAGCTTCGCCGACCGCTACAAGCTGGGTGAGTTCGGCCTGGGCTTCATGCGCCTGGCCCTGGAGACCGATACGCCGATCGTGCCAATCGCGGTGATCGGCGCCGAGGAGCAGTACATTTCGCTCGGCAACTTCGGCGCGCTGGCGAAGGCCCTCGGGATGCCAAACTTCCCAATTTTGCCGCAATTTCTCCTGCCCGGCGGGCAGCTCCCCTTGCCGACGAAATACCGGATCCACTTCGGCGAGCCGATGGCCTTCGAGGGCGATCCCGACGACGACGACGCGGTGATCGAAGAGAAGGTCGCGAAGGTGCGCGGGACCATCCAGTCGATGCTGAACCGGGGGTTGAAGGAGCGGCGATCGATCTTCTGGTGAGCCGAGGAAGCAAGGCCAGGTAGCCGTCGCTTTCCGTCCGCTCGCGCTTCAGTGCTTGTGCTTGTCGGTGTCTTCTTCGATCAGCTCGGCGTCGTCGACCTCGGCGATCTCGTCGCCTCCGTCTTCGTGTGCGGGATGCTCGGCCGGGTGGGCCGGCGGGGGCTGCGCGGCCGCGTAGCCCGGGTAAGCCTCGGGCGGGTAGTAGCCCTGCGGGGCGGCGGGGGCCGCGTGGGGATCGTAGGCCGGCGGCGCGTAGCCGGGCTGCTCGTAGCCGGTTTGCGGCTGCGCGTAGTGCGGCGCTTCGTAGCCCGGCTGCGGGTAGGCCGGCGGCGCCGCTTGCGGGGCTTCGTGGCCGGCCTCGGGGTAGTAGCCAGGCTGCGGCTGCTGCGGGTAGCCGGGGTAGCCGCCGGGCGCGTCGTGGCCCTGCTGGGTGTACTCGGGCGCTTGCGGCTGGGCGTACACGTGGGGATCGTGCGCGGGCTGCTCGGGGTACGCGTGCTCCGGAGCGGGAGCGGCGGACGCGTCGTGGTGCTCGCCCAGGCCGTGGTGCGCGAGGTCGGGGTGCGAGAAGCCGCGGGGCGGGCCGTCGGCGGTGTTCTCCACGTCTTCGTCGGCTCCGCGTCCCGAGGAGGGCGGGGGCGCCGAAGGAGGCGTCGCGATGATCGCCGGGGCGACCAGCGCGGGCGGCGGAGGCGCGGCCGGCGGAGGCGCTGACGGCGTGCGCGGCGCGGCCACGACCCCGCCCGCGGGCGGCGGCGGCGCGCGCTTGAGCTTGCCCGCCTTGGCGCGGTCGAGGCCGCCTGTTGCCTCGGTGTCGCCGGCCTTCATGCGGAGCACGCGGCGCCAGGCGTCGGCGGACTCGCGCGCGTCGCCGAGGTCTTCCTCCCAGATGCGGGCGACCTTGCGCGCGAGCTCGGCGCGGAGGGCCGGATCGCGGCCGCGGAGGATCTGATCTTCGTAGAGCTGGATCATCCCGCGGTGGTCGCCGAGCTCGAGGAGGAGGCTCGACAGATCGTTCATCACGTCGAGGTCCGACGGGGAGAGGTCGTGGAGCTTCTTGAGGTCGACCGCGGCGCCCTTGCGGTCGCCGACCACGTCGCGCCGGAGCTTGGCGCGGCAAAGGAGGAGCTTGCGCACCAGCGGGCCGTCGAAGACCTCTTCGAGCGCGCGGCTGAGCGTGGCCTCGACGCGGGGGATGTCGCTCACGTCGCGGCCGAGCTGCTCCAGGGCTTCGAGCGAGGCGTCGTCGACGTGGGTGATCAGCGCGTCGCCGAGCCAGCCGAAGGCTTTGTTGACGTCGAGCAGATCGCGGTGGGCGAGCGTGGCGGCGCGGCGGAGGAGCGCGCCGCGGGTGCGGCCGCCGTCGCGCGAGCCCTGCCCGCCGGCCGCGAGGGCGTCGGCGAGGATGGAGCGGAGCGCGGTGCCAGAGGCCTTGTCGTCGCCGAGGCGCGCCGCGCCTTCGAGGGCGGTGATCGTCTCTTCCTGGACGCCGCCGCCGAGGGCCAGCTCGAAGAAGCTCCGCGCCCGGTCGTTGGCGCCGCGCTCGGCGGCGTCCTGGGCGGCGCGGGCCAGCGCGACGAGGCGGTCAGCCGGCGCGCGACAGCGGCCGACCTGACGCTCGTAGAGATCGATCACGTGACCCGGGGCCTGGGTGAGCGCGGCGAGGCGCGTCAGGAGCGGCTCGACCTCGGCGGGCGGGACGCTGGTGAGCGCCGACTCGCCGTGCTGCATGGCCTCGATCGGGTCGACCCCGGCCTGGACCTGGACCTCGGCCTGGCGGACGAGCTCGGCGGCGCGGGCGACGCCCGACGTCTCCTTGCCGAGGAGGTCGTGGGCCACGCCGAGGGCGTCGAGGTCCTTGAGCTTGGTGGCGAGCTGCTCGAGCTTCTCGGCGAGGTCGTGGTCGGCGCCGCGCGAGCGGGCGACCTCCATCGCGACGCGGGTGGCGTCGGCGTCGCGGCCGATGTCGAGGAAGCGATCGAAGGCCGAGCGGAGCGCCTCGTTGCGCTGCGGGCCCGAGGCCGACTCGTTCCAGGCCACGAGCTTGGTGGCGACGATGCCCTTCCAGCCGAGCTTGTCGCCGAGCGCGACGTAGGCGACGCGGCAGGGCTCGTCGCCCTGGTCGGCCATGCGCTCGAGCACGCCGAGGGCCTCGTCGCCCTTGTTGAGGCGCAGATCGAGGATCTCGGCGAGGCGCACGCTGAGGCGCGAGGCCTCTTCTTCGTCGCCCTCGA
>JBDTXR010000568.1:0-4912 GCA_040006075.1 Byssovorax sp. | reverse complement strand
TCGAGGAGCCCGACTTCGCGCCCTTCATCTGCGCGTGGATGTACGAAGAAGAGTTCCACGGCCGCGCCTTCCGCCGCTTCCTCGAGGCCTACGGCGAGCCGGTCTCGCAGACGTACCGGCAGAGCTTCTTCAAGACGCGCGGCGCAGGGGAGCGCATCGACGAGGTCGGCCAGAGCATCCTCTCGCGGATCTTCCCCGAGGCCTGGCCCGCGGTGCACATGATCTGGGGCACGGTGCAAGAGATCACGACGTACTACGCGTACCAGTGCCTGATCGACCGGATCCAGCACCCGGTGCTCAGCGTGATCTGCGGGCGGATCATGAAGCAAGAGCTCCGGCACTACGCGTTCTACCGCGAGCACGCCAAGCGGCGGCTCGCGGCGTCGAAGCTCACGCAGCGGGTGGTCTCGCGGGCGCTGAAGATCGGCTGGACGCCCGTCGGCGAGGGCATGTCGCCGCGCGAAGAGTCGGTCCACGCGATCCAGTTTCTCTTCGACGGGGCCGAGGGCACGGCGATCGACAAGGTCGAGCAGAAGATGCGCGAGCTGCCCGGCCTCGAGTGGTTCGACCTCTTCACCAAGTACGCGGTCGAGAACGGGATCCGCCGCGCGCCCGCGTCGTGGTTCCCCGAGCGCGTCGGGCTCGAGATCAGCGCCGCGATCTGAAGCCCGGCGGAGCGGTCACTCCTGCGGCGTCGAGGGCGTCGCCTCGTCGCCCGCGGCGGGCGTGGCCTCGGGCTTCGCCTCGGCCTCGATCTTCGCGGGCTCGTCCTCGTCGGTCTCGTCGGGGATGAGCGCCGTTCCGGTGGCGAGCGCGACCTCGATCTGCGGGGCCGACGACGGATCGGTCGTCGCGCCCTCGCCGGCGTCGAGGCCCTTCTTCCACATGCGGAGGAAATAGAGCCCGGCGCCCAGCAGGGCGAAGCAGGCCCACTGCGCCGGCGTGAGGCCGGCGTAGCGAGGATCGCCGCCGAATGTGTCGTGCTCGTCTTCGCGGAGGAAATCGAGGCAGAAGCGCACCGGCGCGTAGGCCGAGCACAGGACCCCCATGTAGAAGCCGAGGGGCCGCTGGGGCCGCCTTTTCCAGAGGATCCAGAACGCGATGGCGAGCGGGATCATCAGCGTCATCTCGATGAGGCCGAGATCGAAGCGGCCTTCCCACGCGTGGCCGCGCCCGATCGGCCACTGCACCGCGAACCACAGATCCGAGCGGTGGCCGGGGTGATCGTGCACCGACGCGCACCCGGCGCGGCCGAAGACCCACGCCAGCGGGAACGCGCTCGCGACGCACTCGATGTAGCCCATCACCGCTTCTTTGCGCGAGAAGCGCCAGGCCAGGGCGCCGACGAGCGCGCCGACGAAGCCGCCGTAGCTCGAGAGGCCCTCCCACAATTTGATGATGTAGAGCGGGTCTCCCGTCACCCGATCCGGGTGGTAGAAAATCGCGTCGAGCACGTGCCCGCCGATGAAGCCCACGCCCACCGTCCAGAAGATGAACTCGCTCGTCTTCTTCTCGTTCAGGCCGCGCTGCCGCGCGTGGCGCATGACCACCACCGAGCCGACGTACACGCCGATCGCCACCAGGGTACCGAAGGGCTTGATCGTCGGCGGGTGGAGCGGATCGATCGCCCGGTTGAGCAGCGGGATGTACTTCAGGAACGAGAGCGGGAGCTCCGGCACCTGAGCGAACGGGATCAGCGGTGACACAGGGGTTCGTTACGCGGCTGGGGGGAGAGGGCAGGACGCACGATGGGGGACGTTCTAGCAGGATGCGCCCCGCGCGCGCACAGTTCCCGCGGCAGATTCGTCTCGCACTTTCGCCCGGCGCCGGCCCGCCGGCCCCTCCCCTCGCCTCGACGGTCGCGCCGTCGCGGCGGTGATTCGAGGTCGTTCCGAATGGAATCGCGTCGCGCCGCGCGTCGGCGTAAACCTCGCGGCGTGAGCCAAGATCCGGTCCGTATCGCCACCCTGACGCTGAGTGACACCCGCACGCCCGCGGACGACGAGGGCGGCCGGCTGCTGGGAAATCTGCTCCGCGCCGCGGGCTTCACCGTCACCTCGCACGCCGTCCTGCGCGAAGATCTCGATCGGATCCAGGACGCCGTGAAGGTCCTGATCGCCGCTCGCGATGCCCAGGCGATCATCATGACCGGCGGCACCGGGGTAGCGCCGCGCGATCGCACGATCGAGGCCGTGGCGCCGCTCCTCGACAAGACCCTCGACGGCTTCGGCGAGGCGTTTCGCCGGCTCTCGTGGGACCAGATCGGCCCGCGCGGGATCCTCTCGCGCGCCGTCGCGGGCGTCTCGGGCGGCGTCGTCGTCATCGCGCTCCCGGGCAGCCCCAAGGCCGTGCAGCTCGCGGTCGAGGCGCTGATCACGCCGACCCTCGCGCACGCGGTCGCGCTGGCCTCGGGCCGCACCGTTCACCACGGCCACCAGGAGCCCGGCTGATGCTCACCTTCGCCGAGGCCCTGGCGCGCCTCCTCGCCTCGATCACGCCCCTAGGCTCCGAGCGGGTCGCGCTCGACGACGCCCTCGGCCGCGTCCTCGCCGAAGATCTCGCGGCGCCCGCGCCGATGCCGGCCTTCGACTACAGCGCGATGGACGGATATGCTTTGAGGTCAAACGATCACCTCGGCGCCGGCCCCCTGGTGATCCCGGTCGTCGGCGAGAGCGCGGCCGGGCGCGCGCTGCCGGATCTGGCGCCGGGATCGGCCTGCCGGATCTTCACCGGGGCGCGGCTGCCCGCGGGCGCCGACGCCGTGGTGATGCAGGAGAACGCCGGGCGCGCGGGCGACACGATCACCATCGCCGCGGCGCCGCGAGCCGGCGCGCACGTGCGCCGCAAGGGCGCCGATCTCGAGCAGGGGGCGATCGCGCTCCGGCGCGGGATGCGGCTCACGCCCGGCAAGATCGCCCTCGGCGCGGCCCTCGATCGCCCGCAGCTCCTCGTCGCGCGCCGCCCGGTGGTCACCGTTCTCTGCTCGGGCGACGAGCTGCGATCGCCGGGCGATCCAGCGCTCCCGGGCACCGTCACCGAGTCCAACGGGTACTTCGTCGCCGCGCACGCCCGCGCCGCGGGGGCGATCGTCCGCGTCGCGCCCTTCGTCCGCGACGACGCCGAGGTGGCCCGCGCCGCGGTCGCCGACGCCCTCCGCGGCGCCGACGTCGTCGTCACCATCGGCGGGGTCAGCGTCGGCGATCACGACGTGATCCGCCCCGCGCTCGAGGCCGCGGGCGTGACCCTCGATTTCTGGCGGGTGAAGCTCAAGCCGGGCAAGCCGCTCGCCGTGGGTCGCGCCGGGGCGGCGCACGTGCTCGGCCTCCCGGGCAACCCGGCCTCGGCCTCGCTCACGTTCCTGCTCTTCGGCGTCCCGCTGCTCCGCGCGCTCCAGGGCGACGCCGCTCCCCTCCCCGCCCGCCTCCGCGCCCGCGTCGCCGGCGCGCTCCGCCGCGAGGCCGGCCGCGAAGAGTTCCGCCGCGCCCGCCTCGAGCAAGGGCCCGACGGGCTGGTCGCGCGCCTCTTCCCCAACCAGGACTCGGGCGCCGTGACCAGCTTCGCCGAGGCCGAGGCCCTGGTGGTGATCCCCGCCGATCGCGAGGGCGTCGCCGACGGCGAGTCGCTCGAGGTGATCCGGATCGCCGACATCTGAAGCCCCCGGGCGCGATTCGTTTCACCTCCAACGAAATCGTTGCAGGTCAAACGAGATCGAGCCCGAAGAAGCGCCGCATCGCCAGCGCGGCCTCGGACCGCTCGCCGCCCGCGTCGCGCATCACCACCCGGTCGACGTCGAGCGACGGCGCCGCCGCCGCGTCGAGCCGCGCGCAGGTCCACACCGCGAGCAGCGGATCCGGCGCGTCCACGCGGGGAAACACGTCGATCCGTTGCAACGGCGCGAGGCCGGCCGCCGCCGCGCCGCGGATCACCCGCTCGGGGAAGCGGCCGTCGGCGCAGACCACCGCGCGGCCCTCGGGCGCGAGCACGCGCGACGCGGCGAGCAGGTAGTCCTCGACCCCTCCGCGGAGCTCGATCCGCGCCGCCGCGCGCTGCGGATCGGGCGACGGCAGCGCCGTCCCGAGGGGCAGGTACGGCGGCGTCCCCGTGACGAGATCGCACGGCGGATAGGCCTCGGCGCGCGCCAGCTCGCGCAGATCACCGTGGGCCACCGTCACGCGCGAGCCCACGCCGTTCTCGGCCACGTTGCGCTGCGCGAGGCCGAACGAGATCTCCTGCGCCTCGATCCCGAAGCAGCGCGCGTCGGGCAGGCGCCAGGCGATCATCAGCAACACCGAGCCGATGCCGCAGCCGAGATCGAGCGCCGCGCGCGCCGCCGGCCTCGCGCGCGCCGCGACCCAGGCCGTCGCCAGATCGTCGACCGAGAAGCGGTGCCCTCGCCGACGCTGCCAGAGCCGAAAATCCGCGGTCAACGCGTCGGAGGTGAGATCGTCGGACAGCACCGGAGGGGCGCGTACCACGGCGGCGCGCGGCGCGAAAAAAAGCCGAGCACGCGGGGCGACCTGCGCTAGAACGCGGGCCCCCATGAGCATTGCCCCGTCGTCCGGCCCGCCGAAAGAGCCCGTCAAGGTCCTCCTCCTCGAGAACATTCACGAGAGCGCGCACCGCCTCTTTGTCGCCGAGGGCGTCGAGATCCAGACTCGCAGCTCCGCGCTCAAGGGCGACGAGCTCGCGGCCGCGATCCAGGGGGTCCACGTCCTCGGGATCCGCAGCAAGACCCACGTCACCGCGAGCGTGCTCGACAAGGCCGACAAGCTGCTCTCGATCGGCTGCTTCTGCATCGGGGTGAACCAGGTCGATCTCGCGGCCGCGAACCGCCGCGGCGTCCCGGTCTTCAACGCCCCCTTCAGCAACACCCGCAGCGTCGCCGAGATGATCATCGGCGAGCTGATCTTCC
>JBDTXR010000567.1:0-4940 GCA_040006075.1 Byssovorax sp. | reverse complement strand
CGCCGTCGATCACCACCGCGCCGCCGTTGCCGCCGTTGCCGCTCTCGCCGCCGTTGACCTTGCAGGCCGAGTCGATGTAGTTCGCGCCGCTGCCCGTGGCCTGGTTGTGATCGAAGACGTCGTTGACGAGGGTGAGGTTGCTGAAGAGCGAGCCCACCGCGCCGCCGTTGGCCGCGGCGTTGTTCTTGAAACGGCTCCCGACGATGGTGATGTCGAGCGAGCCGATGCCGTAGACGCCGCCGCCGGCCACGTCGGGGCCGAGCGCGGGGCCCTTGCCGTCCTCGAAGTCCACGTCGATCACGTGGAGGACGCCGTCGCGGATCAGGATCGCCGCGCCGCCGCCGTCGGTGTCGGTGCCCTGCGAGCACGGCGCGGGCGCGGGCGCTATCGCGGTCCCCGACGACCTGGCGTTCTTGAAGGCCAGGTGCTGGAGGGTGACCGTGGTCTTGGTCTTGCGGAAATCGCCGCCGTTGAAGTTGAGGATCCGCGTCTTGCCGCCGCCGTCGAGGGTGACAAGACCGCCGCCGTCGATGACCGTGTCCTTGTCCTTGGGCAGCTCTTTCTGCGAGGTGATGTTGATCGTCGCCGCGCCGCCGCAGTCGAAGGTGATCACGCCGCCCAGCTTCACCGCGTCGGCGAACGCCTGCTCGGTGCAGGTGCCCTTCCCGCTCCCGACCTTGGTGGTGACTTTGCTGATGTCCGCCGCCTGGATCGGCGCCGTGCAAACAGGCGAGGCCGGCATCGATCCGCCGGAGCCGCCCGCGCCGCTGCTCGTCGCGGCGTCGGTGGTTGACATCGACGTCGATGTCGACGTTGACATTGACGTCGATGCGGAGCCGCCCGCGCCGCCGCTCCCGGTCGCGCCGCCGCTCCCGGTCGTGCCGTTGGTGGCGGCGGTGGTGCCGTCGGAGCCGCACGCCGAGAGCGTGATCCCGAGCGTCGAAACAAAAAGCGAAGCTACGTTACGAAGGTTCATGAGCGTGTTCTCCGGGGTGCGATTGTGCGCTCCCTCGCGGCCGTTCAACAGCGAGATCCGCGCAAACTTCTCAGCGCTCCCGCGTTTGACGCCCCTTCGCGTCCTGTACTACGGTCGCCGCGTGAACCCCGCGCGCGCCGCCGCGAGCCTGCTCTTCGCCTCGGCGCTCCTCGCGACCGCCGCGCCCGGCGTGGCCGTCGCCGACGAGAGCTCGCCCCTCGCGACGCCGGTCGTCACCGCGAAGGGCGCAGCCGACGACGACGACGCCGCCGGCCTCGTCGCCCTGCTCGCGGGCGCCGTCGCCGCGCTGGTGCCGTTGGCCATCGGCGCGACGATCGCCGATCGCGGCAAGGACGACGCCGCGAAGGACGTCGGCCTCGTCGTCGCGGGCGCGGGCGTCGCGCTCGCGCCCCTCGCCGCGCACGCCACGGCGGGCGAGTGGAAGCGCGCGGCCGCCTTCAGCGCCGTCCCGGTCGCGAGCGAGATCGCCATCGCGATCCTCCTCGCGAGCCGCCCCGACGCCGTCTACCACGGCACCAAGATCACCCGCACCGCCTTCGGCGCGCTCTTCAGCGTCGACCTCTTCATCGCCGCCATCGGCGTCGTCGACGCTTCGTTTGCCGGCGATCGCAGGAAGGAGCGCGCCGCGGTGAAGCCCGCACAGAGCGCCGCGCCCAGGCTCCGTTACTTCGCGCCCACCGTCGCCGGAGGCGGCTTCGGAATCACGCTCGGAGGCTCGCTGTGAAGATCTCGATCTCGATCTCGATCCTGCTGCTCGCCGTCACGCTCGGCGGGTGCGCCGTCGTCCCCCAGAACCGCCGCGCTCGCCTCGCCGATCCGATGATGTCGCTCTCCGACGATCCGCTCGAGGCCCACCGCAAGCAGAAGCTCTACAGCACGCGCGAGGGCGCCGCCGGCGGCGACGGCGTCGCGGCCGGCGGCGGCTGCGGTTGTCAGTGATCGATCCGGCGCGCCCACGCCTCGCGCTCGCGCTGCTCGCGGCCGTGCTGCTGGCCCGCACCGCCGCGGCCGAAGACCCCGCGGCGCCCGCTCCGGCGCCCCGCGCGCCGCTCTTCACCGACGCGGACATCCTGGCGAAGCCGCCGCCGCTCTTCCGGCTCGACTCGGTCGCCGTGCGCTACACGCGCTTCGATCAGAGCGGTACCGGCTACCAGTCGCGCGCCGGAAAGCCCGGCGGACCGGGCTCCGAAGAGATGCGCGTCGATCAGCCGCAGCTCGAGGTGGTGATCAAGCAAGGCGCCCACCTCACCCACCGCGTGTGGATCCCGGTCGACGTCGTCACCGCCGCGTCGCCCGACGCCATCGACGTCGTGAGCACCTCCTCGCGCCGCAACGAGGCCGCCTCCGTCGACTGGACCGCGACCTACGCGAAAGACCACACCACCGCCTCGATCCGCAACGGCCACCACGAGGAAGAGAACTACCGCTCGTGGAACACCGGCCTCGCGCTGACGCAGGCCTTCGCCGAAGACAACACCGTGGTCTCGGCCGGCATGAACGTCGTGCTCGACTGGTTCGATCGCTACCTCCTCTCGGGAACCAACGACGGCCACAACGCGCGGAGCTCGCTCAACTTCAACGCCGGCCTGACCCAGCTCCTCTCGCCGACGACCATCGCCCACGTCGACTACGGCTACACCCAGCAAGAAGGGCAGCTCTCCAACGGGTGGAACATCGTCCCCACGCCACAAGGGGCCTTCCAGCTCGAGAAGCTCCCCGGAGAGCGCGGGCGTCACGCCTTCGTCGGGCGAATCGCCCAGCATTTGCCCTGGAACGGCGCCGTCCACGGCTCTTACCGCTTCTACGTCGACACCTTCGGGATCGTCGCCCATACCTTCGAGGTCGAGCTCCACCAGCGCCTCGCGGCGTTCGCGCGGATCCGCTTCAATTACCGCTATCACACGCAAACCGGGGCCGATTTTTTTCGCACCAGCATCGCCCTCGGCGATCCCGGCTTCGCCACCGCCGACAGCGATCTCGCCCCGCTCCACGCCCACACCATCGGTTTCAAAGGCACCTTCGACTTCCCCGTGAAGCTCGCGCGCACCCTCCACGCCGACCTCGCGGTGGAGCGCTACTTCCGGTCGAACGACCTGCGTGTTAGCGTGTACTCGTGCGGTCTTGGCCTCCTTTTCTAGTCGTTTTGGCTTTACTCCTCGGCTGCTCCGAAGCGCCCGTGGCGCCCCCTGCGGCTCCGCTCGCCGCCGCGATGCTGCCCGCTATCGAGCTCGTCACCCTGGAGAACCGCGCCGCCGGGGTCGACTCGGTCCGCGCCGGCAAGGTGGCCCTGGTGACGTTCTGGGCCCCCTGGTGCGACTCCTGCGTGGCCGAGCTCGACGCCTTGAACCGCCTCGACGACCGCGCCCGCGCGAGCGGAGGCGTGGTGATCGGCGTCGCCGTCGGCGAGACGCCGGAGAGCACCGCGGCGTTCGTCGGCGCCCACAAGATGCGGTATCCGCAGCTCGTCGACGAAGACTACAAGCTCACCCAGGCCCTCGGCCAGCGCCGGGTCCCGACGACTCTGGTCGTCGACCGCACAGGCCACATCGTCTACACCGGCGGAGCCCTCGACGAGCGCGCCTTGGCGGCGTTTCGAACGGCGCTGGGCGGCTGAGGCTCCCGCGAGCGCGCCATGCGATGAGCGGCCGTCCCGTCAGGGCGCGACCGCATAGGACAGGCTGCGGGCGTCGTACCCTCGCACGAGGTCGATCGACGCCTGACCGGCGCTCGAGAGATTGAGCGCGAGGCGCATCGCCAGCTCGGGTGAGACGGGCTGGCCATTGACCCTGACGAGGACATCGCCGAGCTGGAGGCCGAGCTGCGCGAAGGTGCCGCCCGGCTTCAGCATCACGAGCTTGTAGCCGATCGCGCCGTCAGCGAGGGTGACGGGCTCGGCCCGCGCCTCGTTCAGCAGAGCGTCGAGGCGGCCGAGCTCCAGGGTGAGGCGATTGGCGCTGACGACGAAAGAATCGCCCAGCCGCACGACTCCGGGCTCCGGGGGGCCGTCGTCGGAGAACAGGCACGCTTCGGGGTCGCTCGTCGTTCCGCCGGAGGTGGTCGTCGTGGACCCGCCGGAAGTGGCAGTCGTGCCGCCGCTGGAAGGAGAGGTCGTGATGCCGCCGGAGCCGTAAGCCCCGCCCGAGGCGGTGCAGTCGTTCGTGTCCTCGGTTGCCGTGCACACCGCTCCGAGGAACCCTGCCGTGGGAGTCCGGTCGCAATAGCCGTCGTTGGCGTTGAGACAGCACAGGCGTGCGGGCCCCGTGAGGCCGGGGCAGGCGAGCGGGTCAGTCGGGCTGATGTAGCCGAGCCGCACCATGGCATCGATGGCGTCGCCGGAGCAGAGCGGCTTCATGTCGGCGTAGTACACGGCCCGCAATGGATTGACCCGCAGGAGGAGCGAGGTGCACGAGTGCACGAAGAGGTGCTGGGTCGACGGCAGCGCATACGGCGCGCTGGCGCCGCGGAGGGGCTGGCCCGACTCTGCCGCGGTGGTTGGCATCAACGGGTCGCCGTCGGGCGTGAGGTAGCTGCGCCCACCGACGCCCAGCGCGAAGAGGAACGCGCCCTGGTTGCCATAAGCGCTGTTGGTCTCGTCGTCGCAGTCGCCGACGCCGCCCACGCACGGATCATGGCTCCAGCCGTTGAGGTGCTGCATCTCGTGGTAGATGACGTACGCAGTCCAGTGCTTGACGTCGTTGCCCGCGATCGAGAGGCGCGCGCGATTGACGCTCATCGTGTGCTTGTCAACGCCGCAGCAGTGCATGGTGCGGCCGTCGCCCTCCGGCATGAATGTCACCGTCTTGATGTTCTGGGTAAACCGGTCGAAGAGGGCCGTGTTGTAATAGTCGGCCGGGATCTGGGCGACAGTGTTGGGGGCCTTCGCGAGGAGCGCCATCGAGCCGGCGGGGAACATTTCATCGGGCACCGAGAGGGTGAGCAGGGT